>NZ_JBEZGA010000013.1:0-190767 GCF_040649715.1 Micromonospora sp. NPDC048887 | reverse complement strand
TCCGCTGGGAAATCCGCGACGACATCCACGAAGCCTTCCTCAGCCTCGCCTGCGCCCTCATCTGCTGGCGCCAACTCCAACGTTAGGAGTTCTTATTAACGCCTGCGGTAGAGGAAGGGCCCCTTCTTAACAGCCGCAGGCCGGAGCATGGGGCGCGGGGGGCCCGGGACAGGACCCCCCGCAGGGAAGGGACGGCTGGCTGCGCTCAGCAGCCTCGAAGGTCGGCCGGCCGGCGCGCGGCCACGGCCCACCTTCATGGACGCGACTGGCATCTCGTCCACCCTGTCAACGAGGGCGTACCGAACGAGGTCACGCCGTCCCGGCGGGCCTGAGGTGTTAAAAAGGGCCCCTTCTACAACGCGAGGCGTTAAGAAGGGGCCCTTCCTTGCACGTCAGGCGGCGAGCTTGCGCGCCAGGTTCTCGTCGAGCGCGTTCATGAACTCGTCGGTGGTCAGCCACGGGGCGTCCCGCGAGATGAGCAGCGCGAGGTCCTTGGTCATCTGGCCGCCCTCGACGGTGTCCACGATGACCTTCTCCAGCGTGTCGGCGAACTCGGTGACCGCCGGGGTGCCGTCCAGCTTGCCCCGGTGGGCCAGGCCCCGGGTCCAGGCGTAGATCGAGGCGATCGGGTTGGTCGAGGTCTTTTCGCCCTTCTGGTACTGCCGGTAGTGCCGGGTGACAGTGCCGTGGGCGGCCTCGGCCTCGACGGTACGGCCGTCCGGGGAGAGCAGCACCGAGGTCATCAGGCCCAGCGAGCCGAAGCCCTGCGCGACGGTGTCGGACTGCACGTCACCGTCGTAGTTCTTGCACGCCCAGACGTATCCGCCCTCCCACTTGAGCGCGGCGGCGACCATGTCGTCGATCAGCCGGTGCTCGTAGGTGAGGCCGGCGGCCTCGAACTCGGCCTTGAACTCGTTCTCGAACACCTCGGCGAAGATGTCCTTGAACCGGCCGTCGTACGCCTTGAGGATGGTGTTCTTGGTCGACATGTAGACCGGGTAGCCGCGGTCCAGGCCGTACCGGAACGAGGCGCGGGCGAAGTCCCGGATCGACTCGTCGTAGTTGTACATGCCCATGGCGATGCCGCCGCCGGGGAAGTTGGCGACCTCCATCTCCATCGGGGTGCCGCCGTCGGCCGGGGTGTAGGTGATGGTCACCGTGCCCGGGCCGGGGACGACGAAGTCGGTGGCCTTGTACTGGTCACCGTGCGCGTGCCGGCCGATGATGATCGGCTTGGTCCAGCCCGGGACGAGCCGCGGCACGTTCGACATGATGATCGGCTCGCGGAAGACCACGCCGCCGAGGATGTTGCGGATGGTGCCGTTCGGCGACCGCCACATCTTCTTCAGGCCGAACTCCTCCACCCGGGCCTCGTCCGGGGTGATGGTGGCGCACTTGACGCCGACGCCGTGCTCCTTGATGGCGTTGGCGGCGTCGACCGTGACCTGGTCGTCGGTGGCGTCACGGTGCTGGATCGACAGGTCGTAGTAGTGCAGGTCGACGTCGAGGTAGGGCAGGATCAGCTGCTCCCGGATCTGCTTCCAGATGATCCGGGTCATCTCGTCGCCGTCGATCTCCACGACCGGGTTGTTTACCTTGATCTTCGCCATCGGCCGGCGCTCCTCTCGGGGGACACGTGCTCAAGCAGTACGAGCGTACTGGAAACTGGCCGGCAGTCCCCAGGCGGCCCGGGTGGACCGCCGGAAAAGCGGGCTGCGTCGCGCCGCGACCCGCTGGCATCATCGTCCGATGCCGCACAGCCGCACCATCGGGTCTATCACGGTCACCGCGCTCAGTGACGGCGAGGGGCCCTTCTTCCAGCCCCGCGGCGAGGCCTTTCCCGACGCCACCGAGACGCACTGGGCGGCGGCCGACCGGCTCGACCCGGGCGCGGTCACCGACGACGGCCGGTGGTGGCTGCGGTTCCGCGCGTTCGCCCTGCGGGCCGACGACGGGCCGGTCACGCTTGTCGACGCCGGGATCGGCCCGGCCGACTCCCTCGCCGCGAGCTGGGCGCCGGTGCCGGGCCGGCTCCCCGCCGAGCTGGCCGCCGCCGGGATCGATCCGGCCGACGTCCGCACCGTGGTCCTCACCCACCTGCACACCGATCATGTGGGCTGGGCCGGCCCGCTGTTCCCGAACGCGGACCACCTGGTCCAGCGCGCCGAGGTGGACGCGCTGGAGCTGTTCCACCCGGATCTGCCGGCCCGGCTGCTGACGCCGTTGCGCGCCGCCGGCCGGCTGCGGGTGGTCGACGGCGA
Source organism: Micromonospora sp. NPDC048887 (assembly GCF_040649715.1). NCBI lineage: Bacteria > Bacillati > Actinomycetota > Actinomycetes > Micromonosporales > Micromonosporaceae > Micromonospora > Micromonospora sp. NPDC048887. The sequence continues at coordinate 188,506 of NZ_JBEZGA010000013.1, read as the reverse complement.
GACGCCCCTCACCCCTGGGGTACGGCTGCTGCACACGCCCGGGCACACGCCGGGCCACCAGTCGGTGCTCATCGAGGCGGGCGACGACCGTCTCCTGATCACCGGCGACCTGCTCGTGCACGCGATCCAGCTGGCAGACCCGGCCCTCCCCTACGCACACGAGGTCGATCCGGCCACGGCCCGCCACTCCCGGCAGCACCTGCTGGCGACCCTCTCCCCCGCCCTCCTGGCCACCCCCCACCTGACCGCACCCTTCACCCCATACCCGCCGTCCCGTCGATCATGAAGTTGACGGCGGAAATGGAGATCAACTCGACCGCCAACTTCATGATCGACAGGGGGAACCGCGGGCGGGACGGCAGAAGGCCCGCCGGCGGAGCCGGCGGGCCTTCGACGCGTTTGCTACGTCACATGCTGGCGACGTCGCCCTGCTTGGCACGGACCGCCTCGGCGGCCTCCTTCAGCGCGGCCAGCTCGTCGGCGTCCAGGTCGGTCTCGACGACCCGCTTCACGCCCTCGGCGCCGATCTCGGCCTCGACGCCCAGGTAGACGCCGGAGATGCCGTACTCGCCGTCGACCCAGGCGCAGACCGGCATGACGTCGCCGGAGTCCTCGGCCACTGCCTTCGCCATCCGGGCCGCGGCGGCGGACGGGGCGTAGTACGCGGAACCGGTCTTGAGCAGCGCGACGACCTCGGCGCCACCGTTGCGGGTCTTGACGACCAGCTCCTCGATCTGCTCGGCCGGCATGACGTCACGCAGCGGCTTGCCGTTCACGGTGCTCTTGGACGGCACCGGGACCATGGTGTCGCCGTGCGAGCCGAGCGTCAGGGTCCGTACCGACTTCACCGGTACGCTCAGCGCCTCGGCGACGAAGTTGGTGAAGCGGGCGGTGTCCAGCATGCCGGCCTGGCCGAGCACCCGGTTCTTGGGGAACTGGGTGGCGAGCTGGGCCAGCGCGGTCATCTCGTCGAGCGGGTTGGACACCACGATGACGACGGCGTTCGGGGCGTACTTGGCGACGTTCTCGGAGACCTGACGGACGATCTTGGCGTTGGTCTCCAGCAGGTCCATCCGGCTCATGCCCGGCTTGCGGGGCAGGCCGGCGGTGATGACGACCACGTCCGAGCCCTCGATGGCGTCGTAGCCCTCGCCGTTCGGGCCGGTGGTGACACCGACGACCTTGGTCTCGAAGCCCTCGACCGCGCGGGACTGGTTGAGGTCGAGCGCGAGACCCGCCGGCTTGCCCTCCACGATGTCGGTGATCACGACGGTGTCGAAGACGTCGTACTCGGCCAGGCGCTGCGCGGTGGTCGAGCCGTAGAATCCGGCGCCGACGACAGTGACCTTCTTACCCATGGTCGTCCCACTCCCTGATACCAGTCGGTTTTCCGGACCGTATCAGCCATCCTGGCACCGATCGGGCCAGGGGCGGACGGTTATGACCTGGCTGGGTGTCAGCCGACCCGCTCGGCCCGTTCGACCACGTTGGTCAGGAGCATCGCGCGGGTCATCGGGCCGACGCCGCCGGGCATCGGCACCACCTTGCCGGCGACCTCGGTCACCTCCGGGTCGACGTCGCCGGTGTAGCGGCCCTTGCCGTCGTCGCCGATCACACGGGTGATGCCGACATCGACCACGGTCGCGCCCGGGTTGACCATGTCGGCGGTGAGCAGGCCCGGCACGCCGGCGGCGACGATGACGACGTCGGCGGCGCGGGTGTGCGCGGCGAGGTCGAGCGTGCCGGTGTGGCAGAGCGTCACTGTGGCGTTCTCGCTGCGCCGGGTCAGCAGCAGGCCCAGCGGGCGGCCGACGGTGTTGCCCCGGCCGACGACCGCCACGTTCGCGCCGCGCAGCGGCACGTCGTGCCGGCGCAGCAGCTCGACGATGCCGCGTGGGGTGCAGGGCAGCGGCGCGTCGTACCCGAGGACGAGCCGGCCCAGGTTGACCGGGTGCAGCCCGTCGGCGTCCTTGTCCGGGTCGATCGACTCCAGGGCACGCTGGGTGTCGAGGTGCCCGGGGAGCGGGAGCTGGACGATGTAGCCGTGGCAGGCCGGGTCGGCGTTCAGCTCGGCGAGCGCCGCGTCGAGCTGCTCCTGGGTGGCGTCGGCCGGCAGCGCGACCCGCAGCGAGGCGATGCCGACCTCGGCGCAGTCGCGGTGCTTGCCGTTGACGTACGCCTGGGAACCGGGGTCCTCCCCGACCAGCACCGTGCCGAGACCGGGGGTGATGCCGCGTTCCGCGAGCGCCTTGACCCGGGCTCGTAGCTCGTCCTTGATCTCCGCCGCGGTGGCCTTGCCGTCCAGGATCGTCGCCGTCACGTCGTGATCGTCTCACGTCCACAGCCGAGGCCGGACGACGACGGCCGACGATCACGCTCAACAACGTGGCAGAAGTCACGGAGAGTTACCAACCACCGGACGCGCAGGGCGAGCCGGAGCCGGGCGGGCACACACCGGACGTTCGGAGCCGACACCCCAGAGCCATCCGACGTCACCTCGACCGGGCCACCGATGACGAACAAAAGGCCAGTTCAGCACCACTACTAGCAGGCGGGAGCAACGACGGCAAGGTTCGGCGAACACGATCAGTCATCAATTGACCACGCATCAGTTGTCGAGGGGCCGACCCGCGACCTACGGTTACCACTCGTTGCGCAGAGTCACCCAGCGTCGGGACGACCGCGCAGCGTGAGGAGATGAGGAGACCCCCATGCGTGTTCGTAGGCTCGCGGCCTGGGCCGCGCTCCCGCTCGCGGTGACGCTCGGCCTGACGGCCTGCGGCTCGGGCGGCAGCGGCGGCGGCACCGGCGACTCCGACGCGGCCGTGCGGATCGAGATCGCCGAGCCGCAGCACCTGGTGCCCACAAACACAAACGAGACGAGCGGCTCCCAGGTCCTGTCGGCCCTGTTCAGCCCGCTCATCGACTACGACGACGCGAACAAGCCGCACGAGGTGGCGGCCGATTCGGTGACGACGTCGGACAACAAGGTCTGGACGATCAAGCTGAAGCCCGGCTACACGTTCCACAACGGCGAGCAGGTCACCGCCGACAACTACATCGACGCCTGGAACTACGGCGCGTACGCGCCGAACGGCCAGAACTCCAGCTACTTCTTCGAGAAGGTGGCCGGCTACGACGACCTCCAGGGCGAGAGCCCGAAGGCCAAGACGCTCAGCGGCCTGAAGAAGGTCGACGACCTGACCTTCACCGTGACGCTCAGCGAGCCGTACGTGGACTTCAAGTCCATGCTCGGCTACACCGCCTTCTACCCGCTGCCCGAGGCGGCCTTCTCCGCGCCGGGCGTGCTGGCCGAGGGCTACGAGCAGGCGCCGATCGGCCAGGGCCCGTTCAAGATGAAGGGCACCTGGCAGCACGACGCCAAGGTCGAGGTGGAGCGCTACGACGCGTTCCCGGGCCAGCAGCCCAAGGTCGGCGGCGTCGAGTTCCGCATCTACCAGCAGCCGACCGCCGCGTACGCGGACGTGCTGTCGGACAACCTCGACGTGATCAAGACGATCCCGACCGAGAACCTGTCCACCGCCGCGACCGACCTGGGCGACCGCTTCCTCCAGAGCCCGGCCTCGTCGCTGCAGGTGCTGGCCTTCCCGACGTTCCAGGAGGAGTTCAGCAAGCCCGAGGTGCGCAAGGCGATCTCGATGGCGATCGACCGGGACGAGATCACCAAGTCGATCTTCAAGGACTCGCAGCAGCCGGCCCGCTCGTTCGTCTCGCCGGTGGTCGCGGGTTACCGGGAGAACACCATCGGCACCGCCGGCGCGTTCGACCCGGTCAAGGCCAAGGCCGCGTACGAGGCCGCGGGCGGCCCGAAGAAGATCGAGCTGTCCTACAACGGCGACGGCGGCCACAAGGACTGGGTCGACGCGACCTGCAACCAGCTCAAGGCCAACCTGGGCGTGGAGTGCGTGGGCACCGCGGAGCCGAAGTTCGCGGACCTGCTGACCAAGGTCAAGCAGAAGCAGCCGGTCGGCCTGTTCCGGATGGGCTGGGTCATGGACTACCCGTCCATGGAGAACTACCTCGGCCCGCTGTACAGCAGCACCGGCTCGTCGAACTACTACGGCTACAGCAACCCGGAGTTCGACAAGCTGCTCGCCGAGGGCGCCCGCGCGGCCACCGAGGACGAGGCGATCGAGAAGTACCAGGCGGCGGAGGACCTGCTCGCGCAGGACATGCCGGTGATCCCGCTGCGGTACGGGCAGAACAACTTCGGCCACTCGACCAAGGTCAAGAACGTCCACGTGGACCTCTTCGACCGGGTGGACCTGGTGAAGATCGAACGCGCCTGACACCCCGCTGACGGGCCGGGCCACCCCCACCGGGTGGCCCGGCCCTGGCATTGGCCCGCATTTCGCCTGGTTTCGGCAGACTTGCCAGCATGCTCCGCTTCATCCTGCGGCGACTGCTCCAGATGGTCCTCGCGTTCTTCGGGACCACACTGATCGTCTACGCGCTGATGTTCGCCGGGCAGGGCGACCCGATCCAGGCCCTCGCCGGGGAGCGGCCGGTGACCGCGGCGCAGCGGGCCTACCTGACCGAGAAGTACCACCTGGACGCGACAGGTGTCGGCGGCTTCTTCTACCGCTACTTCGACTACCTGCGCGGCCTGGTCCAGGGTGACCTCGGGCAGTCGCTCACCGGGCGGCAGATCAGCGACATCCTCGCCGCCGCGTGGCCGGTCACCGTGAAGCTCGCCGTGATCGCGATGGCCGTGACGGTGATCTTCGGGGTCACCGCCGGCGTGATCGCGGCGATCCGCCGCTCCGGCGTGTTCGACCACGCCACACTCGTGCTCACGCTGCTGGTGCTCGGCATCCCCACCATCGTGCTGGCCCCGCTGGCCCAGTACTTCCTCGGCGTACGCTGGCCGGTCTTCCCGCCCACCGCCGGAGCGCAACCCTCCTTCTACGCGCTGCTGCTGCCGGGCATCGTGCTCGGCTCGCTCTCCCTGGCCACCGCGCTGCGGCTGACCCGTACCTCGGTGACCGAGAACCTGCGCGCCGACTACGTCCGCACCGCCCGGTCCAAAGGGCTGCGGCGACGCCGCATCGTCGGCGTGCACGTGCTGCGCAACTCGCTCATCCCGGTGATCACCTTCCTCGGCGTCGAGCTGGGCAACCTGATGGGCGGCGCGATCATCACCGAGGGCGTCTTCAACGTTCCCGGCGTCGGCTTCAACCTGTTCCGCGGCATCCGCACCGAGGACGGCCCGCTGGTGGTCGGCATCGTCAGCGTGCTCGTCGTGGTCTACCTGCTGTCCAACCTGGTGGTGGACGTGCTCTACGCCGTCCTCGACCCGAGGATCCGCTATGAGTGAGCACAGCGAGGTGCGGCCGTGAGTGACTTCGAGACGGTCGCGGCGACCGAGAACCAGGCCGCGCGGCGCGGTGTCTCCGGCGAACCGGGCACGCCCGGCCGGGCCGGGCGGCCGGACCGGGCCCGCAGCCTGGCCGGGGACGCCTGGCGGGACCTGCGCCGCAACCCGGTCTTCTGGATCAGCCTGCTGCTGGTGGTGCTGGTCGCCGCCATGGCCGTGGCGCCGGGGCTGTTCGCCGCCAACGACCCGCGCGACTGCGTGCTCTCCCGGCAGCACGCCGGGCCGTCCGGCGGGGCCGTCTTCGGGTACGACTTCCAGGGCTGCGACACGTTCGCCAGGGCCGTCTACGGCGCTCGCGCCTCGCTGCTCGTCGGTGCGTTCTCCGCGCTGATCACCGGTGTGATCGCACTCGTCGTCGGCATGGTCGCCGGCTACTTCGGCGGCTGGGTCGACGCGGTGCTGTCCCGGGTGATCGACATCGTGCTCGGCATCCCGCTGCTGCTGGCCGCGATCGTGCTGCTCAAGCGCGTGAGCACCAGCGGCGACACGGTACGGCTCTTCGCGGTGATCCTCGTGCTGGCGCTGCTCGGCTGGACCACCGCGGCCCGGGTCGTCCGCTCCTCGGTGATCACCGCCCGGGAGCAGGACTACGTGGCAGCCGCCCGGATGCTCGGAGCCGGCAACGGCCGGATCATGTGGCGGCACATCCTGCCGAACGCGCTCGCCCCGGCCATCGTGGTGCTCACCATCGCGCTCGGGTCGTTCATCGCGGCCGAGGCGACGCTGAGCTTCCTCGGCATCGGCCTGAAGGCGCCGACCATCTCGTGGGGCATCGACATCGACGCCGGGCGGGTGCACATGCGCGAGTCCGCGACGCCGCTGATCGTGCCGTCGACGTTCCTCGCCCTGACCGTGCTCGCCTTCATCATGCTCGGCGACGCGATCCGCGACGCCTTCGACCCGAAGCTGCGGTGACCCGTGCGAGCGCGAGGAGTGAGCGCAGCGAGCCCCGCAGTCGCGAGCGAAAGGCAGGCACAGCCATGACCCAGTCGTCGGTCCGGCCCACGCCGGCCTCACCCACCCCGCCCGGCGGGCACCTGCTGGAGGTACGGGACCTGCACGTCGAGTTCCGTACCCGGGAGGGCGTGGCGCGCGTGATCAACGGGGTGACGTACCACCTGGACGCCGGTGAGACGCTCGCGGTGCTGGGCGAGTCCGGCTCCGGCAAGTCCGTCACCGCCCAGGCGATCATGGGCATCCTGGACACCCCGCCCGCGTACGTGCGCGGCGGGCAGATCCTCTACCAGGGGCGGGACCTGCTCGCCCGCCCGGAGGAGGAGCGCCGGCAGATCCGCGGCGCCGAGATCGCGATGATCTTCCAGGACGCGCTGTCGGCGCTGAACCCGGTCTTCCCGGTCGGCTGGCAGATCGGCGAGTCGCTGCGCGAGCGGGCCGGCATGTCGCGGGCCGACGCGCGCAGGCGGACCGTCGAGCTGATGGACCTGGTCCGGATCCCGGCCGCGGCGAAGCGGCTCGGCGACTACCCGCACCAGTTCTCCGGCGGCATGCGGCAACGCGTCATGATCGCGATGGCGCTGGCGCTGGACCCGAAGGTGCTGATCGCCGACGAGCCCACCACGGCGCTGGACGTCACAGTGCAGGCGCAGATCATGGACCTCCTGGCCGACCTGCGCCGGGATCTCGGCATGGCGCTCGTCCTGATCACCCACGACCTGGGCGTGGTCGCCGGTGTGGCGGACCGGATCGCGGTCATGTACGCGGGCCGGATCGTCGAGCACGCCGACGTGCACGCGCTGTACCGGGCACCGGCCCACCCGTACACGAAGGGGTTGCTGGAGTCGATCCCGCGACTGGACGTGCGCGGCCAGGCGCTGTCCAGCATCCGCGGGTTGCCGCCGAACCTGATGGCGATCCCGTCCGGCTGCCCGTTCCACCCCCGGTGCCCGTACGTCCAGCCGGTCTGCGTGGACGAGGTGCCGCACGACCTGGTGCTCGGCGACGGTCGGACCAGCGCGTGTCACTTCGCCCAGGAGGTGCACGATGACCGCGACGGCTGAACCCGCGAAGGTGCGCGGCGAGACGATCCTCGCCGTCGACCAGCTGGTCAAGCACTTCCCGATCAGCCAGGGCGTGCTGTTCAAGAAGACCATCGGCCAGGTCAAGGCCGTCGACGGCGTCTCGTTCGAGCTGCGGCGCGGTGAGACGCTCGGCGTGGTGGGCGAGTCCGGGTGCGGCAAGTCGACGCTGGCCCGGCTGCTCATGCGCCTGGAGACGCCCACCGCCGGGCGGGTCACACTGGAGGGACGCGACCTGCTCCGGGCCACCGGGGCGGACCTGCGCCGGCTGCGCCGGAACATGCAGATGGTGATGCAGGATCCGTACACCTCGCTGAACCCGCGGATGACTGTCGGCGACATCGTCGGCGAGCCGTTCGAGATCCACCCCGACGTCGCGCCGAAGCGCAGCCGGCGGCAGCGGGTGCAGGAGCTGCTGGACGTGGTCGGGCTCAACCCGGAGCATGTCAACCGCTACCCGCACCAGTTCTCCGGCGGCCAGCGGCAGCGCATCGGCATCGCCCGGGCGCTCGCGCTGCGGCCCGAGATCATCGTCTGCGACGAGCCGGTGTCGGCCCTCGACGTGTCCATCCAGGCCCAGGTGATCAACCTGTTGGAGCAGCTCCAGGACGAGCTGGGGCTGTCGTACATCTTCATCGCCCACGACCTGTCGGTGGTGCGGCACATCTCCGACCGGGTCGCGGTGATGTACCTGGGCCGGATCGTGGAGATCGGCACCGAGGAGCAGATCTACCAGCGCGCGACCCACCCGTACACCCAGGCGCTGCTGTCGGCGGTGCCGGTGCCCGACCCGGAGGCCCGCGACCGGCGGACCATCATCCGGCTCACCGGCGACGTGCCCAGCCCGGCCGAGCCGCCGTCCGGCTGCCACTTCCGGACCCGCTGCTGGAAGGCCGAGGAGGTCTGCGCGACGCAGGACCCGCAGGCGGTGCCCCGCGCGGCGGACCCGCACCCCAGCGCCTGCCACTTCGCCGAGGTGCGCACCGAGGTGTGACGACGAAGGCCCCGTCCCCCGGAGGAAGAGGGGGCGGGGCCTCCGATGCGGGCACGCGTGCGGAAGGCGGACCCGGACGAACCCGAGCGGGCCCCGGCGGCGTGAGGCGCGCCGCCGTACCGGCGCACGGCAGCTCGCGGCGGAACCGCCGGGTCGACGCGGCGGGTTCCGGTGCGGCGCCGATGCGGCGTCCCGGTGCGGGCTGCGGGGTTCGGTGCGGCTCAGGCGGCCGGCGGGGCGCGCGCGGCGAGCGGGCCACGCGGCGGGAGCGGCACGACCGGCGGCCGAGGCGCGGACGCGACCGGCTCCGGCACGACCGGGCCGGCCACGCGCGGGAGCGCGGCCGGGGCCAGGTCGTCCGGGCCGTCGGTGTAGCCGAGGCCGCCGCCGTGGTCGTGCCACGGCCCGGCGACAAGCTCCGACCAGGAGATTCCGGGGTACGCGGCACGCAGCGCGACAGCGCTCGTTCCGCTCGCCGAGGCGGTGGCCGCAGCGGGCGGCGCGGCCGATCCCAGTCCGGCCAGGACGAACGCCAGCGTGACGACGACGGCGATCAACCGGTCGCGAACGCGCATGGCACACCTGCCGGGCTCACAGACAGCGGAGACGCTCGATCGTCGCCGCGCACACGCTAGCAACCGCCTCCGGCGGCGGGCAACGGCCCGGCGTCCGGGTGCGTCAGTCGTGTGGACGACCGACGCGCCCGGACGGGCCGGGCCGGACCGGTCAGTGGAAGAAGTGCCGGGTGCCGGTCAGGTACATGGTGACGCCGGCCGCCTTGCAGGCCGCGATGGTCTCCTCGTCGCGGATCGAGCCGCCCGGCTGCACGATCGCCCGCACCCCGGCGTCGATGAGGATCTGCGGACCGTCGGCGAACGGGAAGAACGCGTCCGAGGCGCAGACCGAGCCGCGGGCCCGCTCGTCACCGGCCCGGCTGACCGCCAGCCGCGCCGAGTCCACCCGGTTCACCTGTCCCATGCCGACACCGACGGTGGCGCCGTCGCGGGCCAGCAGGATCGCGTTGCTCTTGACCGCGCGTACCGCCCGCCAGGCGAACGCCAGGTCACGCAGCGTCGCCTCGTCGGCCGGGTCGCCGGTGGCCAGCGTCCAGCCGGACGGGTCGTCGCCGGGTGCGTCGACCGCGTCCCGCGTCTGCACCAGCACGCCGCCGCTGACCTGCCGCCACTCCGCCGGCCGCACGGCGAACGCTGGCGCCCGCAGCAGGCGGAGGTTCTTCTTGGCCCGCAGCAGGTCCAGCGCGTCCTCGTCGAAGCCGGGCGCCACAAGCACCTCGGTGAAGATCTCCGCGACCTGACCGGCCAGCGCCGCGTCGACCGGCCGGTTCACCGCGATCACGCCGCCGAACGCGGAGACCGGGTCGCAGGCGTGCGCCCTCCGGTGCGCCTCGGCGACGTCCGCGCCCACAGCGATGCCGCACGGGTTGGCGTGCTTGATGATCGCCACCGCCGGCTGGTCCGGGAAGTCGTTGGCGGCCCGCCAGGCGGCGTCCGCGTCGACGTAGTTGTTGTAGGACATCTCCTTGCCGTGCAACTGCTCGGCCTGGGCCAGCCCGGCCGGCGCGCCCGGGTCGGTGTAGAGCGCCGCCGCCTGGTGCGGGTTCTCGCCGTACCGCAGCACCGCCTGGCGGCGCAGCGCCAGCCCGGCGAACCGCGGCCAGCCGTCCTCGGCCGGCGACACGGTGGTGGCGAACCAGTCGGCCACCGCGACGTCGTAGTCGGCGATGTCGGCGAACGCACGGGCCGCCAGCGCCCGGCGCTCGGCCAGCGTGAACCCACCCTCGGCGAGCGCGGCCCGCACCGCCGGGTACGCGGCCGGGTCGGTCACCACCGCCACCGAGGCGTGGTTCTTCGCCGCGGCCCGCACCATCGCCGGACCGCCGATGTCGATCTGCTCCACGCACTCGTCGGTGTCGGCGCCGGAGGCGACAGTGGCCTGGAACGGGTAGAGGTTGGAGACCAGCAGGTCGATGCCGCCGATGCCGTGCTCGTCGAGCTGGGCGGCGTGCGCGTCCTTGCGCAGGTCGGCGAGGAGGCCGCCGTGGATCTTCGGGTGCAGCGTCTTGACCCGCCCGTCGAGGATCTCCGGGGAGCCGGTGACCTGCTCGACCGGCGTCACCGGCACCCCCGCGCCGGCGATCGTCGACGCGGTGCTCCCTGTCGACACGATCTCCACGCCGGCCTCGTGCAGGGCGCGGGCCAGCTCGGCCAGGCCGGTCTTGTCGTAGACGCTGACCAGCGCGCGCCGGATCGGGCGGCGGCCGGCGTCCTCAGTGGCGTTCACGGGATGGTGACCTTTCTGCCGGTGATCGTCCAACCTTCACGGACCAGGCGGCCGACCTGCTCGACGAGCTGGCGCCGCTCGGCGGACTTGATGCGCTCGGTGAGCGTGTCCTCGTCGTCGTCGTCGTGCACCGGCACGGCGACCTGGGCCACGATCGGGCCGGTGTCCATGCCGGCGTCGACGAAGAACAGGGTGGCCCCGGTGACCTTCACGCCGTACGCCAGCGCGTCGCGGGGGCCGTGGATGCCGGGGAACGCCGGCAGCAGCGTGTTGTGCGTGTTGAGGTAGCGGTCGCCGAACGCGGTCAGGAACTCCGGGCCGACCAGTTTGAGGAAGCCGGCGCTGATGACCAGGTCGGGCCGGTGCTCGGCGACCCGCGCGGTGAGCGCCTTGTCCCAGTCGGCGCGGGTGGGGTGGTCCTTGACGCGCTCGACGAAGGACGGCACACCCGCGGTGGCGGCCCGGTCCAGGCCGGCGATCCCGTCCCGGTCGGCGCCGACGGCGACCACCCGGGCGCCGTACCCGGGGTCGGCGGTGGCGTCCAGCAACGCCTGGAGGTTGCTGCCGGAGCCGGAGACGAGGACGACGAGGCGGGCGACGGACGCGGGCTCGGTCACCGGGTAACCCTATCGGGCAGGTCAGGCGGCTTGGCTGCGGGGCGGCAGCCCATCGGCTGACCTCGCCGGTGGCATGATCGCGGTACGCTGCCGGTCGCCCGGTGTCCGGTCTCGCGCCCGGCCCGCACCCCCACACAGAACCCGGCACGCCGCGTGCCGTCGGACCGAGGAGTATTTCGCATGCAGCCCGGATACCCCCCGCAGCAGCCGCAGCAGATCGACAACAACATGACGATGTCCATCGTCGCGATCTTCCTGTTCTGGCCGCTCGCGATCCCGGCCATCATCAACGCGTCGAAGGTCAACCCGCTGATCCAGCAGGGTGACTACGCCGGCGCCCAGGCCGCCGCCGCCGAGTCCAAGAAGTGGTCCAAGTGGGCCCTCATCGTCGGCCTGGTCTGGATCGGCATCATCGTGGTGTGTTGCCTCTTCGGCGGCCTGGCCGGTCTCGTCAGTGGCGGCAGCACAAACTGACCGACAACCCGAACCGATCTGAGGAGCACCCAGACATGCAGCCCGGTTACCCCGGACAGGACCCGTACGGCCAGCAGCCGAACCAGGATCCGAACGCTCAGCCGCACGACCCGTACGCCCAGCCGCCGCAGGCCCCGCAGTACGGGCAGCAGCCGCAGTACGGGCAGCAGCCCACCTCGGGCCAGCCGTACGGCCAGCCCACCTCGGGTCAGCCCGCCTACGGCCAGGACCCGTACGCGCAGCAGCAGCCGTACGGCGCCGCGCCGCAGTACCCGGGCGCCGGCTACCCGGCGGGACCGGGCCAGGCCCCGAACAACACGCTGGGCCTCGTGTCGATGATCCTCGGTATCGCGTCGATCCCGACGATCTGCTGCTTCTACCTGGGCATCCCGCTCGGTATCGCCGCGGTCGTCACCGGCTACCTGGGCCGCCAGAAGGCCGCGCAGGGGCTCGCCAACAACGACGGTCAGGCCAAGACCGGCCTGATCTGCGGCGCGATCGGCGCCGGCCTGGGCATCGTCCTGATCATCCTGAGCGTGGTCGCCAACGTCAGCCTGCCGGCCCAGCCCTGATCGTCCCCCGTCAGGGGCGTCCACCGGCCGGTGGGCGCCCCTGACGCGTCTGTCGCCCTCGGTGACGACGACGGGTCGGCGTGCGCGGGTCAGCGTGCGGGGTGGCGGCGGTCAGCGGGCGCGGGTCAGCGTGCGGGTGGCGGCGGCGCCGAGCACCGCGCCCACCCCGATCACCAGCGTGGCCACCGCTGCCACCGCCCACGGCGACGGGCCGATCTCGGCCAGCCGGCCGCCGCCGAGCGACCCGCCGGAGGCCGCCGCGAACAGCCCGAGCAGCGCGCCGGCGACCGGCCCGGCGAGCACGGCCGGCAGCAGCAGCGCCGGCCAGCCCACCTCGGACCGCTCCTCGGCCGCCGTGCGCAGCAGCCGCCGGGCCAGCAGCCAGCCGGCCGCCATCGCGGCCAGCAACGGCACGGCCAGCAACGCGCCACCCAGCCCGTCCATCGGCCCGCGCGGCAGGCCGGCCAGCAGCGGTACGGCCGGCAGCGCGCCGACGGAGACCTCGCTCGTGCGTACGGCGCTGTCGGTGCCGACCGCGAACCCGGGACCGAGCAGGTAGCTGGCCGACCAGGCGGTGGCGTTCGGCGCGTAGGCGAGGCTGACCAGGGTGATGCCCGCCTGACCGGCCACCCCGGTCTGGTAGGCCCCGATCATGTCGGCCGCGTCGCCGCCACCGGTGGCCACCGCCAGCCCGGCCGCACCGGCGCCCGCGCCACACAGGAGCAGCGCCGCTACCAGTCCGGTACGCAGGCCGTCGCGCACCGGTGGTGGGCAGCGCGCGGCCAGCAGCGCCCAGGCGCCCGTGGTGCGCAGCGCGCCGACCAGCGCGCCCGCCACGCCGAACACGGCGAACGTGAGCGCGGCAGTGACCGGGGAGACCCGCAGGCCGCCCGCGTCGACAGCGAACGCGGCGAGCGCGCCGAGCAGCGCGTACCCGATGCCGACGGCGACCGCGACGGTGAGTGCCTGGCGCGGCGAGCCCGCCCCGCGCGCCCCGACGGCCCGGCTGACGTGCACCCCGGCGCGGGTGAGCCGCCAGACGGCGAGCGCGCTGAGCGCGAGCGGCGCCAGGCCCAGCGGCCCGGCGGTGGTCTGCAACGGGACCCCGTGGCCGAGCAGCCAGCCGGCCAGGCCGGCGCGCAACGCGCCGCCGAACGACCCGGCGTCCTCGCTGAGCTGGGCGAGGCCCAGCACCGCGGAGACCGGCAGCCAGGAGGTCAGCGCCGCCCAGAGCGCGGCCACCCCGGCGGCGACCGGCAGCGGGGCCCGGCTGCGCGGCTCCTCGCCCGATCGGGGCGCGGGCACCCGCGCGGCCGGACGGGCGCGGCCGGGCGGCCGGACGCCGGCCGAGGGACCGGTGGCCGGACGGCGGGGCTGGTCAGGGGTGACGCGTGACATCGTGTCTACTCTGGCACGCCGCGCGAAGGACGGCAGTCCGATACCGGGTCGGCAGCGTGGCGAGTTCGCCGAACCCCGGCCGGGCGGCGGTGATCCGGTCTAGCCTCGGCCTCAGACGCGACCGTTCCCGTCGCGGCGCCGACCGCCCGGAGGAAGCCGTGCACGCTCCGTATCCGCCGCCACCGCCGCCACCGGCCGTCGGCCGCGACCGGACCACGCTCTGGGGCGTCCTCGGCATCGTCTTCGGCCTGTTCTGCTGCGGCATCCTGGGCATCGTCTTCGGCGCGCTGTCGATCCGCGACGCCCGGCGCAACCGCAGGTCGCAGTTGCTCGGCTGGCTGGGCGTCGCGTTCGGCGTGATCAACATCGTCGCCAGCGCCATCGTGCGCGCCCGGGGCAACTCGTACTACCCGTACTGGTACCGCTGAAGGACCGGGGCCGGAAAGTCGATCTCCCGGGGCAGGTCCACCGGATTCCGATGGACCTGCCCCGGGAGTGTCTGACCCGGTGGGAGTCCCGTCAGTAGCTGACCACCACTCGGCTGACGTTGAGCGTGCCGCTGCTCTTGATGGTGAAGTGGTAATTGCCCTTGGCAACGTCGCCGAAGTAGAGGTAACCGTCACCGCCGACGCAGCTGATGGTGCCCCGCTTCACCTCGGTGTCCGGGCCTGTGGCCTCCCGATATACCGCGACCGTGGGGTTGTAGCTGCACTGACGGAACCAGATGTAGCCGTTTGTGGAATCCTTGTTGTTGTCGTACCAGGTACGCGACTCGAATCCACTCCCCGCCCCGCTGATGCTGCTCTCCCACGAGGCTTCGGCGTAGGCGGCGCTTGACACTCCGACCGCCGCCACCGTGCCGATCGCGATTCCGGCGAGTGCGAGCCGGGCGCTTTTCTTGTTCATCTCTTCCCCTTCCGAGCCATGGACGAAGCCAGCGACTGGCGCCGGGACAGCAGGGGGAATTGCGTACGGTTCCCTTCGACGAACCAGTGCGCCGACCGTCGCGCGCCGATCGGAAGAGAGGTCGAAGGAATGACGCGTGCAGTTGCCGCTTTGAGCCCCCCGTGGGCCAACGCTGAGCGAGACGCTATCCGAGGTCAAGCAAGATAGTCAATACAGGACGCACGCGTGCGACCCTGTCGTATCGCTAGTGGATCTGCGCCGACAGGGGGCGGCCCCTGACACGCCGGCGGGGGTGCCGTCCCGACGCCCGTCGTGACCGATGGCCGACAAAGCGGTTGCCAGGTGCCGGAATTTGTCCTGTTCCACGGCCCTTTTAGCTGCATTATCGAGCCAACCACCCCGGCACTCCCGCGCGACCAGGTGCTCGCGCCATCTCCTCCCCACCCTCGCCCGCCTGCCGGCCGCGGCTCGACGCCACGAACGTTGACCATTGACGGTATTGCTTGGCGTCGGATAACGTCTCGCTCAGCGTTGGCCCACGGGGGGCTCAAAGCGGCAGATGTACGCATCAATCTCGCATGATCTCGAATAGACCGGTACGCACCGGTCTATTCGTTGACCCCCTCCCATCCGGGTGCCTTTCGCTGGCTTTTCCGTGGATCGGACCGAAGGGGTAAAGAGATGAACAAGAGAAGCGCCAGGCTCGCACTCGCCGGAATCGCGATCGGCACGGTCGCGGCGGTCGGCGTGTCCGGCGCCGCCTACGCCGAAGCCTCGTGGAACAGCAGCATCAGCGGGGCGGGAAACGGATTCGAGTCGCGCACCTGGTACGACAACAACAAGGATTCCGTAAACGGATACGTGTACTTCTCGGGCTGCAACGCGAATCCGACAGTGGCGGTCTACCGGGAGGATCTGGGACCGGACACCGAGGTGAAGCGAGGCACCATCTACTGCCAGAACAGCAGTGGCTATCTCTACTTCGGGGATGTCGCCAAGGGCAACTACCACTTCACCATCAAGAGCACCGGCACCGGAACGCAGGGCCTCTCGGTCAGCTATGTCAGTGTAGTTTACTGACCAGCCGAGAGTTTCTGTCCGACCGCGGGCACGGCCTGGTGAGGACCGGACCCGTCGACGGCAGCGCGGATGCATCCGCGCTGCCGTCGCGGCGTTGGTGTCGGCGAAGGGCGGCTTCCCGGTCCGGCCCCCGTCGCAACATCCCGAACATTCCTGGGCCGGCACGGGCACCACAGAGGAGGCGCGCATGGCGCTGATCGCCGAAGACCTCAGCTTCTCCTACCGGTTCCGGGGGCAGCGGGTGATCGAGGATCTGACATGGCAGGTGCCCGCGGCCACGCGGACCATCCTGCTGGGGCCCAACGGCGCCGGCAAGAGCACGCTGCTGCGGCTGCTGGCCGGCATCCACCGACCACGCAAGGGCAGGGTCTTTGTCGCCGACGAGCAGGGACGGCGCACGGACGGCCGCGGCCTCCGCCGTCGGGTGGCCTGGATGCCCCAGGACGTCACCGCCATCCGAGGGCTCACCGTGCTCGAGCAGATCACCTACGCCGGCTGGCTCGGCGGGCTAAGGGAGTCCGAGGCCCGGCGACGGGCTCTGGCCGCCGTCGAGCAGGTGGCGCTCGCGGAGAAGTCGGCCGCGCGTGCCGAAACCCTCTCCGGCGGCCAGCTGCGGCGGCTCGGCCTGGCCGAAGCGCTGGTCCTTCAGGCGGACTTCCTGCTGCTGGACGAGCCCACCGCCGGTCTCGATCCGGTCCAGCGGGCCAATTTCCGCAGGGTCCTGCTCGACCTGCCGAGCTGCGGCCTGGTGGTCTCCACCCACCAGATCGATGACATCGCCGACGTGTTCGACCGGGTGGCGATGCTGGTGCGGGGAAAGGTCGTCTTCGACGGCTCGGAGGCCGAATTCCACGCGCTGAGCACAGACGGCAGCAACGGACGTACGTCGGCCGAGCAGGTCTTCGCCTCGCTCCTGCCCGGACTCGACCATTGAACCCGTTGGTCAGCCTCCGCTGGAGCCGAGGGCTGTTCGCGCTGCCGGTGCTGATGATCTCCGCGGTGGTGGTCGCCTACACCACCGCCTCCTCGGCCGTTGACGACTACCCGCTCCCGAGAGTCGCCGCCGCCCACCGCAGTCTCGTCCTGCTGTCGCCGTTGCTGGCGGCCTGGACCGCAGACCGCTCGCATGCCCTCCGAGGCTTCCTCCGCGCCCACGAACCGGTTCGGCGGCGGCCAGCCGCTTTGTTCCTGGCCCTCTGGCCGCTGTTCGCGGCCGCCGCACTCGCGCAACTCGTCGCTCTCGGGGCGGCTCGCGTCGTACCGTGGGATCCCCAGGCCGTCGGGATGACCGTCACCACCCTGGTCGCCCTACTGGCGAGCTTCGTGCTCGGTGCGGCAGCCGGCCAGGCGTTTCCCCGGGTCATCGCCCTCTCGGCGCCCGCCGTCGCGCTGTTCCTCTGGCATGTGGTGCCGGCCGGCGTCAGCCCGTACTGGCTGAGGTACGCGAATTCAACGTTCGTCACCTGCTGCACCCCGGAACAGCAACTCTCGACGCTGGTCTACCGGGCGTCGATCGGCGTCGCCGCCGTCTGGGCCCTGGGCGTTCTCATCCTGCTGGCGACCCGGCTCAAGGGCCGCCCGTTCAGTCTCGGCCTCGGCGTGGTGGTGGCGGTCGGCGTGGCTGCGGGTAGCGCACTCGTCGAGTCACCCGCTGGTGCCCTGACCGTTCAGGTTCGAGCCGAGCAGCCGGTCTGCGCGACGGAGAAGATCACGGTCTGCGTCTGGCCCGAACACGCCGATCAACTACCGGCCGAGGTCAGACTGTTCACGGCTGTCCGGGCCAGCCTGGAGAAGGCCGGCCTGAACATGCCGGACGCCTACAGCGAGTCGCCACTCCACCCGACCGGTGCGCTGCGCATTGAGGCGGCCTCCTACGCGACTGACGCGGATCGCCGGTTCACCGTCGCCACGGCGCTGCTGCCGGACCCGCAACGATGCGTGGTCGGCAGCGCCGAGGACGCCAAGGTGCACGGGGTGTACAACGGCGCTCTGCGCTGGTTGAGCCGGAAGTCAGGAATGACCGAGGCGGAGATCCAGTCCCGGCTGGGCCCGATCGACCCCTCCGACTCGACCATGAGCTCGGTGTTCGCCCTGCCCCCCGACGAGCAAAGACAGTGGTATCTGAAGCAGCGAGCCCTGCTCGACGCGAAATGCGGCGGATGATCGGCAGGTCAGATCGATGACGAACTGGTTGAAGACGCGCCGGGCCAAGATGATCTTTCTGTGGATCGCCGGGATGGCGGTGCTGTCAGCCCTCCTCGGCCAACGTGTCGTGGAGCTTCCCGCCGTGTTGGGCGGGGGGTCGAGTTCCACCCCCTGGGCGATCTTCCTGCCGTTGCCCGTGGTGATCGCACTGGCCCACGGTCTCTCGTCCCGGGCACGTGCGGTGGAGGCGGCGTGTCACAGGTCGATCGGCCGCTGGGACGCCGCACTCGTCGCCGGTACGGTGATGCTCTCGGCGCTCGCGCTCGGAGCCGCTGCTGTGGCCACGGACGGCATGCCTGCCCTGGCCGTCCGCAATCTGATGTTGCTGTCCGGCACCGCAGCCGTGCTGACCGCGCTGCATTCGGCCGAAGCCGGTGCCGGCGCGATCGCGCTGGTCGTCGTGCTCACCAACTCCATCGGTCCGAGCGTGCGCGGCTCGGGCCACCTCCGCGTGATGCAGGCTCCCGCCGACGACTTGTGGTCCTGGCTGCTGGCGTCGGCAGCGCTGCTGGCGGCGATCGCGCTTCTCGTCCGGGATCCTCGACCGACGCGCCACGTCGGACGATGAACGAGTGCGGGGGCGGCCCGATGGGCCGCCCCCGCGCTCGCTGTCGCCATTGTCCTAGCGGCCGGACATGAGCTCCCGCATCAGGTTGGCGGTCTCGGTCGGGGTCTTGCCGACCTTGACGCCCACCGCCTCCAGCGCGGCCTTCTTGGCGTCGGCGGTGCCCGCCGAGCCCGAGATGATCGCGCCGGCGTGGCCCATGGTCTTGCCGGGCGGGGCGGTGAAGCCGGCGATGTAGCCGACCACCGGCTTGGTGACGTTGGCCTTGATGAACTCGGCCGCCCGCTCCTCGGCGTCGCCGCCGATCTCGCCGATCATGACGATCGCGTCGGTCTCCGGGTCCGCCTCGAAGGCGGCCAGGGCGTCGATGTGGGTGGTGCCGATGATCGGGTCACCGCCGATGCCGACGCAGGTGGAGAAGCCGATGTCGCGCAGCTCGTACATCATCTGGTAGGTCAGCGTGCCGCTCTTGCTGACCAGGCCGATCCGGCCGGAGCCGGTGATGTCGGCCGGGATGATGCCGGCGTTCGACGCGCCCGGCGAGGCGATGCCCGGGCAGTTCGGGCCGATGATCCGGGTCCGCTCGCCCTTGGACTTGTTGTACGCCCAGAACGCGGCGGTGTCGTGCACCGGCACGCCCTCGGTGATCACCACGGCCAGGTCGATGCCGGCGTCGATCGCCTCGACCACGGCGGCCTTGGTGAACTGCGGCGGTACGAAGATGACAGTGACGTCCGCGCCGGTCTCCTTCATCGCGTCCGCGACGGAGGCGAAGACGGGCAGCTCGGTGCCGTCGAAGTCGACTGTGGTGCCGGCCTTGCGCGGGTTCACGCCGCCGACCACGTTGGTGCCGGCGGCGAGCATCCGCCGGGTGTGCTTGGAACCCTCGGAACCGGTCATCCCCTGCACGATGACCTTGGAGTCCTTGGTCAGCCAGATAGCCATTGTCAGACCCCCGCAGCTGCCAGCTCGGCGGCCCGCTCGGCCGCGCCGTCCATGGTGTCGACCCGCTGGATCAGCGGGTTGGCCGCGCCGTCGAGGATCGCCCGGCCGGCCTCGGCGTTGTTGCCGTCGAGGCGCACGACGAGCGGCTTGGTGGCCTTCTCGCCGCGCTGCTCCAGCAGCGCCAGCGCCTGCACGATGCCGTTGGCGACGGCGTCGCAGGCGGTGATGCCGCCGAAGACGTTGACGAAGACGCTCTTGACCGACGGGTCGGACAGCACGATCTCCAGCCCGTTCGCCATCACCTCGGCGCTCGCGCCGCCGCCGATGTCGAGGAAGTTGGCCGGCTTGACGCCGCCGTGCCGCTCGCCCGCGTACGCGACCACGTCGAGCGTGGACATGACCAGGCCCGCGCCGTTGCCGATGATGCCGACCTCGCCGTCGAGCTTGACGTAGTTGAGGTCCTTGGCCTTGGCGGCCTGCTCCAGCGGGTCCACCGACGCCTGGTCGACAAGGGCCTCGTGGTCCGGGTGCCGGAACGCGGCGTTCTCGTCCAGGGTGACCTTGGCGTCCAGGAGCAGCAGCTTGCCGTCCTTGGTGGTGGCCAGCGGGTTCACTTCGACGAGCGTGGCGTCCTCGGCGACGAACGCCTGCCACAGCTTGACCGCGACGTCGACGACCTGGTCGGCGATCTCGGCCGGGAAGCCGGCCGCGGTGACGATCTCCCGGGCCTTCGCCTCGTCGACGCCGGTGTTGGCGTCGATCGGGGCCTTGACGACCCGATCCGGGGTCTCGGCCGCCACCTGCTCGATGTCCATACCGCCGGCCACGCTGGCGATGCAGAGGAAGGTGCGGTTCGCCCGGTCGAGCAGATACGAGAAGTAGTACTCCTCGGCCACGTCCGCGGTCACGGTGATCATGACCTTGTGGACGGTGTGACCCTTGATGTCCATGCCGAGGATGTCGGTGGCCCGGGCCACCGTCTCCTCCGCGCCCTCGGCCAGCTTCACGCCGCCGGCCTTGCCGCGGCCACCGACCTTCACCTGCGCCTTGACGACCACCCGGCCGCCGAGGCGTTCGGCGATCGCGCGGGCCTCCTCCGGGGTAGTGGCGACGCCGCCGGCGAGCACGGGCAAGCCGTGCCGCTCGAACAGGTCCCGCCCCTGGTACTCGTACAGGTCCACGTTTGCGCGTCCCGTCCCGTCTCCGCGGCGCGCCGTCGCGCCGCCACCAGCTTCGGAAAATCAGTTTGACGCCTGTCATCAGATGAGACAGGCCATTTGCCGCAGCCTAACGAGATGGGAACGGGCGGCAACCGAGCGGGTGCGCGGTGTGCGGTAATGCACAGGCCGGGCCCGGCCGGTCCGGTCACCGCCGCGCCGGCGCGGGCGGGCGTCAGCCGTACGGGGGATGTCCGGACCGGGGCGTAACCGCCCGTCGGGGGCGTCGTTGAGTGTGATGTCGGCGTGCTGGTGAAGCGCGACGACGGGAGCGGCCGATGCCCTGTCGGTCGAGGGGTGGCGGCGGGGCATCGTGCATAGAGGGGCCGGGCGTGTGAGGGGTGCGTCCGGCCCCTCCCCCGTGCCCGGAGCCGGGAACGCGGGGGCCGCGGACCGGCGGGTCAGCCGACCGGCTGGGCGACGTTCTCCCGCACCCACCCGACGATCGACCCGGTGGTCGCACCCGGGGTGAAGATCTTCGCGACGCCGAGCCGCTCCAGCTCCGGGATGTCGGCCTCGGGGATGATGCCGCCGCCGAACACCACGATGTCGGTGGCGTCGCGCTCGGCGAGCAGCTCCACGACGCGCTTGAACAGCGTCATGTGCGCGCCGGAGAGCACCGACAGGCCGACCGCGTCCGCGTCCTCCTGGATGGCGGTCTCGACGATCTGCTCGGGCGTCTGGTGCAGGCCGGTGTAGATGACCTCCATGCCCGCGTCACGCAGGGCGCGGGCGACCACCTTCGCCCCACGGTCGTGGCCGTCCAGGCCGGGCTTCGCGACGACGACCCGGATACGAGAGCTCATCTGCGCACACCTTTCACCGGCACTCCTGACCTGAACGAACGGTAACCCGCCCGGCCGGGAGGCGGGAAGCCGGGCCTGATCCGTCCCACAACCGGTCCCGCCCCTCTACTGCCCAGGCTCGCATGCGGAAAGCCGGACACCTCCGCCGTTCGGTCACTGTCCGCGACGAATGGGCAGTCGGCAGGCCATCCGACCGGCGGCACGAGATATAACAAGGCCGGATAGATTTGGACATAACGAATCGGCATTTCGGCGCTTCGGCTTGTGACAGGAGTGGCGGTTGGCTAACGTGTCCACGGTTGTCATCAAGTCCACGGACGGGTGACGACGCGACACCGGAGATTCAACCGAGCTTCACCGAGCGGTCCGGAGTCGCATCGGATCCCCGACAACGGAGGGTGTGCGTGCGCCAGCGCCTGTCGTCTGAGCCCGATCGATATCGCGGCCGCCGCCGCGTACCCACCCCCCCGCGGAGCCGCTACGCCGCGGTGGTCACCACCGCGTTCGTCGGTGCCGGCATCGTCGCCATCGGCGCGAACGCCCTCCCCGACGCCAAGAGCGTCAACCCGTCGGTCCTCGACGAGCTGCGGCAGGCCTCGGTCGCCAGCCAGGACGCCGCCGACCGCGGCAAGAGCGCGGACACCGCCTCCCGCTCCGACCGCTCCGACAGCAAGGCCGCCGAGCAGGACCCCTGGCTCCTGCCTCTGCACGGCTACGACTTCAAGTCCCCCTACGGCATGCGCTGGGGCAAGCTGCACACCGGCGTCGACCTGGTCGCCCCGGAGGGCACGCCCTACAAGGCGATCCACGCCGGAACCGTCACCAAGGCCGGCTGGTTCGGCGGCTACGGCTACGCCGTCATCGTCGAGCACGCCGACGGCAGCGAGGCCATCTACGGCCACTCCTCCGCCGTGACGGTCAAGGAAGGCCAGGAGGTGAAGGCCGGCGACCAGCTCGGCCTGGTCGGCAACACCGGCCACTCCTACGGCTCCCACCTGCACCTCGAGATCCATGTCAAGGGCCAGCCGCAGGACCCGGTGGCATACCTGAAGGATCGCGGAGTGAACATTCAGCTCGAACTCGAAGAGTTCTACAGCGACGCAGCCGCTTCCTGACGCTCCGTAACGCCTCTTAACCGCCCGGACCGCACGGTCCGGGCGGTTTCGTCTGTGCCGATGTCTCCCACGTCACATCCGCGAGTGTGAGCGGGACCACGCCGGTCGAAGATCGTCTCTTCGACCGAACCGGTCGCGCGGCGGGAAACCGGACGCGCCGCGACGACCCGTGCCACCGCCTCCGCACCCCCGATACCCGCTGCGAGCTGCGCCGACACCAGTATTTCGAGGTCACGTGCCCCTCGAACCGATGAAGGATCCCGTGCAGCACAGCAGCCCCACCCCGGACAACGCTCCCGCCCGGCACCGGCGCCCCGCCCGGCGTGCCGTCTACGTGGTCACCGGCGCGGTGGCCCTGCTCGGCCTCGGCATCGGAGGCGTGGTCGTCACCACCGCCCCGTCCGACCCGAGGCCGGCCGCCGTCGACCTCGGCGTAGCGGCCCGCGCCGACGACGCCGCCCGCGCCGACCGCTCGGCCCGTGAGCCGGTCACCCCGTCCGCCGTACCGGCCAGCCCGTCGCCGAGCCCGAGCGCGAGCGCGACCACCCCGGCACCGAAGAAGACGGCGGCCGCGAAGCCGAAGCCGAAGCCCAAGAAGACGACAGCGGCGAAGAAGCCGACCTGGGTCATCCCGATGAAGGGTGCCGCCGTCACGTCCTGCTACGGGCCCCGCTGGGGCACCCAGCACGCCGGCATCGACTTCGCCATGCCGGCCGGCACGCCGATCCACGCCGCCGCGGCGGGCACCGTGGTCAAGGCCGGTGACGTGGGCGACGGGTACGGCATCTCGGTCTTCATCGACCACCACAACGGCTACCTGACCCACTACGCCCACCAGAGCCGGCTCGCCGTCGGCGTGGGCGACAAGGTCACCGCCGGCCAGGTCATCGGCTACGAGGGCTCCACCGGCGACTCCACCGGCCCGCACCTGCACTTCGAGGTGCACCAGGGCGCGATGTGGAGCCAGATCGACCCGGCGCCGTTCCTGCGTGCCCGGGGCATCAGCGTGGCCTGCTGACGCGGGTGATCCATCGGCGTGGCCGAGCCGGAGACGGCTCGGCCACGCCTTCGTTTCGTCAGGGGGTCACCCGGGTGGCCGGGCTGTCCCCGGGCAGGCCCGACATGTCCGTCTCGACCGGCGGCACCGGAGTGGCGCCGAGGGCGCTGCCGTCGGTGGCGTACGCGGTGAGGGTGGCCGGCTGGTCCGGCGGTACCCGCGTGGTGCCCGCCTTCGACGCGTCGAGCGCGACGGCGACCGGAGGTGCGCCGCCGACCGTGACCGTGACCCGGGCCGCGTCCGGCGGGGCGATCACCCGCACCTGGCCGGTGGGCGGACGGGTGCCGTCGTCGGCCCGGATCCGCCAGCCGATCGGCCGCCGGTCGGCCCCCTCGGCCGGCAGCAGCAGCCGCAGGTCGGTCCCCCAGCCGGTGCGGTGGTCGCCGCGCATCGCGTACGCGATCACCCCGCCGCCTGCGGGCTGCACGGTGAGCAGCGCGGCAGGCCGGCCACCCTCGGTGCCCGACCACAGCACCCGTACCGTCGTCCCGGCCACCGGAAGGCGGCTGTCGAGGAGCGCCCATCCGGCGACGTCGCGCAGGTCGGCGTCGGCCATCGGCGTGCCTCGGGCGCCCCGCCGGGCGGCGGTGAGCAGGACGTCCATCTCCCGCCCGGTCGGGTCGATCCCGGCGTACGGGCCGCCGCCCAGACCGCCCTGGAAGAGCACATGGTTGTCGCCGCCGACCCGGACGACGGGTTCGTGCCGCAGCGGCCCGGGAGGCAGGACGGCGAACCCGGCCCCGCTGCCGTCTGCCCGCGCGATGTCCTCGTACTCCAGCGTTCCCCTCGTCGTGTACCGGGGGTCGCCACTGATCGTCACAGTCGAGCCCGGGGGCCCGACGACGACCGCGAACCCGCCCCCGTCCGGACCGGCCTGCATCAGCGTCATGACCGGGTCGTCGGCGGCCTCGCTGTGACCGGCGTAGCGCATCTGCGCGGCGTCGGCCCCGGCCGGGCCCGCGTACCAGACCAGCGTCTCCTTGGTGAGCAGGCCGAACCGCAGCGGCACCGCCACCAGTGCGACCCGGCGGCCCGGCCGGTCACTGCCGTAGAGCAGACGAATCCGGTCGCGATCCCCGACCTTCCAGAAGCCGTCCGCCTTCGAGCCGCCCAGTGCGGTGGGGCGGCCCATCGCCGGATCGGCGCTGATCCGCTCCCGTAACGTGTCCAGCCAGGCCCGGTCGCCGGCGAGCGCGCCCCGGGGCGGCGCGTCGAGCAGCGCCGCCGGGGCGGCGGCGACAGCGATGCCGGGCGCCCAGCCCGGGAGGGGCACCACGTTGGCCTGGACCCCGACGAGCGCGGCCACGACCGCTGCCACAGCCGCCCGGATCAGCCGGTTGCGCCGATGCCGTCGCTCGCGCCGGGCGAACCCCGGCCACGGGTCCTCGGGTACGCCGACACCGTGCGCGGCCTGGCACAGCGCGGGACCGAGCGTCGAACGGGCGAAGTTCTCGGTCATGCCGGATCCTCCTGGAGCCGTACCGGGGACGCAGGGGCGGGCGGGGCGAACTCGACCCGCAGCCGGGCCAGCCCGCGCGACGCCTGGCTCTTCACCGAGCCGACGGAGCAGCCGAGAACCCGAGCGGTGTCCGCCTCACTGAGGTCCTCGAAGTAGCGCAGCACCAGAACCGCCTGGGTCCTGGGCGGCAGCCGGCGCAGCGCGGTGAGCAGCAACCGTCGCTGCTCCACCTGCGCGTACTCGTCCGGCGTCAGTGTGGTGTCGGAGGCCAGCAGCGGCACCTCCAGCGGCCGACGCCGCCGTCGCCAGGAGATCGCCGTGTTGACCATCACCCGGCGTACGTAGACCTCGGGCGCATCCCGGCGCAGTACCCTTCCCCAGCGCCGATGGGTCTTCTCCAGCGCAGACTGCACCAGGTCCTCGGCCGTCCCCCGGTCGCCGGTCAGCAGGTAGGCCGCCCGGAGCAGCCTCACCCACTGTTCCTGTACGAACAGCCGGAACTGTTCGTCGTCCTCGTCGCGACTCACGCCACCTCCAGGTCGCATCCGTCTCGCGTCCACGAGCGGACGCAGAGGAAGACGCGAACGGAGACCTGCGGGGTTGAGTGCCGTCGGGCTACGAACGCCCAGCGCTCAGAGCTTGTCGATCGGGGCGTGCCGCAGCACCAGCCACATGGTCTGGTCGCCGAAGTCGATCTGCGCCCGGGCGCCCGGCCCGGCCCCCTCCACCGCCAGCACCCGACCCAGGCCGTACCGCTGGTGGTTGACCCGGTCGCCGGCCGAGACCTTCGGGGCCTGCTTCAGCTCGCTGGCGGTGGCCAGGCGGCTCGCGTCCACGCCCAGCCGCTTGGCCAGCTCGGTCGCCTTGGGCGTGCCACCGGCGAAGCCGCCGCGGCCCAGCCGGTCCGCCCGGCCGCCGACGCCGCCGCCCCCGCCACCCCACGAGGTGTACGACCCCTCGGTGCGCTCCCAGCGGACCAGCTCCGGCGGCAGCTCCTCGAGGAACCGTGACGGCGGGTTGTACGCGGGCGCGCCCCAGGCCGACCGGGTCACCGCGCGGGACAGGTAGAGGCGCTGGCGGGCCCGGGTGATGCCCACGTACGCCAGCCGCCGCTCCTCCTCCAGCTCGCGCGTGTCGCCGAGCGAGCGCAGGTGCGGGAAGACGCCGTCCTCCAGGCCGGTCAGGAAGACCACCGGGAACTCCAGCCCCTTCGCGGTGTGCAGGGTCATGAGGGTGACCACGCCCTGATGGTCCGGGTCGTCGGACGGGATCTGGTCGGCGTCGGCGACGAGCGCCACCTGCTCCAGGAAACCGGCCAGGGTGGCCCGCTCGTCGTCGGCGCCGAGCGCCTCGATCCGCTCGGTGTACTCCCGGGCGACGCTCACCAGTTCCTGGAGGTTGTCCACCCGGCCGGCGTCCTGCGGGTCGAGGCTCTCCTCCAGCTCGGCCAGGTAGCCCGAGCGGGTCAGCACCGCCTCCAGCACCTCCTCCGGGGTGCCGGTGCCGGCCAGCTCCCGCGCCGCGTCGAGCAGCGCGACGAACTCGGCGATGCCGTTCGCCGCCCGGGTGGAGATGCCCGGCGCGTCCTTGGCCCGGCGCAGCGCGGCGCCGAAGGAGATGCGGTCCCGCGCGGCCAGCGCCTCCACGCACGCCTCGGCCCGCTCGCCGATGCCCCGGCGCGGGGTGTTGAGGATCCGGCGCAGGCTGACCGTGTCGTCGTCGTTCACCACGGCACGCAGGTAGGCGAGCGCGTCGCGGACCTCCTTGCGCTCGTAGAAGCGCACCCCGCCGACCACTTTGTAGGGCAGGCCGACCCGGATGAACACCTCCTCGAACACCCGGGACATGGCGTTCGTGCGGTAGAAGACCGCCACGTCGCCCGGGCGGGTCTCGCCGTCGTCGACCAGCCGGTCGATCTCCCGCGCCACCCAGTCGGCCTCGGCGTGCTCGGTGTCGGCGACGTACCCGACGATCTGCTCGCCGGACCCGGCGTCGCTCCACAGCCGCTTCGGCTTGCGGGAGGTGTTGCGGTCGATCACCGCGTTCGCGGCGTTGAGAATGGTCTGGGTGGAGCGGTAGTTCTGCTCCAGCAGGATCGTGCGGGCGTCGGTGAAGTCCCGCTCGAACTCCAGGATGTTGCGGATGGTCGCGCCCCGGAACGCGTAGATTGACTGGTCGGCGTCGCCGACCACGCACAGCTCGGCCGGCGGGATCCCCTCGGTCCCGGAGACCAGCTCCTTGATCAGCACGTACTGGGCGTGGTTGGTGTCCTGGTATTCGTCGACGAGCACGTGCCGGAACCGGCGCCGGTAGCTCTCCGCCACGTGCGGGTGCGACTGGAGCAGGTGCACCGTCGTCATGATCAGGTCGTCGAAGTCCAGCGCGTGTGCCTCGCGCAGCCGCCGCTGGTAGAGCGTGTACGCCTCGGCCAGCGCCCGCTCGTTGGGCCCCTTGGCCCGGCCGGCGAACTCCTCCGGGTCGACCAGCTCGTTCTTCAGGTTCGACACCTGTGCGGCCAGACCCCGGGCCGGGTAGCGCTTCGGGTCCAGATCCAGCTCGCGGGCGACCATCTGCATCAACCGGCGCGAGTCGTCCGCGTCGTAGATCGAGAACGTCGACTTCAGGCCGGCGTGCTCGTGCTCGGCCCGCAGGATGCGTACGCAGGCCGAGTGGAACGTCGAGACCCACATGAGCCGGGCACGCGGGCCGACCAGCGCGGCCACCCGCTCCTTCATCTCACCGGCGGCCTTGTTCGTGAACGTGATCGCGATGATCTCGCCGGGATGCGCGTCGCGGGCGGCGAGCAGGTAGGCGATCCGGTTGGTGAGCACCCGGGTCTTGCCGGAGCCGGCACCGGCCACGATCAGCAGCGGAGAGCCGGCGTGGGTCACGGCGTCCCGCTGAGGGCCGTTCAGGCCGTCGAGGAGGGCGCCCGGGTCCGGCCCGGGGCCCCCGGGACGGCGCGACGGGGTCGGCCGGGACTCCGGCGCGGGTGGGGACGCGGGAATGTCGAAGAGAGGATGCATCGCAGCCCGAGTCTATGCCGCCCGGCGGACACTTCCCCGCCCGCGCCGCCGGTCGGCGCACACCGGCACGTCTCACCTGTTGGTGCGTCTTCTTGCGCGCCCGCCCGGGTGGTCGGCATACTCGACGCGTGTTCGATCAGCGCTTCTCCTTTTACTACGGCACCGGGAGTCCGGCAGCCGTGGGTCGCGCCTGATCACTGACCTACGAAACGCCCCGGGCTCCCCAGAGCCCGGGGCGTTTTTCGTTCCGGGATCCGGGTACCGGGCCCGAGCCCCGAGAGGGACGACGATGATGACTGACGTGGTGGAGCCCAGCGGCAGCCTGGCGCGGCACGACCGGCCGGCCGGCGGCGACCCGACCGGGGCCGCCGCGGCCCGGACCGGCACCGACGACACGGCGGCGGCGGAACGGATCGGCGAGATCCGGCGGCGGATCGACGAGATCGACCGTACGCTCATCGCGCTCTGGCAGGAGCGGGCCGCGCTCTCCCAGGAGGTCGGCGCGACCCGGATGGCGTCCGGCGGCACCCGGCTGGTGCTCTCCCGCGAGCGGGAGATCCTGGAGCGGTTCCGGGCCGAGCTCGGCGCCGACGGCACGCAGCTCGCGCTCCTGCTGCTGCGCGCCGGCCGCGGCCCGCTGTGACGGCCGCGCGGACGCCGTGACGGCCGTGGAGACGACGAACCGCCTGCCGGCGTCGAGTTGACGCCGGCAGGCGGTCCGGAACGGATCAGGCCACCTCGTGGGTGACGACGATCTCCCGCTTCTCCGCGAAGTGGCAGGCGCTCGGGTGGTCCGAGCCCGGCCGGATCTCCAGCAGCGGCACCTCCTGGGCGCAGACGTCCTGCGCCTTCCAGCACCGCGTGCGGAACCGGCAGCCCGAGGGCGGGCTGACCGGCGACGGCACGTCGCCCTGGAGCCGGATGATCGCCTTGCTCTCCCGCACGGTCGGGTCCGGCACCGGCACCGCCGACAGCAGAGCCTGGGTGTACGGGTGGGTCGGCCGCTCGTAGATCTCGTCCTCGGTGCCGATCTCCACCATCTTGCCCAGGTACATCACGGCGACCCGGTCGGACAGGTGCCGCACCACGGACAGGTCGTGGGCGATGAAGACGTACGACAACCCGAACTCGGCCTGGAGCTTCTCCAGCAGGTTCATCACCTGGGCCTGGATCGAGACGTCCAGGGCCGACACCGGCTCGTCGCAGACGATCACCTCGGGCCGCAGCGCCAGCGCCCGGGCGATGCCGATGCGCTGCCGCTGACCGCCGGAGAACTGGTGCGGGTACCTGTTGATGTGCTCCGGGTTGAGGCCGACCAGGTCGAGCAGCTCCTTGACCTTGCTGCGCCGGCTGCCGCGCGGGGCCACCTCGGGGTGGATCTCGAACGGCTCGCCGATCAGGTCACCCACTGTCATCCGGGGATTCAGCGAGGTGTACGGGTCCTGCATCACGAGCTGGATCTGCCGGCGCAGTCGCCGCAGCGCGCCGCCGGAGAGCTTCGAGATGTCCTGGCCCTTGTAGAGGACCTGACCGGAGGTCGGCTTCTCCAGGTTCATCAGCACCCGGGCGAGCGTCGACTTGCCGCAGCCGGACTCGCCGACCACGCCGAGCGTCTCGCCGGCCTTGAGTTCGAAGGAGACGCCGTCGACGGCCTTGACCTGGCCGATGGTCTTCTTGAACACCACGCCCCGGGTCACCGGGTAGTGCTTGACCAGGTCACGAACCTCGATGATGTTCTCAGTCACGGTTCACCAGCTCCTCGGCGAAGTGGCAGGCGCTGGCCCGGCCGTTGCCCAGTTGCAGCAGCGGCGGGACCTTCTCCCGGCACACCGGCTGCGCCATCGGGCAACGCGGGTTGAACGCGCAGCCCGGCGGAATGTTCATCAGGTTCGGCGGGAGGCCCTTGATGGTGCGGAGCTCCTGGCCCTTCTCGTCCATCCGGGGGATCGAGTTGAGCAGGCCCAGCGTGTACGGGTGCGCCGGCTTGCGGTACAGCTCGTAGACGTCGGCTTCCTCGACGATCCGGCCGGCGTACATGACCGCGATCCGGTCCGCGACGTCGGCGACCACGCCGAGGTCGTGGGTGATCAGGATCATGCCCATCTGCCGCTCGCGCTGCAGTTCGCCGAGCAGGTCCATGATCTGGGCCTGCACCGTCACGTCCAGCGCGGTGGTCGGCTCGTCGGCGATCAGCACCTCGGGGTCCAGCGCCAGCGACATGGCGATCATGGCGCGCTGCCGCATACCGCCGGAGAACTGGTGCGGGTAGTTGCTGAACCGGCCCTTGGCGTTGGGGATCTTCACCTGGTCGAGCATCTCGATCGCGCGCTTCTTGGCGTCCGAGCGGCTCATGCCGCGCCGGACGCGGAACTGCTCGGCGATCTGGAAGCCGACCGTGAAAACCGGGTTGAGGGCGGAGAGCGAGTCCTGGAAGATCATGGCGATGCCCTCGCCACGGATCCGTCGCCGCTGCTCGGCGGACTGCTTGAGCATGTCCTTGCCGTGGAAGCGGACCTCGCCGCCGGTGACGAACCCGGGCGGGGTGTCCAGGATGCCCATGATGGTCTGCGCGGTGACGCTCTTGCCGGAGCCGGACTCGCCGAGCACGGCGAGGGTCTCCCCCGCGTCGACGTGGTACGTGACTCCGTTGATGACCTTGGCGACGCCGTCCCGGGTGCGGAACTCCACCCGAAGGTCGTCGACCTCGAGCAGGCGGCCCGAGGGGCGGCCGGATCCGTCGGCGCCCGGCGCGGACTGCTCGGACACGAGAATGTCGGACAACTCAGTTCCCCTATCGGAGCTTCGGGTCGAGGGCCTCGCGGACCGCCTCGCCGAGCATGACGAAGCTCAGCACGGCGGTGACGAGGAACGCGGCGGGGAAGAACAGCAGGAACGGCGAGACCCGGATGTAGTTCTGCGCCTCGCTGATCATGATGCCCCAGGAAACCACCGGGTTCTTCAGGCCGATGCCGAGGAACGAGAGCGTGGCCTCCGCGCCGATGAACGAGCCCACCAGGATCGTGCCGTAGACCAGCAGCGGCGCCAGGCAGTTCGGCAGCAGGTGCTTGAGGATGATCCGGCCGGTGCTCGCGCCCAGGGCACGGGCCGCGACGATGTAGTCGGCCTCCTTGGTGGAGAGCACCGAGGAGCGCATCAGCCGCATCACCACCGGCCAGGTCAGCACGCTCAGGGACAGGATCACCAGGCCCATGATCGTCCACTCGCCGTTGTCGGTGCCGGACCCGTTGAACGTGGTCAGGATGACGATCGAGCCGAGCACGAACGGCAGGCCGAAGAAGATGTCCGCGATCCGGGACAGCACCGCGTCCACCCAGCCGCCGCGGTAGCCGGCGATGATGCCCATGGCGCCACCGACGAACAGCGTCAGGAGGGTGGAGACCACAGCGACCACGATCGAGGCGCGGGCGCCGTAGATGACCCGGGCGTAGACGTCGCGGCCCTGCACGTCGTAGCCGAACCAGGCGGAGGAGGACGGCTCGACCCGGCTGCGCTCCAGCGCGCCGTTCACCGCGTCGCCGGAGGTGAACAGCGACGGGACGGCGGCCATCAGGATGAACAGCAGGATGAACGTCGCCGAGATCCAGAACAGCGGCTTGCGACGCAGGTCGATCCAGGCGTCGCCGAGCAGGCCACGGGGCTTCTGCTGCTTGGCGCTCTCGGGCAGACCGGCGTCGGTGGGTGCGCCCGACCCGGCCTCGGTGGGCATGGTCGCGGGCGGCGTCGTCACGATCGACGCGGAACTCGGGTCACTCATGCCCGCACCTCGTTGCGCTCGGCGCGGGCGTGGTTACCCGCGCAGACTGCTGGGACGATTCGTTCGCTGCGGCGGTCACTCATAGCGGATCCTCGGGTCGAGGGCGGCGTAGAGCAGGTCGACCACCAGGTTCATGACGAGATAGACAAGCACCAACACCACCACGATCCCCACAACGGTAGCGCTCTCCTTCGTGACGATCGAGCGGAGCACCTGCCGGCCGATGCCGTTGATGCCGAAGATGCCCTCGGTCACGATCGCGCCACCCATCAGCGCACCGAGGTCGGTGCCGAGCAGGGTGACCACCGGGATGAGCGAGTTGCGCAGCAGGTGCACGCCGACCACGCGGCGCATGGGCAGGCCCTTGGCGATCGCGGTACGGACGTAGTCGGCACGCCGGTTCTCGGCGATGCTCGTCCGGGCCACCCGCGCCACGTACGCCATCGACGCGCTGCCGAGCACGAACCCGGGCACGATCAGTTCGCTGAACCGCATCTCGTTGGAGACGGTCGGGTTGATGATGCCCCACTTGACGCCGAGCAGCCACTGAAGCACGAAGCCGATGACGAAGACCGGCAGGGCGATCAGGAAGAGCGTGGAGACCAGGACCAGGTTGTCCAGGAAGCCGTTGCGCCGCAGACCGGTCAGGATGCCCGCACCGAGACCGATCACGGCCTCGATGGTGAGGGCGACCACCGCCAGCTTCAGGGTGTTCGGGTACGACGTGGCGATGATGTCGCTGATCTCGCGACCGCTGAACGTGATACCGAAGTCACCCTGCAGAAGGTTCTTCATGTAGCTGGCGTACTGCACCCAGATCGAGTCGTCGAGATGGTACTTCTCGACCATCATGGCCCGGTAGTTCGGCGGGCAACCGCGGTCGCCGCACTTGCCGGCGAAGGGGTCACCGGGCACTGACCAGACGAGCCAGTAGATCAGGAACGTCGTGCCGATGAACACCGGTACGAGTTGCAGCAGCCGTCTCAAGAGATAACGGCCCATGGGGTGGTCCTCCAGACAGGGAGCGCCGGGTAGGCCGGCGCGGCGGCGACAACGTGCGAGGGGTTCGTTGTACACCCCCTCGCGGAACGGCCCCGGGTCGGGCTCACCGGTAGGCGAGCCCGACCCGGGGTCAGACCGTTCGGATCAGAGCTCGACCGAGGTGATGTCGAGCTCACCGACGTTGGACAGCTCCAGCTTCTTGATCTTCTCCGAGTAGCCGGACTGCTGGCCACCGAAGTAGATCGGCATGGAGGGGACGTCCTGGTCGATCAGCTTGACGGCCTCAGCGAACTTCTTGTGGGCCTCCTCGATGCTGGGGGCCGCGGAGGCCTCCTTGGCGAGACGGTCCACCTCGGGGTTGCTGTACTTGCCGTCGTTGGAGGAACCACCGGTGACGTAGAGCGGGTTGATCCAGTTCTCGACGTCCGGGTAGTCCTGCTGCCAGCCGGCCCGGTAGGCGCCGGTCATCTTGTAGGCGTTGATGTTGGCGCGGAAGACCGCGAAGGTCGGCACGCCGACCGCGACCGCGTCGATGCCCAGGTTGGTCTTGATCTGCTGGGCGACGGCCTCCATCCACTCCTTGTGGCTGGCGTCCGCGTTGTACGACAGGGTCAGCTTGCCCTGGAAGCCACCGGCCTCGGTGAGGAGCTGCTTGGCCTGGGCCACGTCGAACTTGCAGGCGGTGCAGTTCTTCGGCTCGGCACCCGGGGTCAGCGGGTTGGCCCAGCTGTCGGCCGGCTTGCGGTTACCGAAGAAGATCTTGTCGGTGATCGACTGCCGGTCGATGGACAGCGAGATCGCCTTGCGCAGCTTCGGGTTCTGGAAGCGCTTGTCGTAGATCGGGAAGGCGATGATGCCGGTCGACGGGGTGGTCGTCGGCATGGCCCGCTCGCCCAGGTCGGTCTTCCACTTCTCACCGGCCAGCGCGGAGACCGGAACCTGCTGCTGGAAGTCCAGGTTGCCGGCGAGCAGGTCGTTGTACGCCGCCGTGTCGTCCTGGTAGATCTTGACGGTGACGTCCTTGATCTTCATCTTGTCGCGCAGGCTGTAGTCGTCGAAGCGGGTCAGCTTGATCTCGACGTCGTCCTGCCAGGAGACGAGCTTGACCGGGCCGTTACCGATCGGCTTCTTGCCGAAGTCAGCCGGGGTGGACGAGAAGAACGCGTCCGGCAGCGGCATGAAGGCGCTGTAGCCGAGCTTGGTCGGGAACACAGAGGTCGGCGCGGAGAGCGTGACCTCGAAGTTCCAGTCGTCGACGACCTTCAGGCCGGACATGTCCTTGGCCTTGGGCTCCGGAGCCTTCTGCGGGCCCTCCGGGCCGTCCGGGTCCTCGGTGTAGACGTCGTCGAAGCCCTGGATGTCGGAGAAGAAGGAGGCGTTCTGCGCGCCGTTCGGGCCGTACGCCGCCCAGTTCCAGGCCTTGACGAAGCTCTCGGCCTTGACGGTGGTGCCGTCGTGGAACTTGGTGTTCTGCTTGATCTTGATCTTGAAGACCTTCGAGTCGGTCGTGTCGATCGACTCGGCGAGCAGGTTCTGCGGCGCCCCACCGTTGTTGGGGTACTCGACCAGGCCGCTCCACACCCAGTCGATGACCTTGCCACCACCGGTCTCGGTGGTGTTCGCCGGAACCAGGGGGTTCTCCGGCTGGGTGCCGTCGATGACGATCGCGCCGTCCTTGCTGGCGCCGGCGTCGCCACCGTCGTTGTTCCCGCTGGAGCAGCCGGACGCGACGAGCGCGAATGCCGCGCCCACCGCGAGCGCGCCGCTCGCCCGCTTCGAGACTCTCATTCCGAGGGGCCTCCTCTTTCTAACCTGGTTCCGTCGTGAGTTTCACGCACGTCTTGGGGGGTGACACCACCGGCGGCCCGAACCGCAGGACACCGGTTTACCGCAGAGGAATTCGGGACACCCCAGGGGTACCGATCCGCCGGGCGCCACACCCTGGACGAGGCACCGCGCAGGGTCGGCGACCACGCGGCGGCGCGAAAGACGGCGTCACGTGTTCGACGGGCCCGACGAAGTGCCTCACACCGGGGGGTGAGGTGCTGCCACTGTGACACCAACCGGCCCTTTCCGTGAAGGTGCCGTTATCAAGCCGTTAGTTGGTCGCCACGTTGCCGATACTTGAGAAAAGATCACAAAGTGTGCGGACGATAGGGCCCTGAACAGGCAGAACGGGCAGCAAGAGGTCGACGGGTGTCCCTACGGCAGGGGAGCTGTGACGTTCGCCGCGCCGGCGCGGACGTTCCTGGTGGGCGTACGACTGTCGCGTTTTCTGTCCGTCCGGATGATGTCATGCCGACTGAGCGGTCGACACGACCACCCCGGGGTACGAGGCCGCCGAGGCCCCGCCCCCGGGCGGCAGCCGGTCCTAGACCAGCCGGCGGTCGGCGGCCCAGCGGGACAACTCGTACCGGTTCGACATCTGGAGCTTGCGCAACACGTTGGAGACGTGCGTCTCGACCGTCTTGATCGAGATGTACAGCTCCTTGGCGATCTCCTTGTACGCGTACCCCCGGGCGAGCAGCCGCAGCACCTCGCGCTCGCGGTTGGTGAGCTGGTCCAGCTCGGGGTCGGCCACCGGCGCGTCCGGCCGGGAGGCGAACGCGTCCAGCACGAACCCGGCCAGCCGCGGACTGAAAACCGCGTCGCCGTCGGCCACCCGGCGGATCGCGTCGGTCAGCTCCTCCGGCGAGATCGTCTTCGTGACGTACCCCCGCGCGCCGGCGCGGATCAGGCCGATCACGTCCTCGGCGGCGTCGGAGACGCTCAACGCCAGGAACCGCACCTGCGGGTGGGTACGCCGCATCGCCTCCAGCACCGCGCGGCCACCGCCGTCGGGCATGTGCACGTCGAGCAGCACCACGTCCGGCGCGGTGGCCGCGATCCGGGTCACCGCCTCGGCCACCGAGCTGGCCTCGCCGACCACATCCACCCGTGCGCCCAGCTCGGCGCGGACGCCGGCCCGGAACATCGCGTGGTCGTCGACGAGGAACACCCGCAGCGGCCCGCGCGGCGTCGTACCCTCGACCGGTTCCTGCTCGGACATGTCACCTGTCCCTTTCCGCCGTGGGGCCGGAGCCGCTGATCGGCAGGATCAGCCGGACCTCGGTCCCTTCCCCCGGCTCGGACCGGATCTCCGCCCGGCCGCCGTGCCGCTTCATCCGTCCGATGATCGAGCCCCGGACGCCGTGCCGGTGATTCTCCACGGTATCCGGGTCGAAGCCCTTGCCCCGGTCCCGGACGAACACGCTCACCTGCTCCGGCTCCACCTCGGCGTACAGCGACACGGTCTGCACACCGGCGTGCCGGGCCGCGTTGACCAGGGCCTCCCGGGCGGCGGCCACTATCGCGCCCACCCGCTCGTCGGTCTCCCGGTCGCCGACCACCACCACCTCGACGGTGATGGCGAAGGTGTCCTCCACCTCGGCGGCGGCCTGCTCCAGCGCGGCCGCGAAGCGCTCGGTGGGCGACGCGGTCGGCTTGTAGAGCCAGTTGCGCAGCGAGCGCTCCTGACCCCGGGCCAGCCGCTGCACCGTCTTGACGTCGCTGGCGTTGCGCTGGATCAGGGCCAGCGTGTGCAGCACCTGGTCGTGCACCATCGCGGCCAGTTCGGCGCGCTCCTGCTCCCGGATGCGGCCCTCCCGCTCGGATCGCAGCTGGTTCCAGGTGCGCCAGAGCACCGGACCGGTGACCACGCCCACGCCGGCCAGCCCGACCAACGCGAAGATCACGCCGTTGAGCACCGCGTCGAAGTTCTGCGACGGCGAGTAGACGGCCGCCACGCCGATGATGCCGACCGCGACGAGCACGCCGCCGCCGATGAAGCGCAGCACGAACGCGCGCCTGTCGCTCTCCTCCACCACCGCGCCCAGCCAGGGCACCGCGGAGTCGCCCCACTGCCGGCGGCGCTCCGGGGCGGCCTGGTGCCAGATGACGCCCGCGCCGACCGCGATGATCGCCACCAGCCAGCCGGCGGTGCCGGCCGCGCCCACCGAGTTGAACGCGACCACCTGGAGCAGCAGCACGCCGAGGCCGATCACCACGAACGGCAGCAACTGGGCGAGGTCGCGGCGGGGCGGGGCGGCGGTGTCGCCGGGGCGGGGCGGGACCACCGCCCAGAAGGCGGCGTAGAGCAGCAGTCCGAGACCACTCAACCCGAGCAGCACCATGAACGCCACGCGGACCCGCAGCACCGGGATGCCCAGGTGCTCGGCGATGCCCGCGGCCACCCCGGCGGCCAGCCGGTGCTCGGTGGCCCGGTAGAGGCGCGGGGCGTGCGGTGCGGGGGTGCTGCTGATCGGAGACTCCCAGGTCGAGGCGGATGTGGCGGCGGCGCCGACGCTCAGATCGTCACACGGCGGCGACGCCCCGGACCACGGGGACGCCCCGGAGTTTCACCGGCCGCGGATCTCAGGGTGGGGTCAGGGTCGGGTCCGGAGGCTGTTCGGGCGGCCGGGGCAGCAGTATCGAAGCCATGAACGAGGACGCTGCCCGTCCGCCCCGCCCCTGGGCGGCAGCACAGGACGCCCCGCCGCCG
This sequence comes from Micromonospora sp. NPDC048887, assembly GCF_040649715.1. Lineage (NCBI taxonomy): Bacteria > Bacillati > Actinomycetota > Actinomycetes > Micromonosporales > Micromonosporaceae > Micromonospora > Micromonospora sp. NPDC048887. The sequence goes on along the minus strand of NZ_JBEZGA010000013.1, from coordinate 151,018 downwards.
CCCCCGCCGGGAGCGGCGCCCACCACCGACCAGGCGGCACCACCGCCCGGCGGCGGCACGCCGTTCGCCGGTCCGCCACCCGGTGGGTACGCCCCACCGCCCGGCGCCGCCGGCTTCACCACCCGGTACGGCCTGGTACGCCCTCGCCAGGGCCGCTACCTGGCCGGGGTGTGCGCCGCCATCGGCCGGGCCACGAACACCGACCCGGTGCTGTGGCGCGTGCTGCTGGCCGTGCTCGGCTTCTTCGGCGGCATCGGCATCATCGTGTACATCGCCGGCTGGCTCATCGTCCCCGGCGAGGGCGACACCGCCTCGCCGCTGGAGGCCATGCTCGGCCGGGGCCGGTCCAGCATGTCGCCGATCACGGTGATCGTGCTCAGCATCGTGGTGGCGCTCGGCTTCGCCTACGTCGTGACCGACGGGTTCCGGGCGATCCTGCTCGGCGCGGTGATCCTGATCGGCGGCGCGCTCCTGCTCAACCGCGACCAGCGCGGCCCGGCGCAGCGCCCGGCTCAGCCGGCGCCGCCGCACGGTCCCCCGCCGGGTCCGGTGCCGCCGGTGGCCTGGCCCGCACCGCAGGCCCCGGCGCCGGGTACATGGCCCGCGGCTCCCCCCGCGGCGCCGTGGACCGGCGCGCCCGCCGGGCCGGCCGTGCCGCCGGCACGCCCCGGCGTGGCGCCCGCCACCGGCCTGCCCGGCGCTGTCCTGCCCGCCACCCAACCGGAGCCCGGCTACCCGCCGGCCCGCCGCCCCGAGCCGGGGTACCCGCCCGCGCCCGAGCCCGGCCACCCGCCGGTGCCCGCCGCCGAGCCCGACTACCCGACGCCGGGCGCCTCTGAGCCGGACAACCCCGTGACGTCCGGCGCGGAGCACGAGCCGGGCAACCCGGCGAGCTTCTCCGGGCCCGCGACCGGCTACCCGACGCTGCCCGCGCCGGGCTGGCCCGCCGCTGCGGGCACCCGGCCGGCCCCGGCCGAGCCGACGACCGTCTCGATGCGGCACGTGACCGGCGCGGTCGCCGACACCGCCTCCTGGCCCACATACGGCGGGAACCCGGCCTGGCCGGGCGCGCGGGACGCGGGCTCCCGGCTGGACGAGCCGGCCGCCGTGCCGCCGCCCGCGCCGGTGGGCGCGCCGCTGCCGCCCGGCGGCTACCGGCCGCCGTTCGCCCCGCACGGCCCCTACGCCGGATCACCGCCCGGCCCGCCCGTCCCGCCACCGGTCCGGCCGCCGCGGCCGCCGAAGCGGCCCAAAGAGCGCTCGGCGCTCGGCGCGGTCACGTTCTCGCTGATCTTCCTGGCGCTCGGCGTGGTGGCCATGCTCGACCTGCTCGACGTCTTCCCGGTCGGCGCCGCCGGCTACTTCGCCGCCGTGCTCGCGACCATCGGCCTCGGCCTGCTCGTCGGCACCTGGTTCGGCCGGGCCCGCTGGCTGATCGCGCTGGGCCTGGTGACCGCGGCGGCGCTCGGCATCGCCACCGTCGCCGAGTCCTACGACCGGGTACGCGGCATCGACGGCAACGTCACCTGGGCCCCGACCGACCTGCGCGACCTGGCGAGCCGGTACGAGAACAACCTCGGTGACGCGACGCTCGACCTGCGCGGTATCGACTTCGACAAGCAGGACGTCCAGGTGACAGTCGACGTGAACCTCGGCAACGCGACGGTGGTCGTACCGCCGAACGTCGACGTGACCACGGTGGCCGACGTGAACGCCGGTGACGCCACCGTCTTCGGCCGGCGCAGCGGCGGGCTCGGCGGTCGTCAGTGGGAGACCACCGACGCCGGCCCCGACGGTCCCGGTGGCGGCAAGCTACGCCTCTTCGTCCACGTGAACGCCGGCAAGCTGGAGGTGACCCGGTGAAGGCGCACCGTACCGACCTCGTGTCGCTCGCTTTCGGACTCCTCTTCCTCGGCCTGTCCGTCTGGTGGCTGCTGGCCCGGATCCTCGGCCTCGCCGTACCGCCGGTCGGCTGGTTCCTGGCCGGCGGGCTGGTGGTGATCGGACTGCTCGGGCTGATCGGCGCGCTGCGCTCGGGCCGCGCCCCGGAGCAGCCCGCCCCGCCGCCCGCACCGGAGGTCACCGTCGCCGCGCCGTACGGTTCCCCGGCCGGTGGCACGGCGACGGCCGGTGGCACGGCGACGACCGACGGCGCCGACGAATGGGCCACCGAGGCGACCACCGACCCCGCCGAGCCGGCCACCCGCGAACTGCCGCCGCTCGACGAACCGGCCGACGAACCGGTTCGGCAGCGCCGTACGCCGGAGGATCCGGCCTGACCGCGCCACTGCGGCGCCCTTCGGACGCGGCCTATGCTGGTCGGCGGAGATCTCGCCTCCGCCGGCCGGCCCGCGCCCCCGACTCGCCGGAGCCGCCGGTCGGGTCGCCGGAGCCGCCCCGTCCGTTCGCTATCTCGTCAGGAGCCCGTCCGACATGACCCAGTCCCCCGCCGTGCGCGTCACCGGTCCCTCCGGTGCGGTCCGCATCGGCGAGCGCGCCGCCCGCACGCTCGTCAGCGAGTTCGCCCGGCGTAACGACCCGAAGGCCGGCCTGCTGGTCGGTGCGACCCCGGAGTCCGCGGTGCTGGCCGCCGCGATCGAGGCGCTGCTCCCCGGCGACCGGCTGACTGTGGTGCCGGCGGAGGGCGCCGCCGTGGCGGCGCTGCGCGAACACGTCACGGCGCAGGGCCGCTGGGTCGCCGACCGGGTACGCGTGGCCGACACGCTCGCCGAGGCGGACGCCGCCGCGGTGGTGATCGTCGCCGAGCCGTTCACCGGCACCGCGGACGAGGCGCGCGCCGCCGTCGACGGGTTGGTGAAGTACCTCGCCGAGGGCGCGGTGCTGAGCGTCGCCGCGCCGCTGTTCCGCACCGAGGGCGCCGACGGCGAGCTGGACCGGCAGGGCGTGCTGCACGGCGTACGCACCGACCTGGTGCTGCGCAACACCCCGCCGGTACGCGTGCACCACCTGCGCTTCAGCCCGGCGCCGGTCGCGCTCGCGGCCTCGCTGTCCCCGGCGTACCGGCCGTCGAGCGTGCCGCTGACCCGGGGCATGCACATCGACTCGAACGGCGTGGCCGCCGCGGGCATCACGCTCGGCCTGGCCGCCCTGGCCCGGGCCGCGCGGCCGAAGTCGAAGCTCTGGCTGCTGCCGGCGCTGGCCGCCGCGCCGGTGGCCGCGTTCTTCCGGGACCCGGAGCGGGACGTGCCGGAGGACCCGTCGGCGGTGGTGGCCTCGGCGGACGGTCAGGTGCTGTCCGTGCAGCGCCTTCAGGACGAGCGCTTCGGTGACGGCGAGTGGCTGCGGATCGCGGTCTTCCTGTCGGTGCTGGACGTGCACGTCAACCGCGCCCCGGTGGCCGGCAAGGTGGTCGACTACTTCGTCGCCGACGGCGGGTTCGTCAACGCCATGAAGCCGGACGCCGAGCACAACGTGGCCGCGTACACGGTGCTGGACACCGACCACGGCACGGTGGTGGTCGCGCAGCGCACCGGGCTGATCGCCCGCCGGATCGTGCAGCGGGCGCCGGTCGGCTCGCTGCTGGCCCGGGGGGAGCGCTTCGGCCTGATCCGGTTCGGCTCGCGTACCGACGTCTACCTGCCGGCCGACGCCGCGGACCCGCTCGTCGGCCCGGGTGACAAGGTGGTCGGCGGCGCCACGGTGATCGCCCGCTGGCGCTGAGCGCGGCACACGAAGAAGGGGCGCCGCTCTCGCGGCGCCCCTTCTGTCGTTCTCGGGTCAGGCGGTACGGCGCTGGTGCAGCCAGAGCAGCGGGCCGCTGACCAGGTAGCCCACCACCACGAGGGCGAACGTGAGCCGGATGTCGACGAGCGCACCCACCACCGGAGCCAGCCAGAGCCACGGCGGCAGCCTCAGCAGCCGGGCGAGCTTGGCGTACGGGAAGCTGGACACCATGGCGAAGGCGAGCAGCGCCACGCCGGCCACCATGACCAGGCCGGGGACCGGCACGCCGATGGCCACGGTCAGGGCCAGCACTGCTGCCGCCATGGTGGTCGGCACGCCGCAGAAGAAGCGGCCGTCCTTCGGCGAGACGTTGAACCGGGCGAGCCGGATCGCCGCGCAGGCGGCGACGAGCGCACAGGAGACCGCGGCGGCCGCCGGGGGCGCCGAACCGGCCAGCGAGGCGTAGACCACTACCGGCGCGGCAAGGCCGAACGAGCACATGTCGGCGAGCGAGTCCATCTGCGCGCCGAACGGGCTGGCCACGCCGAGCTTGCGGGCCAGCGCACCGTCGAGGCCGTCGAACGCGACGCAGGCGATCAGGCAGATCGCGGCGATCTGCACGTCACCGCGCATGGCCAGGAAGATGGCCAGCATGCCGAGCATGAGGCTGCTCAGCGTGCACGCGTTGACGAGCGCGAACTTGGCCCGGCGGGCGGCGGTGCGCTCACCCGGCAGGAGCGGGATCGACATCGCCGAGGCCTCGTCGTCGACCGGGGCGGCCGGGGCGAGCGCCGGGCTGACCGGGCGTACCGCCTCGATCTCGGTGTCGAGCCGGCCGTAGCGCAGGCGCTGGCGATCGGCGTAGCGGTGGTCGGGGGTGACCCGGTCGGTCCCCGAGACGGCCATGCCGTCCCGGCGGCCCACTCGGACCAGCAGCACCTGGCGGGCGAACGTGCTGCTGCGGCGCAACCGGCCCGCCCAGCGACGCCCTGCGGGGCGCGGACTGTCAGTCGTACGACGCCGGCGCCATGGGGCTCTCGGCACGTTTCCTCCATCACCGGATCGGCTGGCCGCCCTCGGCGGGGCGGGTGTCCGGCTGTCTCGTGCCGGACCTTTCGGATCCGGCAGCCCTTTTGCGGAGTACACCATTGCACAGGGGACAGGGGCTTGGCGATAGCTGCCGGCGGTAGTTATATCTGGCGTAACCGCGCGAACCGCTCAATCATTCCCATCTCGGGCTTCATCGCCCGTTTTCGGTGTCAACCCTTACTCCTGACTGTACCGGAGGTCACCAAGGGCGGCTCGGCGAGCGATTCAGCTCACCCTCCGGCCGGTGGCGCGGGCCGCCACGTCGGTCATCCGCAGGGCCGTGACCTGCTCCGGGGCGAACCAGGCCGCCCGCGCGGTCGAGCCACCGGCCAGCTCGGTCACCACCGCCTCGGTCGGCGCGTCCACGCGTACCCGGTAGATCACCCGGACGCCGTGCCAGTCCAGCGGGCGCCGCTCCGGACCGAGCGCGCCCGGGTTGTGCAGGTTGTCCACGGCGATCAGGTCGACCACCCGGCCCAGCTGCCCGGCCTCCTCGACCAGCTCGCGCAGCAGACCGGCGGCCGGCTGCTCACCGTGGTCGGTGCCGCCGCCGGGCAGGTGCCACTGACCCGCGCCCGGGTAGCCGTCGGCGATCATGGTGAGCAGCACCCGGCCGGCGGGGTCGGTGACCAGCCCGTACGCGGCGAAGCGCTGCCGTCGGTCGGCGGCCGGCCCGGCCGGGTCGACGGGCAGCCCCCGGGGCATGCCGGCCGGCAGTGGCGTCACCGGCAGGCCGAGCAGCTCGGCGGTGAACGGCATCAGCAGCCGGGCGGCGGCCTCCTCGGGCGTGAACCAGCCCACCTCGTCGGTGCCACCGGCCGGCTCGGGCCGCAGCCGCCCGCCCCGCGCCTCGACCTCGAAGATCAGCCGGTCGGTGTGCATCGCGACGGTCTCGGTGCGGAACGGGGTCACGTCGGCCACCGCGGCCCGGATCGCACCGGGCGCCACGGTCAGGCCGGTCTCCTCGGCGAACTCGCGTACCACGGTGTCGGCCGGGTGTTCCGCGTGCTCGACGCCGCCGCCGGGCAACTGCCACACCCCCGGGTACGGGCACCGCGCCGAGCCGCGCGCCAGCAACACCCGCCCCTCGGAGTCCCGCAGCACCCCGTAGGCCCCGATCCGCCGCCGCTGCTCCACAGCCCACCCCTCCCCCGCGCCCCACCCCGTCGATCATGAGGTTAGCGGTACCGAGGCGGACATCTCGCCCCGTCAACCTCATGATCGCCGGGGTGGGGGCCCGGAGGGGCCGGGGGTCAGAGGAGGTGGGCGGCCTGGACCGCTTCGGCCGTCACCTCGGTGAGGCGGTCGGTGGGGAGGGCGCCCAGTTCCTCGCGGCGGAACCAGCGGGCCTCGCAGGTGGAGCCGCCGATGTCGGCCACCGTGGGTGGCGCGGGCTGGTCGACGACCACCCGGTAGAACGCGCGTACGCCGTGCCAGTCGATCGGGTAGCCCTCCGGGCCGAGCGAGGCGGCGTCCCGGTGGCTGGCCACGCCGAGCAGCTCGACCAGGCGGCCGGTCTGGCCGGTCTCCTCGACGAGTTCCCGGATCAGCGCCGCGCCCGGCTGCTCGCCGTAGTCGGTGCCGCCACCGGGCAGGTGCCAGCAGCCGGCGCCCGGGTAGCCGTCGGAGACCCGGGTCAGCAGCACGCGCTCCTCCGGGTCGGTCACCACCGCGTACGCGGCGAAGCGCTGCGCCCGGTGCAACCCGTCCGGGCCGGGTACGGCGTAGAAGGAGGGGAACTCGGGCACCTCCTCCGGCACGATGTCGTCGGTGGAGGTGGGCAGGCCCAGGGCACGTGCGGTGAACGACCGCAGCGGCAGTTCCCGGGCCTCGTCGAGGGTGAACCAGCGGGCCAGGTCGGTCGGGCGGTCGACCCGCTCGGTGAGCGTCCCGCCGCGTACCGAGACGGTGTAGAGCAGCCGGTCGGTGTGGATCGTGATGTGCCGCTCGGGCAGCGCCCGCATGTCGGCGAGCACGTCCTGGAGACCGGCCACAGCCACCGAGAGCCCGGTCTCGGCAGCGGTCTCCCGTACGACTGTGTGTTTGGGGTCCTCACCGTGGTCGACCGCGCCTCCCGGGAGCGACCAGGTGCCGGGGGTGCCGGAGCGCTCCGATGCGCGGACCAGCAACACTCGGCCGTTTGAATCAGCACAAACTGCGTATGCCGCGATCCTGCGGAGCGGCTCCAGCGAGGTGGTCACGGGAGCAAATTCTCCCCGGAGCGGGTTACCGGGATCGAAAAGAGTCAGATTCCTGACTCTCGGCTGGCGTCTCAGGGACGGTTCAGGGTAAGCGTCCGGGCGGTCACCGAGGTCGCCCGCCACAGCGCGCGGGACCGTTGACACATGACCTTCCCGAACCCCTCCCAGGCCCCGTACAAGCAGCTCCGCCGACCGGTCAGCGACCGCATGATCGCCGGGGTGGCGAGCGGCCTCGGCCGCTACTTCGCCGCCGACCCCACGCTGATCCGGGTGATCTTCGCAGCCGCCACGGTGCTCACCGGCGGGCTCGCCGCGCTCGCGTACCCGATCATGTGGTTCCTGATGCCCGAGGAGCCGGCCGGCGCCCCCGCCTGGCCGCACCCGCCGGGCACCGCGCCGGGCTGGCCGCCGGTCCCGCCGACTACGCAGGCGCCGACTACGCCGCAGGTGCCACGGCCCGAGGCCGGACCGCAGGCGCGGCCGGACGCCGGACCGCAGACACCGCCGGCGGCCTGAGCCCCGTCACTCCCACTCGATGGTGCCCGGCGGCTTGCTCGTCACGTCCAGGACCACGCGGTTGACCTCGGCGACCTCGTTTGTGATCCGGGTGGAGATCCGGGCCACCACGTCGTAGGGCAGCCGCGACCAGTCGGCGGTCATCGCGTCCTCGCTGGAGACCGGGCGCAGCACCACCGGGTGACCGTAGGTGCGCCCGTCGCCCTGCACCCCGACGCTGCGCACGTCGGCCAGCAGCACCACCGGGAACTGCCAGACGCCCCGGTCCAGGCCGGCCGAGGTCAGCTCCTGCCGGGCGATCAGGTCGGCCTTGCGGAGCACGGCGAGACGCTCCTCGTCGACCGCGCCGATGATCCGGATGGCCAGGCCCGGGCCTGGGAACGGGTGCCGCCACACCATCGCCTCGGGCAGTCCCAGCTCCAGGCCGATCGTGCGGACCTCGTCCTTGAACAGCGTGCGCAGCGGCTCGACCAGCGAGAACTTCAGGTCCTCGGGCAGGCCGCCGACGTTGTGGTGGCTCTTGATGTTGGCGGTGCCGGTGCCGCCGCCGGACTCCACCACGTCCGGGTAGAGCGTGCCCTGCACCAGGTATTCCACGTCGCCGTGCGCGGCGATCTCCCGGGCGGCGGCCTCGAAGACCCGGATGAACTCCCGACCGATGATCTTGCGCTTCTGCTCCGGGTCGGTGACCCCGGCGAGCGCGCCGAGGAACCTTTCCCGGGCGTCGACCACCTTGAGCTTGATGCCGGTGGCGGCGACGTAGTCCTTCTCGACCTGCTCGGCCTCACCGGCGCGCAGCAGGCCGTGGTCCACGAACACGCAGGTGAGCTGGTCGCCCACGGCGCGGTGCACGAGCGCGGCGGCGACCGCCGAGTCGACGCCGCCGGAGAGACCGCAGATGACCTCCTTGTCGCCGATCTGCTCGCGGATCCGGGCGACCTGCTCGTCGATGATGTTCGACGGCGTCCACGTCGGTTCGATGCCGGCGATGTCGTACAGGAAGCGGGTGAGCATCTCCTGGCCGTGCGCGGTGTGCCCGACCTCGGGGTGGAACTGCACGCCGGCCCGGCGGCCGGCCACGTCCTCGAACGCGGCGACCGGCGCGCCCGCCGACTCGGCGGTGACGGTGAAGCCCTCCGGGGCCTCGGTGACGCAGTCGCCGTGGCTCATCCAGACCGGCAGGTCGGCGGGCAGGTCACGCAGCAGCACGCCGGGCTCGGTCAGGCGCGGGCGCAGCGGGGTGCCGCCGTACTCGCGGTTGCCGGTGCGCGCGACGGTGCCGCCGAGCGCCTGGGCCATGGCCTGGAAGCCGTAGCAGATGCCGAAGACCGGAACCCCGGCGTCGAACATCCCGGCGTCGATCTGCGGCGCGTCCGGAGCGTAGACGCTGGCCGGGCCGCCGGACAGGATGATCGCGGCCGGGTTCTTCGCCAGCATCTCGGACACCGGCATGGAATGCGGGACGATCTCCGAGTAGACCTTCGCCTCGCGGACACGGCGCGCGATGAGCTGGGCGTACTGGGCTCCGAAGTCCACCACGAGGACGGGGCGAGGCGTGCTCATGTGCGCAAAGCCTACCGACAGTCACGGGACCGCCGGACGCGCCCCGGCGATGTGGCGGGATGCATGTGTTAACAGGGGGCCCTTCCTCTACAGGAGGCGTTAAGAAGGGGCCCTTCCTTTCACCGCAGGGCGGCGGGGGCGTGGGCGGGGACGGCGGGGCGCCGCGGCGCGACCGGCGCCACCCGGGTGTACGCCGACCCGGGCGCCGGGCGCGGGTCCGCCTCGCCCTTGTTGGGCCAGTACGACATGGCCCGCTCGGCCTGCGCGGTGATCGTCAGCGACGGGTTGACGCCCAGGTTCGCCGAGACCGCCGCGCCGTCCACCACGTGCAGCCCCGGGTGGCCGTACACCCGGTGCCACGGGTCGACGACCCCCTCGTCCGGGGTGGCGCCGATCACCGCGCCGCCGAGGATGTGCGCGGTCACCGGGATGTTGAACGGCTCGGTGACCGCACCGCCGGGGGTGCCGCCGATCTCCTCGGCGAGCAGCCGGGCCGCCGTGTTGCCGGCCGGGATCCAGGTCGGGTTGGGCTCGCCGTGGCCGGGGCCGGAGACCAGCCGGCCCCTGCGGTAGCGGGTGGTCAGCGAGTTGTCGACCGACTGCATGACGAGCGCGATGACGGTGCGCTCGGACCAGCGGCGTACCGACAGCATCCGTGCCGCCAGCACGGGCTGCCGGACGATGCTGCCCAGCCAGCGCCGGACCCGGTGGGGACCGCCGTCGACGAGCAGCGACTGGAGCAGGCCCATCGCGTTGGAGCCCTTGCCGTAGCGGACCGGCTCGATGTGGGTCTGCGGGTCGGGGTGGAACGAGCTGGTGATCGCCACGCCCTCGGTGAAGTCGAGGCCGCGCCGGCGGGCCGAGCCGGGCGCCACCGAGGCGCCGAGGATGGCCTCGGAGTTGGTCCGGGTCAGCTCGCCCAGCCGGGGCGAGAGCGCCGGCAGCGCGCCGGTCGCCTTCATCTTGTGCAGCAGCCGCTGGGTGCCGAGCGCGCCGGCCGCGAAGACCACCTGGTCGGCGTGGATCACCTCGCGCCGCTTGCGCAGCCACGCGCCGGTGCGCTCGGTGTGCACCGCGTAGCCGCCGGCCGGGTCCGGGCGGACGGCGGTCACGGTGGTCAGCGGGTGCACCCGCACGCCGAGCCGTTCGGCCAGCCAGAGGTAGTTCTTCACCAGCGTGTTCTTGGCGCCGTGCCGGCAGCCGGTCATGCACGAACCGCAGTGGTTGCAGCCGGTGCGCTCCGGCCCGGCCCCGCCGAAGTACGGGTCGGCCACCCGCTCGCCGGGACGCCCGATGTGCACGCCGACCGGCGTCGGGTGGTAGGTGTGCGCCACCCCCATGCGCTCGGCCACCGCGCGGACGGCCTGGTCCGCGCGGGTGTCGATCGGGTACGTGGTGACGCCGAGCATCCGCTTCGCCTGGTCGTAGTGGCGGGCCAGCTCGTCGCGCCAGTCGGTGATGTCCCGCCACTGCGGGTCGGTGTAGAACGCGTCCAGCGGCTCGTAGAGCGTGTTCGCGTAGACGAGTGACCCACCGCCGACCCCGGCGCCGGAGAGCACCAGCACGCCGCCCCCGGCCTTGCGGTCGGCCGAGCGCAGCAGCGTGATCCGCTGGAGCCCGAAGCAGCCGAGCCGGGGCGCCCAGAGGAACCGCCGCGCCCGCCAGGAGGTACGGGGGAACTCGTCGTCGGCGAAACGCCGCCCGGCCTCCAGGACCCCTACCGAGTAACCCTTCTCGGCCAGCCGCAGCGCGGTGACGCTGCCGCCGAACCCGGAACCGATGACGACCACGTCGTAGCGCATGGACGCATCATTACCGACCGGTAGCTATAGCGCCAACGAGGCTTTTTCGCACATCATGCAGAGCGCTCGATCGCCGGGATTCCCGCCGTTGCAACCCGTGGGCCCACCTGGCGCGTCGAATCCACGGGGAGGAACGAACGTGACGAGACGACGCCTGCTGGGCCTGGCCGTACTGGTGGCGGCGCTGCTGGTGGCCACCGGAGCGGTGGTGACCACCCGGCTCGTCGCGAACCGTCCCGCCGCACCGGTCGCCGGCCCGACCACCCCGTCCCCGACCCCGGCCTCACCCACGCCCGTCCCGACGACCGCCAGCCCGACGCCGCCGCCCGGCGCCGACCTGAAGGGCCCGCTCAACCTGCTGCTCGTCGGCGTCGACACCCGGGTCAGCATCCCCGGCTGGGAACCGCACGCCGACGCCGTGCTGCTGCTGCACGTACCGGCCGGGCTGGACCGGGCGTACCTGTTCTCGCTCCCCCGGGACCTGGTGGTGGACATCCCCGCCTACCCGAAGGCCCGCTACCCGGGCGGCCGGACCAAGCTCACCCACGCGATGAGCTACGGCAGCCGGGTGCCGGGCGACAAGGGCAACCCCAGCACCGCCCAGGGGTACGAGCTGCTGCGCACCACCGTCTCCCGCTACACCGGCCTGCGCATCGACGCCGGCGCGGTGATCACGTTCGGCGGCTTCGACAAGCTGGTGGACACGCTCGGCGGCGTGGACCTCTACGTCGACCAGCGGGTCGAGTCCCGGCACCGCCGCCCGGACGGCACCATGCGGACCCTGAGCGGCGGCGGCTACACCGGGCCGCAGATGGTCTACGAGAAGGGCACCCGGCACCTGACCGGCTGGCAGGCGCTCGACTACGCGCGGCAGCGCTACACCGCGGGCGGCGACTACACCCGCCAGCGGCACCAGCAGCAACTGCTCCGGGCGCTGGCCCGCAAGATCCTCGACCAGGGCACGGCCCGCGATCCGCAGCGGGTCGAGCAGGTGGTGGCCGCGCTGGGCAGGACCCTGGTGTACGCCGGGGGCGGCCGGAAACTGATCGACTTCGCGTACGCCCTGGGTGGCCTGCCGGCGGACCGGCTCACGCTCGTCGTGCTGCCCGGCGCCGGGGTGGGCGGCGGCGGCGCGTACCGGGGTGAGCAGCTCAAGCCGCTCGGCCGCGACTTCCTCACCGCGCTGCGCGGCGGGCGGGCCGACGCGTTCCTGGCCGCCCACCCGTCGCTGCGCGTGCGGAACTGACGCCCTACAGCGGCTTCGGGGCGGGCGGACGCTCGGTGCCGTACAGCCACGGGTCGAAGACCTTGGCCAGCTTCTTGCCGGAGATCCGCTCGGCCAGCGCCACGAAGTCGGCGGTGGTGGCGTTGCCGTTCTTCCGCTCCGCCGCCCAGGTGCGCAGGACGGCGAAGAACGCCACGTCGCCCACCGCCACCCGCAGCGCGTGCACTGTCATCCCGCCCCGGTCGTAGACCGAGCTGCTGAACAGGCCGGCCACTCCCGGCTTGCCCGGCGGCGTACGCCACACCGGCCCGCCGGCGTTCGCGTACTTCTGCTCGAACGTGCGCTGCACGGTGGTCGAGCCGACGTGCTCGGCCCACAGCCACTCGGCGTACGTGGCCAGCCCCTCGTTGAGCCAGATGTCCTGCCAGCGCTGGATCGACACGCTGTTGCCGTACCACTGGTGGGCCAGCTCGTGCGCGACCACGCCGGTGTTGTCGCCCTGCCGGAAGAAGGTGGCCGAGTAGACCGGACGGCTCTGCGTCTCCAGCGCGTACCGGATGCGCTCGTCGGCGATCACCACGCCGCCGTACGCCTCGAACGGGTACGGCCCGAAGACGCTCTCCAGGTAGTCGGCGACCTCGACGGTGCGCGCGATGGACCGGTCCGGCGCGCCCTGCGCCACCTGCGTGGTGACCGCGCTGTAGACCGGCCGCCCCTTGTGCCGCGCGGTGGTGATCCGGAACTTCCCGATCGCCACCATGGTCAGGTAACTGGCCGTCGGCGCGGTCTCCGACCACTTCCAGGTGGTCCAGTCGCCGCTTGTCGTCCTCCCCTTCGGCACGCCGTTGGAGATCGCCGTCAGTCCCTTCGGGACGGTGATCTCCATGTCGTATGTGGCCTTGTCCGACGGGTGGTCGTTGACCGGGAACCAGGTGCTCGCCGACTCCGGCTGCCCGAGCGCGATCGCCCCGTCGGCGGTGTGCAGCCAGCCGCCCTCGCCCAGCGACTCGGTGCGCAGCGCCTCCGGCCGGCCGTCGTACCGGATCTCGGCGGTGAACCCGTTTCCGGAGGTCAGCCCGACGGCCGGGGTGACCACCAGCTCGTCGGCGGTACGGCTGTGCCGGGCGGCGGCGCCGTCCACTGTCACCGACCGGACGGTCAGCCCGGCCAGGTCCAGGTTGAACGCGGACAGGTCGGCGGTCGCGGTGGCCCGAAGCGTGGTGGTGCCGCTCAGCTTGTCCGTCTCCGGGTCGTAACGCACCTTCACCGTGTAGTGCGCGACGTCGTACCCGCCGTTGCCGTAGCTCGGGAAGTTCGGATCGCCGGCGCCGGCCCCGCCCGGCGCGAAGCTGCGCGAGGTCGCCGGCGCGGGGCCGGCCGGGGTCGCGGGACCCGGGTCCGGCTCGGCCGAACCGCAGCCGGCCACCAGCACCGTGCCGCAGACCAGCAACCCGAGCCGTCGTCGTGCGCCGCGCCGCGTCATCGCCTCGATCCCTCCCGGGGGCCCGTTCGGCGGCCCCCGCCCACGGGCCGCTCCGACCGCGGCAGCCTACCCAGCGGCGGTCACGCGTTCGTCACGGCAGTCCCGGCGGCGTGCCACCGACCAGCCAGGCGTCGAGCAGCGCCCGCAACGGCCGCCCGGACGTGCGTTCGGCGTACCCGACGAAGTCGGCGGTGGTGACGTTGCCGTCGCGGTGCTGCGCCAGCCAGCCGCGCAGCACCCGGTAGAACGTCTCGTCGCCCACCGCGCGGCGCAGCGCGTGCACGGCGAGCGCACCGCGCTGGTAGACCGCGTCGCCGAACATCCCGGCCGGGCCCGGGTCGACTGTGGGCTTGGACCAGTCGGTGGCCGCGTAGCGCTCGGTCACCGTCTGCGCCACGGTCCGCCCGCCGTCGTGCTCATCCCAGAGCCATTCGGCGTACGTGGCGAAGCCCTCGTTGAGCCAGATGTCGCTCCACCGGGCCACCGAGACGCTGTCGCCGAACCACTGGTGCGCCAGCTCGTGCGCGACCACCTCGGTGTTCGGCAGGCCGTCGCGGAAGAACGCCGGCCCGTAGACCGGCCGGCTCTGCGTCTCCAGCGCGTACCTGATGCGTTCGTCGGCGACCACCACGCCGCCGTACGCCTCGAACGGGTACGGGCCGAAGCGCTCGGCCAGGAAGTCGGCGACCTCACCGGTGCGGGCCACCGACGCGGCGGCCGGCCCGTCGGCGGGCAGGCTCGCGGCGACGGCGGTGACGAGCGGCTTCCCGGCGTGGGTGCCGCTGCTGACCCGGTAGTCGCCGATCACCAGCGTGCTCAGGTAGCTGGCCATCGGCGCGCGCTCCGACCAGCGCCAGGTGGTCCAGCCGCCGCTGGACGTCCGGCCCGCCGGCACGCCGTTGGACAGCGCGGCGAGGCCGTCCGGCACGGTGACCGCGAGGTCGTAGGTGGCCTTGTCCGACGGGTGGTCGTTCACCGGGTACCAGGTGCTCGCCGACTCCGGCTGGCCGAGCGCTATCGCGCCGTCCGGTGTGGCGTGGAAGCCGCCGTCACCGAGTTCGGCGTTCGGCAGCGGCTGCGGCACCCCGCCGTACGTCACCTCGACGGTGAACCGCTTGCCCGACGGCAGCCCGCGCGGCGGAGTCACGATCAGCTCGGCGCCGTCGTGGCGGTGCTTCGCCGCCTCGCCGTCCACCCGCACCCGCTCGACGCCGAGCCCGGCCAGGTCGAGCTGGAACCGGGACAGCGCCCGGGTGGCGGTGACGGTCAGCGTGGCGGTGCCGGTGAGCTTGTCGCCTGCCGGGTCGTAGCGCACGTCCAGCGCGTAGTGGCCGACGTCGTAGCCGCCGTTGCCGGCCCCCGGCACGTACGGGTCACCGGCGTCCGCCGCGCCCGGCCGGAACCCGCCCTCGTCGCCACCCCCGGTGCACCCGCTCAGCGCGAGCGCCGCCGCCAGCCCCGCCGCCCAGACCCGCCCGCGTCTCACCCGGCGAGCCTAGACGCGCGACGGCGCGGGCAGGGCCGGAACACGTCCGCGCCGCCGCCCGCGCCGCCGCGCGGTGCTCAGTGGTGCTCGATGGTGCTCAGCGGTCGAGGACCAGCCCGACCTTCTGGAACTCCTTCAGGTCGCGGTAGCCGCACTTGGCCATCGCGCGGCGCAGGCCGCCGAAGAGGTTGAGCTGGCCGTCCGGCTCGTCGGCCGGGCCGAACAGCAGCTTCTCCATCGAGCCGAGCGGCTCGCCGGCCACCTCGAACGCGCCACGGGGCAGCGACGGGTGGCTGGCCGCGGAGTGCCACCAGGCACCGCCGGCCGGGGCCTCCTCGCAGAGCGACAGCGGCTCGCCGAGCATCACCGCGTCCGCGCCGCAGCCGAGCGCCTTCGCGATGTCGCCGGAGGTCTGCATGTCGCCGTCGGCGATCAGGTGCACGTACCGGCCGCCGGTCTCGTCCAGGTAGTCGCGGCGGGCCGCGGCGGCGTCGGCGATCGCGGTGGCCATCGGCACCCGGATGCCGAGCACCGACTCGGTGGTCGACCAGTCGTCGCCGCCGATGCCCACGATCACGCCGGCCGCGCCGGTACGCATCAGGTGCAGCGCGGTCTTGTAGTCGGTGCAGCCGCCGACGACGACAGGCAGGTCCAGGTCGGCGATGAACTCCTTGAGGTTCAGCGGCTCGTCGGTGGTGGAGACGTGCTCGGCCGAGACGAGCGTGCCCTGGATGACCAGGATGTCCACCCCGGCGTCGAGGATCACCGGGGCGAGCGCCAGGGTGTGCTGCGGGGAGACCCGCACCGCCACCGTGCTGCCGCCCTCACGCAGCTCACGCACCCGCTCGGCGATCAGGTCGGGGCGGATCGGCTCGGCGTAGACCTCCTGGAGGCGCTTGGTCGCCCGCGCGTCCTCGCCGAGACCGGCCAGCTCCTCCAGGATCTTCGCCGGGTTCTCGTACCGGGTCCAGAGGCCCTCGACGTTCAGGACGCCGAGGCCGCCGAGCTGGCCGAGCCGGACCGCCGAGGCGGGGCTCATGGTCGCGTCCGAGGGGTGCGCGACGCACGGGATGCCGAACTGGTACGCGTCGAGCTGCCACCCGGTGGAGACGTCGTCGACGTCCCGGGTGCGGCGGCTCGGCACGATGGCGATGTCGTCCAGGTGGTAACCGCGCTGCGCGGTCTTGCCCAGCCCGATCTCGACCACGTCACGCATGGGGGACTCCAGGTGGTTTGGGGGTGGTGGGTCAGCGGGAGTGGTAGTTGGGCGCCTCGACGGTCATCTGGATGTCGTGCGGGTGGCTCTCCTTGAGCCCGGCCGCGGTGATCCGGATGAGCTGGCCACGCCGGTGCAGCTCCGGGATGCTCTCCGCGCCGACGTACCCCATCGCGGCGCGCAGCCCGCCGGTGAGCTGGTGGGCGACGGCGGACAGCGGCCCCCGGTAGGGCACCTGGCCCTCGACGCCCTCCGGGACAAGCTTGTCCTCGGCGAGCACGTCCTGCTGGAAGTAGCGGTCCTTGGAGTAGGACTTGGCCTGGCCGCGCGACTGCATCGCGCCGAGCGAGCCCATCCCCCGGTACGCCTTGTACTGCTTGCCGTTGATGAAGATCAGCTCGCCGGGGCTCTCCTCGCAGCCTGCGAGCAGGCTGCCGAGCATCACCGTGTCCGCGCCGGCGACGAGCGCCTTGGCGATGTCGCCGGAGTATTGGATGCCGCCGTCGCCGATCACCGGCACGCCGGCCGGGCGGGCGGCGCGGGCCGCCTCCATGATCGCGGTGATCTGCGGTACGCCCACTCCGGCCACGATCCGGGTGGTGCAGATGGCGCCCGGGCCGACGCCCACCTTCACACCGTCGGCGCCGGCCTCGACGAGCGCCTTCGCGCCCGCGTACGTGGCGATGTTGCCGCCCACGATGTCGATGCTCACGTCCCGCTTGAGCCGGGCGACCATCTCCAGCACGGCGCGCTGGTGGCCGTGCGCGGTGTCCACGATGACCACGTCCACACCGGCGTCGACGAGCGCGCGGGCCCGCTTGTAGCCGTCCTCACCCACGCCCACCGCGGCGGCGACCCGCAGCCGGCCCGCGTCGTCCTTGGTGGCGTTCGGGTACTGCTCGCTCTTGGTGAAGTCCTTCACCGTGATCAGGCCGCGAAGCTTGCCGCCCGCGTCCACGATCGGCAGCTTCTCGATCTTGTGCTGGCGCAGCAGGCCGAGCGCGTCGTCCTTGCTCACGCCGACCGGGGCGGTGATCAGCGGCGTACGGGTCATGATCTCGCGCACCGGCGTGGCCGGGTCGGAGACGAACCGCATGTCGCGGTTGGTGACGATGCCGACGAGCTGGCCCTCCCCGTCCACCACCGGGACGCCGGAGATGCGGTAGCGCCCGCAGAGCGCGTCGACCTCGCGCAGCGTGTCGTCCGGGCTGGCGGTCACCGGGTTGGTGATCATGCCGGACTCGGAACGCTTCACCAGGTCGACCTGGAGCGCCTGGTCGTCGACCGAGAGGTTGCGGTGCAGCACGCCGATGCCGCCCTGGCGGGCCATGGCGATGGCCATCCGCGCCTCGGTGACCGTGTCCATCGCGCTGGACAGCAGCGGCACGGTCAGCTCGATGTTGCGGGTGAGGCGGGTGCGGGTGTTGACGCGGCTGGGCACGACGTCCGACTCGCCCGGCTGGAGCAGCACGTCGTCGAAGGTCAGCCCGAGCGGCACCACCCGGGCCGAACCGGCCGGCAGCTCGGGCAGATGGCCACCCAGCTCCCCGCCGTCGGTGCCGGCCGGGATCTCGGTGCTGGGCGAATTCTCCACGATTGCTCCCCTGAGCTGGTCGAACGGGCTGCAGCGAGGCGGCGCGCGGGGGCACCGGCAGGCGCCTGGTGACGGCGCGTCGCCTCATCGTACCCACCTACCCGTCCCGGCCCGGGCAGCGGCGGGCCCCAGGGTAGGCCGGGCCACAGCACGGGCTGGGGCGGGCTTTCCGGCGGCTCGGGGTCTACGGTGAGGGGGTGCACGACGAGCCCATCGACCCGTTCAACGGCGACCCGGCCGATCCGGCTGCCGGCCTGCACGATCCCGGCGACGACGACGCGCTCGACCCGCTGACCGAGGTCGAGCGCCAGGACGTGCTGGAGGATCTCGCCGATCTGGAGATCTACCAGGCGTTGCTCCAGCCGATCGGCGTGCGCGGCCTGGTGATCGAGTGCGAGGACTGCCGCGAGCCGCACTACTTCGACTGGGACCTGCTCCGCGGCAACCTGCGCCACCTGCTCAACTCCGGGCGTCCCCGGGTGCACGAGCCGGCCTACGACCCGGATCCGGATCACTACGTGAGCTGGGACTACGCCCGTGGCTACGCCGACGGCGTGCACGACACGCTCACCGAGGGCACCGACGAGTCCACCGAGGGCTGAGCGCCGCCGTCCGGGCGGTCAGGCCACCAGGCCGGCCCGGAAGCCGGCGGCCACGGCGTGCGCCCGGTCGCGCGCGCCGAGCTTGCGGAACAGCCGCCGGGCGTGCGTCTTGACCGTGTCCTCGGAGACGAACAGCTCCCGCCCGATCTCCGCGTTGCTCTTGCCCTCGGCCATGCCAAGCAGCACCTGAAGCTCCCGCTCGGTGAGCCCGATCGCGCTGCGCGGCGTCCGCGCCGGCCGCTGGGCCGCACCCGGCCGGGACGCGTCCGCGCCGTCGGCCGCCGCGGGGTCGTCCGGGTCCTCACCCCGTTGCACGGGCACCACGGTGGGCAGGCCCGCCGCGTCCACCGGCGCCGTCGCCGGCCAGCCGGGCCCACCCGGGGTACGCCCCGGCGCCGCCGACCGGGTCGGGCCGCCCACCGCCGCCGCGTCCCGGGCGGTGTCCGCCACCCGGTGCCTGTTGCTCCGGCCGGGGGCGGAGAGCAGCAGCAGCGCCTTGGCCACCGCGCTGGTCAGGTCGTGGTCGGCGTTCTGGATCAGACCCCGCGCTCCGGCGCTGATGGTGGCCGCCGCCGACTCCGACTCCTCGGCGCCGAGCAGCAGCACCGCCGCCTGCGGGGCGCGAGCGAGCACCCGCCTGACGAAGCCGGCGCTGTCCGGGCGGGTCAGCGCGGTGTCGGCGAGCACCACGTCCACCGGACGCTCGGCGAGCCGCAGCATCACCTCCGGATCGGAGACGGCCGTCCGGACGACGCCGGACAGCCCGAGCCGCGCCGCCGCGGAGGTCAGATGCTGGGCCGCCAATGGTGTCCGAACGCACACAAGAACACTACGCACAGTGGTCTCCTCTCCGACTCAGAGCAGACCATGCGGAGGTGGGCTCGGGAGGGGGTTCCGGGCAATCATCCGAACTTTTCCGACAGATGGGGCATATGACGCCGACTGTCCGAGCTTTTCGATCACAGATGTGTGAGGCGCGGACCGCTCGGGTACCGAGGGGTTCATCCGGAACCGGCATCCCGCGCGGACCGCCGCCCGGTAGCTGGCCACGAACATTCTCCGCGGTGCCGCGCGGGAGGAGGGGTGCTGATGTCGAACGTACGTAGGCTGCCTGGACCGATCGACGAGCTCTGGGACTGGCAGCGGCTCGGGGCCTGCCGTGGCCGCGACAGCGCGCAGTTCTTCCACCCGGACGGCGAGCGCGGCTCCTCCCGGATGCGCCGCGAGATGGGCGCGAAGTCCGTCTGCCGCGCCTGCCCGGTACGCGCCGAGTGCGCCGCCCACGCGCTCTCCGTCCGCGAGCCGTACGGCGTCTGGGGCGGGTTCAGCGAGTCGGAGCGGCTGCGGCTGCTCGCGCTCGGCTGGGAGGACCTGGCCGACCGCCGCCAGACCAAGGTGGACATCCCCCGGCTGGAGGCTCGCCTCGGCCGGCCGCACAACACCGCCGTGCCGGACCAGCGCAAGGTCGCCTGACCCGGATCACGATCCCCCGACGCCGCGCCCCGGACCCCGGGGCGCGGCGTCGTCTCGCCCCGCCCGGCAGCCCGCCCGCCTCAAGCGCGTCTCTCACGTCAAGACACCCGTAGATCTTGGAAGATTCGGGCCCCTATGAGGGCCATTTCCTTCCAAGATCTCTTTCGAGGGCGGGGCAACGGTGGTCAGGTGACCGTGACCTTGACGGTGTGCCAGCCGGTCGCGCCGTCCGGGGCGACCGGGGCGCGCTGCTCCGTCTGGGTCTCACCGGTCGAGTCACTCGCCCGCACCTGGAGCGTGTGCTCCCCCGGCGTCGCGTCCCACCGCCAGGACCACTGCACCCAGGTGTCCGCAGACACCGCCGGCGCCAGCGTCGCCTCCTGCCAGGGGCCGCCGTCCACGCGTACCTCGACGCGGCCGATGCCGCGGTGCTGCGCCCACGCCACACCGGCAACTGTCACCGGGCCGGCCGCCGGGCGGCTGCGCGGCCGGGGCGTGTCGATCCGGGACTGCGTCTTGATCGGGCCCTGCGCCGACCAGCCGCGCGGTACCCAGTACGCGTCGTAGTCGGCGAAACTGGTCAGCTCCAGCTCGGTCACCCACTTGCAGGCCGAGACGTACCCGTAGAGGCCGGGCACCACCATCCGCACCGGGAAGCCGTGCTGGACCGGCAGCGGCTCACCGTTCATGCCGACCGCGAGCAGCGCGTCCCGCCCGTCGCGCAGCACCGAGGTGGGCGTGCCGCAGGTCCAGCCGTCCACCGCGCGGCCCACCACCTGGTCCGCGCCCTCCTCCGGGCCGGCCTCGTCGAGCAGTTCCCTGATCGGTACGCCGAGCCAGCGCGCGTTGCCGATCAGGTCGCCGCCCACCTCGTTGGAGACGCAGGCGAGCGTCACGTACCGCTCCACCATCGGGCGGGCCAGCAGGTCGTCGAAGCTCAGCTCGATCGGGTTGCGCACCCGCCCGTGGACGCGCAGCCGCCAGGTGACCGGGTCGACCTGCGGCACCACGAGCGCCGTGTCGATCCGGTAGAACTCGCGGTTCGGCGTGACGTACGGCGCGAGCCGGGGCAGCGACAGGTCCGCTCCGGCCGGCACCGGCGGGGCGGGCGCGGCAGGGGCGGGCAGCGTCACCGCCTCCCGGGCCGCCGACACGCCGCGCCGGCCGGCCAGCCAGTGCCCGCCCAGCCCGGCCACCGCAGCCGCGCCGGTGAGCAGCCCGGCACCGCGCAGGAACCGCCGCCGCGACTCCGCGTCGTCGTCGTGCCGCACCGGCTCCCAGCCACCCGGGGTCCCTGCTTCGCGGGCGAGCGCGGCGACCGCCGGAGGCGGCGCGGACGGCGGCGTGGCGCGAGGTACAGGTACCCGGTCGCCCTCCGCCGGCTCGCCCCCGTCGCGTTCCGCCGGTCCGGTCTCGGCCCGGCCGCGTCGCGCGGCGTCGGACCGGTCGCGTCCCGGTCGCTTCCGATCCGCCGGTTCGGCGCCCAGCGGACCGGCCACGAACGCCCGGAGGGTCAGCGCGCCCAGGCCGCCGCCGACCAGGGAGGGCAGCGCGTCGAACGCGTCCGCGCCGGCTCGGGTCAGCGCGGCGGCGACGCCGAGCACGGCGAACGCGGCGATGCCGGCCAGGCCGATCGCCAGGCGCCGGACCGCCGCCAGGCCGAGCAGCGCCCCGAAGGCGGCCAGCAGCAGCGCCGTACCGACCAGCAGGGCGATCTTGTCGTACGTGCCGAAGACGTCGATGGCGAACTGCTTGAGCGACTCGGGCACCAGGTCCACGACGAGTCCGCCGACGGCGACGAGCGGAGCGGACCGGGGACCGGTCAGGACCGCCACGGGTTCGGCGGTGCCGAGTGCCACCACGGCGGCGACGACACCGGCCAGCGCCGCGCGGCGGCGGGAGAGGGTGCTCACGGCACCCAGTCTGATCGACCCGCCGGTGCGGCTGCCAATTCCGTCAGCGTTCCGTAAGGACATACGCGTCAGGGCACACCACCTGTCGGCGGTGTGCCCTGACGTCGGGCCGTACTGCTCGGGTCAGAAGCCCGGGCCGTGCTGGTGGCCGTGGCCGTGCGAGTGGCCGTGCCCACCGGCGGCCGGCTCCGGCTCGGCCGGCTTCTCCACCACGAGGCTCTCGGTGGTGAGCAGCAGGCCGGCGATCGAGGCGGCGTTGCTGA
This sequence comes from Micromonospora sp. NPDC048887, assembly GCF_040649715.1. Taxonomy (NCBI): domain Bacteria; kingdom Bacillati; phylum Actinomycetota; class Actinomycetes; order Micromonosporales; family Micromonosporaceae; genus Micromonospora; species Micromonospora sp. NPDC048887. Next base: position 128,908 of record NZ_JBEZGA010000013.1, on the reverse strand, counting down.
CCGCGTTGCGGGTCACCTTCACCGGGTCGATGATGCCGGACTTGGCCAGGTCGACGTACTCGCCGGTGGCGGCGTCGAGGCCGTGGCCCCAGTCCTGGCCGACGACCTTCTGCACCACGACGTAGCCGTCGTGGCCGGCGTTCTGGGCGATCCAGCGCAGCGGCTCGACCAGCGACTTGCGCACGATCGAGACGCCGACCTTCTCGTCACCGGTGAAGCCCAGGTCGTCGTCGAGCGCCGGCAGGATCTGGGCCAGGGCGGCGCCGCCACCCGGGACCGTGCCCTCCTCGACCGCGGCCTTGGTCGCGGCGATGGCGTCCTCGATGCGGTGCTTGCGCTCCTTCATCTCGACCTCGGTGGCCGCGCCGACCTTGATCACAGCGATGCCGCCGGAGAGCTTCGCCAGCCGCTCGGCCAGCTTCTCCCGGTCCCACTCGGAGTCGGAGGCCTCGATCTCCTTGCGGATCTGCGCGACCCGGTCGGCGACCTCGGCGGCCTGGCCGCCACCGTCGACGACTGTGGTGTTCTCCTTGTCGACCACGACGCGCCGGGCGGTGCCGAGCACCTCCAGGCCGACCTGGTCGAGCTTGTAGCCCAGCTCCGGGGCGACCAGCTCGGCGCCGGTCAGGATCGCCATGTCCTGGAGCATCGCCTTGCGGCGGTCGCCGAAGCCGGGGGCCTTGACCGCGCAGACCTTGACGGTCTTGCGCAGCGCGTTGACCACGAGCGTCGACAGGGCCTGGCCCTCGACGTCCTCGGCGACGATGAGCAGCGGCTTGTTGTTCTGGAGGACCTTCTCCAGCAGCGGCAGCAGCTCCTCGATCGCCGAGATCTTCTGGGTGGTGATCAGGATGTACGGGTCCTCCAGGACCGCCTCCTGCGCCTCCAGGTCGGTGACGAAGTTCGGGGAGATGAAGCCCTTGTCGAACTGGAGACCCTCGGTCACCTCCAGCTCGGTGGTGAGCGCGGAGCCCTCCTCGACGGTGATGACGCCGTCGCGGCCGACCTTCTCCATCGCCTCGGCGATCAGCTCGCCGATCGCGGCGTCCTGCGCGGAGACGGTGGCGACGTGCGCGATCGACTCCTTGCTGGAGACCTCGACGGCCTTGCCGAGCAGCGCCTCGGAGACCTTGGCGGCCGCCGCGTCGATGCCCCGCTTCAGGCCGGTCGGGTTGGTGCCGGCGGCCACGTTGCGCAGGCCCTCGCGGACCATGGCCTGGGCCAGCACGGTGGCGGTGGTGGTCCCGTCGCCGGCGACGTCGTTGGTCTTGGTCGCCACCTCCTTGACCAGCTGCGCGCCGAGGTTCTCGTACGGGTTGGTGAGCTCGATCTCCTTGGCGATGGTCACGCCGTCGTTGGTGATCGTGGGCGCACCGAACTTCTTGTCCAGGACGACGTTGCGCCCGCGCGGGCCGAGGGTGACCTTCACCGCGTCCGCGAGGGCGTTGACACCGTGCTCGAGCAGGTGCCGGGCATCGTCCGAGAAGCTGAGGATCTTCGCCATCAGTATCCCTTCGAAGCGACGTTGCCCCGGCCCGGCGAGCCGGACCGGGGCAACGACACTGATCGGTTGCTTACTTCTCGATGACCGCGAGGACGTCGCGGGCGGAGAGCACCAGGTACTCCTCGCCGGCGTACTTGACCTCGGTGCCGCCGTACTTCGAGTAGAGGACGGTGTCGCCGACCTTCACGTCGATCGGCACGCGGTTGCCCTTGTCGTCGATCCGGCCCGGGCCGACAGCGAGGACGGTGCCCTCCTGCGGCTTCTCCTTGGCGGTGTCGGGGATCACGATGCCCGAGGCGGTGGTGGTCTCGGCCTCGTTCGCCTGGACCACGATGCGGTCCTCGAGCGGCTTGATCGCAACCTTGGTCGCGGTAGTCACGGGCATACCCTCCCGGGTACTTGGTGTCGTTGCCGGCCGGCACGCCGACCAGCGTCAATCTGCCACATGCCACCGGGCGGGGCCGTCGTCGCGGGTGCCGGTCCGCCTGGCGCTCAACCCCCGGGCACGAGGCTCGGGCGTTGGCACCCTCAGGGTGAGAGTGCTAATCGCAGGTTATTCCTCGGCTAGCACTCCGTCAAGGAGAGTGCCAACGCGTCGCCCTCCGTGTCGCGCCGGAACCGGCCCGGGAGAATGGGCGCGTGGATCTCGACCAGCTCGCCGTGCTGCGTACCCCCGAGGGGTCGGCGGCGCTCGCCGCGGCCGGGCGGGTGGCCGGCGGCGACCCGCTGGCGGCGGCGGCCGCGCTGCGCTCGGCCGGGATCCCGGGCGACCTCGCCGCCGCCGCGCTCACCCAGGCGGAGCTGCGCCGCCGGGCGGCGGGCAAGTTCGGCCCGGCCGCCGCCGGGATGTTCCTCACCCGGGCGGGACTGGAGCAGGCCACCCGCCGCGCGGTCGCCGACCGGCGGGCCGCGCGGCTGCGGGCCGCGGGCGTGACCACGCTCGCCGACCTGGGGTGCGGCCTGGGCGCCGACGCGCTCGCCGCGGGCCGCGCCGGCATCCGGGTGTACGCGGTGGAGGCCGACCCGCTGACCGCCGCGATGGCCGCCGCGAACGCCGAGGCGGCCGGGCTCGCCGGCCTGGTGACTGTCGAGTGCGGCGACGCCACGGCCTTCGACGTGACGGGTGTCGACGCCGTGTTCTGCGATCCGGCGCGGCGGCGGGCCGGCACCGGGCGGCGCGTGTTCGACCCGAACGCCTACTCGCCACCGTGGGACTTCGTCACCGGCCTGGCCGCGCGGGTGCCGCGCACAGTGGTCAAGGTGGCGCCCGGGCTGGACCACGCGCTGATCCCGGCCGCCGCCGAGGCGGAGTGGGTGAGCGTGGACGGCGACCTGGTCGAGGCCGCGCTCTGGTGCGGCGAGCTGGCCGGCGTCCCCCGCCGAGCCACCCTGCTGCGCGAGAAGGAAGGGCCCCTTCTTAACGCCTCCGGTAGTAAAAGGGTCCCTTCCTATCACCTCACCGGCACCGGCGCGGCCGAGGCGGAGGTGGGGCCGGTCCGGCGCTTCCTGTACGACCCGGACCCGGCGGTGGTCCGCGCCCACCTGGTCGCCGAGCTGGCCACCGACCTGGACGCCACGCTCGCCGACCCGTCGATCGCCTACCTGTACGCCGACGAGGCCCGGCCCACCCCGTTCGCCCGCTGTATGGAGATCACCGACGTGCTGCCGTTCTCGTTGAAGCGGCTGCGCGCCCTGCTGCGGGAGCGGCGGGTCGGCCGGGTGGAGATCCGCAAGCGCGGGTCGGCGCTGGAGCCGGAGAAGCTGCGCCGTGACCTGCGGCTGTCCGGCGACGAGGCGGCCGGCCTGACGCTGACCCGGGTCGCGGGCGACCCCACAGTGCTCGTCTGCCGGCCGGTTCCGGCCGGCGGCTGACCCGGCACGCGGTTTCGGCTCGCGCCCGGCCCCCGGCCGGGCTAGCTTGAGCCGGTGGCTGGCCCTGGCACTCCGGCGATCGCGTTGCTGAGCAAGCGGAAGATCGCGCACAGCACCCACACCTACGACGTCTCGCCGGACGCGCCGAACTACGGCGCGCTCGTCGCCGCCGCGCTCGGGGTGGCGCCGGAGCGGGTGTTCAAGTCGCTCGTCACCGAGGTCGACGGCGGGCTGACCGTGGCGGTGGTGCCGGTGACCGGTGAGCTGGACCTGAAGGCGCTCGCCGCCGCGGCCGGCGGCAAGCGGGCGACGATGGCGGACCGGGCCGTGGCCGAGCGGGCGACCGGATACGTGCGCGGCGGGATCAGTCCGCTCGCGCAGCGCAAGCGGCTACCGACGGTCATCGACGCCTCCGCGCTGGCACACCCGACGGTGTACGTCTCGGCGGGGCGGCGCGGCCTCCAGGTGCAGCTCGCGCCGACGGATCTGGTGGCGCTCACCGGGGCGGCGACGGCATCGATCGCCGCCGTCTGAGCGGGCGCGTGACGGTGCGTGTGGGAGCGTTCCCGGCGCACCCCTCCCGGCGGTGTCTCGCGGGTGACAACCGCGTTGCTGAATTGTTACCGCCGCCAACAAACTTCTGACCTCGGCAGTCTTGCGGCACATGGGTGACGGGGAATACGTTGCCGGGCACAACAAAACATCACCACTCCCCCACCTCCGAAAGGACCCTGCACATGCGCAAGGGCTTCCTCACCTTCGCGGCCGTCGGTCTCCTCGCGACCGGCAGCATGGCCGCCTGCGGCGACGACGGCGGCTCCTCGAACGAGGCCGGCGGCTCCAACGCCAAGAAGCCGAAGATCGGCGTGATCCTGCCGGACAGCAAGTCCTCCGCCCGCTGGGAGGGCGCGGACCGCAAGTACCTGGAGGCGGCCTTCAAGGCCGCCGGCGTCGACTACACGATCCAGAACGCCCAGGGCGACAAGTCCGCCTTCTCCACCATCGCCGACGGCATGCTGACCAGCGGCGTCACCGCGCTCATGATCGTCAACCTGGACTCCGGCACCGGCAAGGCCGTGCTGGAGAAGGCCAAGTCGCAGGGCGTGGCCACTATCGACTACGACCGGCTGACGCTGGGCGGCTCGGCCCAGTACTACGTCAGCTTCGACAACGAGGCGGTCGGCAAGCTCCAGGGCGAGGGACTGAGCAAGTGCCTCACCGACAAGGGCGCGCAGAAGCCGAAGATCGCCTACCTGAACGGCTCCCAGACCGACAACAACGCCACCCTGTTCAAGAACGGCTACGACTCGATCCTCAAGCCGAAGTTCGACGCGGGTGAGTACACGAAGGGCCCGGACCAGAACGTCCCGGACTGGGACAACGCGCAGGCCGGCGTGATCTTCGAGCAGATGCTCACCCAGGAGAAGGGCAAGATCGACGGCGTCCTGGCCGCCAACGACGGCCTGGGCAACGCGGCCATCTCCGTACTGAAGAAGAACCAGCTCAACGGCAAGGTGCCGGTGACCGGCCAGGACGCCACGGTCCAGGGCCTGCAGAACATCCTCGCCGGTGACCAGTGCATGACCGTCTACAAGGCGGTCAAGAAGGAGGCGGACGCCGCCGCCGACCTGGCCATCGCACTCGCCAAGGGCGAGCGCAAGGACACCGGCCAGACGGTCAAGGACCCGGAGGGCAAGCGGGACGTCCCGTCCGTGCTGCTGGAGCCCAAGGCCATCTACAAGGACAACGTCAAGGACGTGGTGGCCGACGGCTACGTCACCAAGGAAGAGCTCTGCACCGGCGCCTTCGCCAAGCTCTGCACCGACGCCGGCGTGAGCTGACCCAGCTGACCCACCCGGCTCAAGCGACGCCCGGTACGGGGGAACCCGTGCCGGGCGGCGCCCGCGCCGGACGGGATCCGAGACCTCCCTCCGCCCAAAGGAGAACCCCGTGTCCGCAACCCCCCTGCTGGAGCTACGCGGGATCGACAAGAGCTTCGGTCCCGTCCAGGTGCTGCGCGACGTCGCCTTCGCCGCGCACCCGGGCGAGGTGACCGCCCTCGTCGGCGACAACGGCGCCGGCAAGTCGACCCTGGTCAAGTGCATCAGCGGTATCCACCCCACCGACGCCGGCGAGTTCCTCTTCGACGGCCGGCCGGTGACCATCAACAGCCCCCGCGACGCCGCCGACCTCGGGATCGAGGTGGTCTACCAGGACCTCGCGCTCTGCGACAACCTCGACATCGTGCAGAACATGTTCCTCGGCCGGGAGAAGCGCAGCGGCATCGTGCTCGACGAGCCGACCATGGAGCAGATGGCCGCCGAGACGCTCGCCGGACTGAGCGTGCGCACCGTGAAGTCGCTGCGCCAGCACGTGGCCAGCCTCTCCGGCGGCCAGCGGCAGACCGTCGCCATCGCCAAGGCCGTGCTCTGGAACAGCCGGCTCGTCATCCTGGACGAGCCGACCGCCGCGCTCGGCGTCGCGCAGACCGCCCAGGTGCTGGAACTGGTCCGCCGGCTGGCCGACAACGGCCTGGCCGTGGTGCTCATCTCGCACAACATGAACGACGTCTTCGCCGTCTCCGACCGGATCGCCGCGCTCTACCTCGGCCAGATGGTCGCCCAGGTCAAGACCACCGACATCACCCACTCGCAGGTGGTCGAGCTGATCACCGCGGGCCGGTCCGGCAACCTCGGTCTCACCACCGAGCCGGGCAACGGCACCGAATCCGCCGACGCAACCTCGGGAGCCCTCCGATGACCGCCACCGCCGTGAAGAAGGAGGGGCCGGCCGCCGTCACGCCCGCACCCTCCGTCGGCGACCACGTCCGCAACTACCTCGCCCGGGTACGCGGCGGCGACCTGGGCGCCCTGCCCGCGGTCAGCGGCCTCGTCGTGCTCTGTGTGGTGTTCACCATCGTGCGCCCGGTGTTCTTCTCCGCGGGGAACTTCGCCAACCTCTTCACCCAGGGCGCGGCGGTCACCGTGATCGCCATGGGGCTGATCTTCGTGCTCCTGCTCGGCGAGATCGACCTCTCCGCCGGCTTCGCCAGCGGCGTCTGCGCCGGAATCCTGGCGAACGTGGTCAGCGTGCTCGGTTACCCGTGGTACGTCGCCGTCCTCGCGGCCCTGCTCACCGGCGTGCTGATCGGCCTGATCCTCGGGTTCCTGGTCGCGAAAGTGGGAATCCCGTCCTTCGTGGTGACGCTGGCCGGCTTCCTCGCCTTCCAGGGCGTGGTGCTGCTGCTGATGAAGGAGGGCAGCAACATCTCGATCAGCGACGACGTGATCGTCGGCATCGAGAACGGCCGCATCTCGCCGGCCGTCGGCTGGCTGCTGGCCGCCGTCGCGATCGTCGGCTACGCCGTCGCCCAGCTGCTGCGCCACCGCAACCGGGTCTCCCGGGGCCTGGTGACCGAGCCGACGGCCGTGATCGGCGCCCGGATCGGCGGGCTGGCGCTGCTGATCGTGCTCGCGGTCTACGTGCTCAACCAGGAGCGCAGCATCAACCCGCTGATCACGTCGAACAAGGGCATGCCGGTGGTCGTGCCGATCGTCGCGCTCCTGCTGGTGTTCTGGACGTTCGTACTCAACCGGACGGCCTACGGCCGGCACCTCTACGCGGTCGGCGGCAACGCCGAGGCGGCGCGGCGGGCCGGCATCAACGTGGACCGGCTCAAGATCTCGGCGTTCGTGATCTGCTCGGGCATGGCCGCGGTCGGCGGCATCATCGCCGCCAGCCGAGACCGTTCGGTCGACCCCAACACCGGTGGCAGCAACGTGCTCCTCTACGCCGTCGGCGCGGCGGTCATCGGCGGAACCAGCCTCTTCGGAGGCAAAGGTCGCATGATCAACGCGGTGCTGGGTGGCGCGGTGGTGGCTGTCATCATCAACGGTATGGGACTGCTCGACCTCAGCTCCGGGCTGAAGTTCATCTTCACCGGCCTGGTGCTGCTCCTCGCCGCCGGCGTCGACGCGCTGTCCCGGCGACGTTCGGCCGCGACCGGTACCCGCTGATCCGGTCATCGACACCATGGCAGTGGCAATGCGCGCAGGACCCAGTCAGGACGAGATCCGTCGGCAGAACCTGGGCGCGTTGCTCCGCTACGTGCACGTACACGGGGCCACCACCCGGGCCGAGCTGACCACCGCGCTCGGACTCAACCGCAGCACCATCGGCGCGCTGACCGCCGACCTGGCCGGCGCCGGTCTGGTCAGCGAGGGGACGCCGAAGGAGACCGGCCGGGCCGGACGACCGTCACTCGTCGTCCGGCCCGAGTCGGAGCGGGTCTACGCGTACGCGTACAGCGTCGAGGTGGACCGGCTGCGGGCCGCGCGGGTCGGGCTCGGCGGTGAGGTGCTCGACCGCCGGGAGATGGACCGGCCGCGCAGCCTGGTCGCCGGGGAGGCCGCCCCGCTGCTCGCCGGCGCGGTCAAGGAGATGCACCAGTCGGTGCCCCCGGACGCGGTCTGCGTGGGCGCCGGGGTGGCGGTGTGCGGCATGGTCCGCCGCGACGACGGGCTGGTCCGGCTCAGCCCGACCACCGGCTGGGTGGACGAGCCGATCGGTGCGGCGCTCGCCGTCGAGCTGGGGATAGACGTACCGATCACGGTCGGGAACGTGGCCGACGTGGCCGCGTACGCCGAGCACGCCCGAGGCGCGGCGGTCGGCTGCGACAACGTCATCTACATCTACGGCGACGTCGGCGTGGGCGCAGGCATCATCGCCGGGGGCCGGCGGCTGACCGGGCACGGCGGCTACGGCGGCGAGGTCGGCCACATGGTGGTGGTCCGCGACGGGGTGCGCTGCGACTGCGGCCGGCGCGGCTGCTGGGAGACCGCGATCGGCGAGCACGGGCTGCTGCGCGCCGCCGGCCGGTCCGAGGCGCGCGGCCGGGACGCCCTGCTCGCCCTCTTCGACGCGGCCGACCGGGGCGACGCCCGCGCCCAGACCGCGGTACGGCAGGCCGGCGACTGGCTCGGCTTCGGCGTGGCGAACCTGGTGAACATCTTCAACCCGGAGATGGTGATCTTCGGCGGCACCATGCGCGACCTCTACCTGGCCTCCGCCGCGCAGGTGCGCAGCCGGCTCAACTCCAACGGGCTGCCCGCGTGCCTGGAACACGTGCGGCTGCGTACCCCGAAGCTCGGTGACGACGCGGCGCTGATCGGCGCCGCCGAGCTGGCGTTCGAACGACTCCTCGCCGACCCGCTGAACTGATCGGCCCGCCGATCCGTACCAGTGTGCGGACGGGCGGCCGGCTTGCGCGGCCGTCCACCACACCCCGCGTACCGGTCCGGACCGAGGAGGCACCGCAACCATGGCATCGCTGGAATCCGCACGCCGCAAGCTGGCGCACCGGGTGGTACTGCTGCTCGCCGCGCTGGGCGCGGGGATCGGCGTCGTTCCCGGGACGGCGCAGGCCGCGCCCAACCCCGGCGTGCAGATGAACGCCGCCGACATGACGCTGCTCAACGGCGTACGGCTGGCCGGGTTGTGGGAGATGCCGGCCGGGCAGATGGCGGCCGAGAAGGGCCAGTCCGCCCGGGTACGCGAGGTCGGCGCGGAGATCGCCAAGCAGCACGCGCAGCTGGACCAGCTGGTGGTCGAGGCGGCCAACAAGCTCGGCGCCACCCTGCCGACGGATCCGACGGCCGAGCAGAAGGGGTGGCTGACCGAGATGCAGAACGCCACCGGCGCCCGGTTCGACCAGATCTTCGTCACCCGGCTGCGGGTCGCCCACGGCAAGATCTTCCCGGTGATCGGCGCGGTCCGGGCCAGCACCCGCGACCCGATCGTGCGCAAGCTGGCCGAGGACGCCAACACGTTCGTCAACGACCACATGACCATGCTGGAGAGCACCGGGCTGGTGCGCTGGCAGCAGTTGCCGCCGGCCGCGCTGCCGCCCGCGCAGAGCGACTCGCTCGTCGCCGCCGCCCAGGCCAACGTGGGCAGCGGCGGTGGGCTCCAGGTCGGCACCGGGGTGGTGTGGGCGGTGTTCCTGGTCGCGCTCGGCACCGGCGGGTACGCGACCTGGCGGCTGGCCCGCCGCTCCTGAACCGGCCGCCGAACGGGCCCCGGCACGTCCGCCGGGGCCCGTCGCGCGTCCTCAGCCGTGCCAGGACCGCCACAGCGCGGCGTACGAGCCACCGGCCGCGACCAGTTCGTCGTGTGAGCCCAGCTCGGTGATCCGGCCGTCGGCGACAACCGCCACGCGGTCCGCGTCGTGCGCGGAGAAGAGCCGGTGCGCGATGGCGATGACGGTACGGCCGTGCAGCACCGCCGACAGCGACCGTTCCAGGGCCCGGGCCGCCCGCGGGTCGATCAGCGAGGTGGCCTCGTCCAGCACCAGCGTGTGCGGGTCGGCGAGCACCAGCCGGGCCAGCGCGAGCTGCTGCGCCTGCGCGGGGGTGAGCGGGTGGCCGTCCGCGCCGACCGGCGTGTCCAGCCCGTCCGGCAGAGCCAGCGCCCAGTCCAGCGCGTCGACGGCGGCCAGCGCCGCGCGTACCCGCGCCGGGTCGGCGTCCGGCCGGACCATCGCCACGTTGTCGGCGAGCGTGCCGATGAACACGTGGTGCTCCTGACTGACCAGCGCGACGTGGGTACGCAGCTCGGCCAGGGGCATGCCGGCGAGCGGACGGCCGTCCACCGTCACCGCGCCGGCGCTCGGCGCGTGCACACCCGCCAGCAGCCGGCCCAGCGTCGACTTGCCCGCACCGGACGGGCCGACCATCGCCAGCCGCTCCCCCGGCCGGGGTTCCAGCGTCACGCCGTGCAGCACGTCGTGCCCCGGGCGGTACGCGTACCGGACGTCGTGCGCGGCGAGCCGGCCCGCGCCGCCCGCACTGCCCGGAGCGGCGGCGCGCTCGTCCGGCGTGGCGAATGCCTTGGCGCGCTCGTCCGGCTCGGCGGCCACCCCGAGCAGCCGGGCCAGCGACGCGCCGCCGACCTGGAACTCGTCCAGCCAGCCGAGCAGCCGCTCGATCGGGTCGGTGAGCTGCTGGGCGTAGAGCGTGGCTGCGGTGACCTGGCCGAGGGTGGCCCAGCCCTTCAGGTGGAACCAGCCGCCGATGAGCAGGGTCGCCACCATCGGCACCAGGTAGCCGAACTCGGCCACCGGCCAGAACACGGTCCGCAGGTAGAGCGTGTAACGCTCGGCCGCGTACGACCGGCGGATGTCCGCGTCGCCGCGAGCCCGGCGGCGGGCCGCCTGCCGCAACGCCTCGGTGGTCCGCGCCCCCTCGACCGTCTCGCTGATCCCGTCGGTGATGTCCGAGTAGGCGGCGTTCTCCCGCAGGTAGCCCTGCGGCGCGCGGCGCAGGTACCAGCGCGTGCCGGCCCACAGCACCGGCACCGACAGCAGGCTGGGCAGCGCCAGCAGCGGGCCGGTCAGCACCAGCGCACCGAGGATCAGCAGCACTGTGAGCGCCGCGATGAGCGTCTCCGGCCCGGCGAACCGGACCGTGCGGGACAGCGCGGCGACGTCCCGCGAGGTGCGGGTGAGCAGGTCCCCGGTGCCGGCCCGCTCCACTGTGGCGAGCGGCAGCGCGAGCACCCGGTCGACGAACTCCTCCCGCAGCTCGGCGAGCACCCGCTCACCGAGCCGGGCGGAGGCCAGGTGCGCGAAGCGGACCAGCACCGCCTGCACCACCACGAACGCGGCGATCGCCGCCACGACCCGGTCCACGGTCGTCGCGGCGATGCCCTGGGAGATCCCCTGCACCAGGTCACCGAGCAGGCGCGGGGTGACGAGCCCGGCCCCGGCGGCGAGCGCGTGCAGGCCGAGCACGGCGGCCAGGCCGCGCGGGTGACGGCGGATCAGCTCCCGCGCGTACCGGCGGACCTGGGCGCCGTCGGCGACGGGCAGCGCGTTGCTCATCGGTCTTCCTCCCGGCTCACCGTGGCGGCGTAGCGCGGCTCGGTGGCGAGCAGTTCCTCGTGCCGGCCCTCGGCGACGACCTTGCCGTCCTCCACGAAGACGACGTGGTCGGCGTGACCGAGCACCAGTGGGCTCGTGGTGCAGACGAGCGTGGTGCGGCCGTGGCGGGCCGCGCCGAGCCGTTCGGCGACGCGCGCCTCGGTGTGCGCGTCCACCGCACTGGTCGGCTCGACCAGGATCAACGTCTCCGGGTCGGCGACGAGCGCGCGGGCCAGCCGCAGGCGTTGCCGCTGCCCGCCGGAGAACTCCCGGCCGCGTTCGGCCACCTCGCTGTCCAGGCCGCCGGGCAGCGCCTCGACGATGTCGGTGGCGCTCGCCGCGGCCAGCGCCGCCTCCACCACCCCGGGCCCGGCCCGGTCGTGCGGGTCCAGCTCCGTGCGCAGCACGCCGCTGAACAGCTGCGCGTCGTTGTCGGCCACCAGGATCCGCTCGCGCACCGTCGCCAGCGCCACCTCCCGCAGCGGTACGCCGTGCAGCGTGACGTCCCCGTCGGCGTACCGGCCGAGGCGGTCGGCGATCTCGGTGGCGTCCTGCGGGGTGGCGGCGGCCAGCGCGGTGAGCCGGCCCGGTCGCAACACCAGCCCGGACCGAACGTCCGCCAGCTCGCCCGGCCCGGCCGGCACCGGCACCGGGGTGGCCGGGTCGGTGAACTCCGGCGCGAGCCGCAGCAACCGGACCACCCGGCGGGCCGCCACGTGCCCGCGGGTCAGCTTGTCGGCCGCCTCGGTCAGGTTGCGCAGCGGGCTGACCAGGAACGCGGTGTAGCCGTAGAACGAGACCAGCTCGCCGGCGCTGATCTCGCCGCGCAGCGCGAACCGGGCGCCCAGCCAGGTCACCAGCACCACGAAGACGCCGGGCAGCAGGATCTGCGCGGCCTGCAACAGCGACTCGACGCGGGCCACCCGCAGCCCGTCCGCGCGCAACGCCTGCGACCGTTGCCGGTAGCGCTCGGAGAGCACCGGCTCGCCGCCGACACCGCGCAGCACGCGCAGGCCGGAGACGATGTCCGCGGCCCGGGCGGTGAGCCGGCCGGTGGAGTCCCGGTACGCGGCCTGCTGCCTGTGCAACGGGCGGATCAGCAACGCCACGAGCGCCATCAGCAGTGGCACCCCGAGCACCACCACGAGACCGAGCGCCGGGGAGGCGCTGAGCAGGATCACCGCGACGGTGACGATGCCGACCACCGAGCCGACGCCCCGGGCGGTGATGTCGATGGCGCTGCCGATGTGCTCGATGTCGGCGGTGCCGATGCTCACCACCTCGCCGGCCGCGACCCGCCGGGGCAGCGCGGCGCCGAGCCGGTTGGTGGCGTCCACTGTGACCTGCACCGTGCGGTAGGCGGCGCCGAGCCAGTTGTGCACCGCGCAGCGGTGGCGCAGGATCCCGGCGACGGCCTGCACCAGGCCCAGCCCGAGCAGGACCAGACTCCAGCGCACCAGCGCGTCCGGATCGCGTTGGGCCAGGCCGGCCTCCACGGCGCGGCCGAGCACGGCCGGCACCAGCGCCTGGGCCAGCATCCAGATCACGCCGAGCGCGAGACCGGCGCCGAAGAAGACGGGGTGCTGCCCGGCGAGCCACACGAGATACCGGGTGGCCGACCGCGCGTCGGGGGTGCCGGGATCACCGGCCGGTGAGAAGCGCATGACCCACCGACGCTAGGTGCCGGGACGGCCCGGGCGCCAACCAATTCCGGCCGCCGTGACGACCCTCGCGTCAGCGGTCCACCTGGGTGAAGTCCCAGCTGTGCGGCGGGCGCGCGATCAGCCGGGCTGGCGGCTCGGGCAGCTCACGGGGGTTGTTCCGCCACTTGGAGATGACCACAAGCCGGTGGTCCGTGGAGGAGAACACCTCGCTGGAGACGTGCATGGGGTCGTGCTCGAAATCAGGCAGCGCGGTCTCGCAGACCCAGGTGATCAACTCGGCGAAGCCGTACGACTCGGCCTTCGCCTCCCACATCCGGACGATCATGTCGGTCCCCTCCCCGCTCACACACTGACCACTGTCAGCGGCATCGCCGAGTCGGCCGGCAGGTCCAGCCGGCTCGGCGCGACGCCCGCGGCGACCAGGTGGGAGCCGAGCGCGGCCACCATCGCGCCGTTGTCCGTGCAGAGCTTCGGCCGGGGCGTACGCACCCGGATGCCGTGCCGGCCGGCCCGCTGTTCGGCCATCGCCCGCAGCCGGGAGTTGGCCGCCACGCCACCGCCGATCACCAGCGTGTCGATGCCGCTGCTGCGGCAGGCGTCGATCGCCTTGCCGACCAGCACGTCGCAGACCGCCTCCTGGAAGGACGCGGCCACGTCGGCGACCGGCACCGGCTCACCGGCCCGCTGCCGCGCCTCCACCCAGCGGGCCACAGCCGTCTTCAGGCCGGAGAAGGAGAAGTCGTACCGGTGCCCGGCCAGGTCCTTCGCGGCGGTCAGCCCGCGCGGGAAGGCGATCGCCGCCGGGTCGCCGGCCCGCGCCTCGCGGTCGATGTACGGCCCGCCGGGGAACGGCAGCCCGAGCAGCCGGGCCACCTTGTCGAACGCCTCCCCCGCCGCGTCGTCGATGGTGGCGCCCAGCGGTACGACGTCACGGGCCAGGTCGTCGACACGCAGCAGCGAGGAGTGCCCGCCGGAGACCAGCAGCGCGATCGCGGGCTCGGGCAGCGGGCCGTGTTCGAGCGTGTCCACAGCCACGTGCGCGGCGAGGTGGTTCACGCCGTACACCGGCTTCTCCGCCGCCACCGCGTACCCCTTGGCGGCGGCGACCCCGACGAGCAGCGCGCCGGCCAGTCCCGGCCCGGAGGTCACCGCGATGGCGTCGATGTCGGCGATGGTGACGCCGGCTTCGCGCAGCGCCCGGTCCATTGTCGGCACGATGGCCTCCAGGTGGGCGCGGCTGGCCACCTCGGGCACCACGCCGCCGAACCGGGCGTGCTCCTCGACGCTGGAGGCCAGCGCGTCGGCGAGCAGCGTGTGCCCGCGCACGATGCCCACGCCGGTCTCGTCGCAGGAGGTCTCGATGCCGAGGATCAGGGGTTCGTCAGCCATGCGCGTCAGTCCTCGTTGCGCTGCATGACCAGCGCGTCGGTGTTGCTCGGTTGGTAGTAGCCGCGCCGTACGCCGATCGGCTCGAACCCGTAGGTGGCGTAGAGCCGTTGGGCGGGCGCGTTGTCGGCAGCGACCTCCAGCAGCGTGCTGCGGACGCCGCGCCGGGACGCCTCGGCGAGCAGCGCCTCCAGCAGCAGCCGGCCGATCCCCCGGCGGTGCGCGTCCCGGCGGACCGCGACGTTCTGCACCCACGCCTCGTCGGGCGGGGACACGGCCAGCCCGGCGTAGCCGAGCACGGCGCCGTCGTCGTCGGTGGCGACCAGGTAGAAGTGCCCGTTGGCGAGCTCGTTCCAGAACATCGCCGCCGACCACTGCTCGGCGCCGAAGAGGTCCGCCTCGATGGGCAGCACCTCGTCGATGTGCCACCAGCGGAACCGGCCCAGCCTCATGGCAGGACCGGCTTGTGGCCGGTGGCCGCGACCGCGTCCGGGCGGCGCAGGTAGAGCGGGGTGAGCGTCTCGCCGGGCGCGCCCGCGCGGATCCGCGGCGCGGCGAGACGGGCCAGCGCCAGCGGGTCCGGGTAGCGCGGCTCGTCGCGTACCGGCAGTCCGAGCACCTCGGCGTACCGGTGCGCGCCGTCGCCGACCGCGACGGTGACGGCCAGGTCGCGCGCCCGCTCCGCGACCACCGCCGGGGCCGCCACCTCCGGCCCGGCCAGGCGCCGGCCGGTGCCGTCGTAGACGGCCCAGTAGATCTCCCGGCGCCGCGCGTCGCTCGCCGCCAGCACCGGCTCGCCGGCGGCCGCCGGGTGGCCGATCCCGTCCAGCGAGCAGACACCGTACGTGGGCACGCCGAGCACCTGGCCCATGGTGGCGGCGGTGACCAGCCCGACCCGCAGTCCGGTGAACGGGCCGGGGCCGAGACCGGCGACGATCGCGGCCAGGTCGGCGGGACGCGCGCCGACGTCCGCCAGGACGGCGTCGACCTGCGGCGCGAGCAGCTCGCCGTGGGCGCGGGCGTCGACAGTGCACCGGGACGCGCGGACCGCGACGCCGTCCGCCGAGACCTCGGCCAGCGCCGCGGTCACCGCGGGCGTCGAGGAGTCCACCACGAGTACGAGCACGGTAAGCCAGCCTAGCCGTCCGCCCCGCCCGCCTCCGGCACGCCCTCGCCGCGCGCCCGGTCACGGTGCGTAGCGCCCCGCATCAAAGAGAAGAGGTGAGAGCCTTGTGCCTCTGGGTCATGAGCGCTCCCAGTCGATGGTGGGCAGCCCCGCGTCGGCCAGCGCCTTGTTCGCCGCGCTGAACGGGCGGCTGCCGAGGAAGCCGCGCGGGTTCATCGGGCTCGGGTGCCCGGCCTCCAGCACCACGTGCCGCGGGTTGGTCACCAGCGCCGCCTTCTTGCGGGCGTAGCCGCCCCAGAGCAGGAAGACCACGCGCTGGTCGAGCCCGTCGAGCGCCCGGATGGTGGCGTCGGTGAACTCCTCCCAGCCCCGGTTGGCGTGCGAGCCGGGCGTGGCCTGCCGAACGGTCAGGACCGAGTTGAGAAGCAGGACGCCCTGCGCGGCCCAGCCGTCGAGGTTGCCGTTGCGCGGCTTCGGTACGCCCAGGTCCTCGCCCAGTTCCTTGAAGACGTTGCGCAGCGACGGCGGCACCGCCACCCCCTCGCGCACGCTGAAGCTCAGCCCGTGCGCCTGGCCCGCCTTGTGGTACGGGTCCTGCCCGAGGATCAGCACCCGGGTGTCGGCCGGCCCGCACAGCCGGTAGGCGGAGAACAGGTCCTCCAGCGGCGGGAAGACCGTGGCTGTCGCGTACTCCCGGGCGACGAACTCGGCCAGCGCCGCGGTGCGGGCCGGGTCGAGGTGGGGGGTGAGCACGGCACGCCAGTCCTCCGGCAGCAGGGCCGGCAGGTCCAGGGTGGGGGCGTCGGGCATCGGCAACCTCTCCTAGTCGGTCGCCCTCTTCATACCAGCCTCGACCGACACTCCCCGGCGGCGGCGGGGCCGGGCACTGGCGGGAAAAGTTACCGGAGCGTAACCTACCGGCAAGTTACTTACGCCACACCACCACTGTTAGCTTGCATCCACCACCATCGATGCTTGCTAGGAGTGCCCGTGAGCAGCAGAAACACCCGTCCCCGTACGCCCTCCGCAGCCCTCTCCCCTCGCCGCACCGTCGGCCTCCGGATGCTGGCCGTCGCCGCGGCGGTAGCCACCTACCTGGCCGGATCCGGCGTCCCCGCGGCGGCCGACGGCGCCACGCCGGTGGTCTCCCGAGGCGTGACGATCCCGGCCTTCTACCAACCGCCCGCCGACCTGCCCACCACGAACGGCACGCTGATCCGCACCGAGCCGCTGCCGCTCGGCCTGAGCATCCCCGGGCTCGACGGCCGCCCGATGCCCGGCACGGCCACCCGGCTGATGTACCGGTCCACCGACTCCAACGGCCAGGCCGTCGGCGTGACCGGCGCCTACATCGAACCGTGGGCGCAGTGGCGGGGCACCGGGCCGCGTCCGCTGGTGGCCCTCGCCTCCGGCACCATGGGGCAGGGCGACCAGTGCGCGCCCTCGTTCGCCCTGCAACACCCGCTCACGCTCACCGGCGACACCCTGTCCGTCGGCTACGAGGCGCTGGCCGTCTACCGCCTGCTCGCCACCGGCGCCGCCGTCGTGGTCACCGACTACGTCGGTCTGGGCGCAACCGACCGGCTGCACACCTACGTCAACCGGCTCGACGAGGGACGCGCCCTGCTCGACGCGGCCCGCGCCGCCCGGGCCGTGCCGGGCGCGTCGGTCACCGACCGGTCCCGGGTCGGCCTGTACGGCTACAGCCAGGGCGGCGGCGCCAGCGCCGCGGCCGCCGAACTCCAGCCCACGTACGCACCCGACGTGCCGCTGGCCGGCACCTACGTCGGTGCGCCGCCGGCCGATCTGACCGCCGTCATCGGCGGCATCGACGGCAGCGCGCTGGCGGGAGCGCTGGGCTGGTCACTGAACGGCTTCGCCCAGTCCGACCCGGCGGTGCGGGACGTCATCGAGGCGAACGTCAACGAGGCCGGCCGGGCGGCGCTGAAGGACACCTCGACAATGTGCGTCGGGGACGCGATCCTGCGCTACGCGTTCACCAGGAGCAGCAGATGGATCACCGGCGGCCGGTCCCTCACCGCCGTCATCGCCGCCTCCCCCGAGGCGAGCGCCGTGCTCGACCGCCAGCGCATCGGCACCCTCAAGCCGGCCGGCCCGGTACGCGTGGCCACCGGCGTCCAGGACGACATCGTGCCGCACCGGCAGGCCCGCCAACTGGCTGTCGACTGGTGCCGCAAGGGCGCCGACGTGACCTACCAGGCCGTCAGCCTGCCCAACCTCGGGGACAAGCTCCTCACCAATCACCTGGCGCCGCTCATCACCGACCAGGGTGACGCGGTGGCCTGGCTGACCGACCGGCTCGCCGGTCGCACGGCCTACTCCAACTGCTGGACGATGCCGCTCCAGCCCTAGGACAGTCCGGCGACCCGGGCGGCCCAGTCGCCGCCGACCGGCTCCAGCGTGACCGCCCGGGTGTCGTCGTCCCGGCGGTCGATGCGTACCCGCAGGTGCGCGTCGGTCAACTGCTCGACCATGCCCTCGCCCCACTCCACCACGGTGACCGCCTCGTCCACCGAGGCGTCCAGGTCGAGGTCGTCGATCTCCGCTCGCGGATCGGCGGCCTCGCCCAGGCGGTACGCGTCGGCGTGCACGAGCGTCACCCGGCCGCCCCGGGCCGGGTCGGGCCGGTGCACCCGGGCGATGACGAAGGTGGGCGAGGTGATGTCCCCGCGTACGCCCAGACCGGCGCCGATGCCCTGGGTCAGCGCGGTCTTGCCGGCCCCGAGCGGCCCGCTGAGCAGCAGCAGGTCGCCGGCGCGCAGCACACCTGCAAGCCGCCGCCCGAACCCGTGGGTGTCGTCGACCGTCTTCAGCTCCACGAGCACCGTCATAGCGAATCCAGGAACCTCTCCAGCGCCGCGTTGACCTCGTCG
Source organism: Micromonospora sp. NPDC048887 (assembly GCF_040649715.1). Taxonomy (NCBI): domain Bacteria; kingdom Bacillati; phylum Actinomycetota; class Actinomycetes; order Micromonosporales; family Micromonosporaceae; genus Micromonospora; species Micromonospora sp. NPDC048887. The sequence goes on along the minus strand of NZ_JBEZGA010000013.1, from coordinate 110,544 downwards.
GCGTGCTCCAGCATCACCACGTGCCCGCTGTCGTGGATCTTCACGAACTCGGCGTCCGGCAGCCGGCGGACGATCTCCTCGGAGTGCGTCACCGGCGTGATCATGTCCTTGTCACCCACTATCACCAGCACCGGCGTGCCGGCCAGCGCGGCCAGCGCCGGGAACCGGGAGTGGGTGGCGATCGTGCGCAGGTAGCGGGTGACCGTGTCGGCCGAGGTGCGCGAGTTCATCATCTCGACGTACGACACCAGGGCCGGGCTCGGCTTCGAGGTGCCGAAGCCGTACTTGCGGGTGAGCAGCCAGGCCACGTTCGCCGTCGACCGGCGGGCCCGGTCGATCACGGTGCCGCCGTACCGGGTGGCGTTGCTCATCATGTAGAGCACCGGCGAACCGACGCGCCCGAGCAGCGCGGGCGCCACCAGCTTGGTCTCCGCCGCCAGGCCGCCCGAGGTGGCCATCAGCACGGTGCCGACCACGCGGTCACCGAACAGCTCCGGGTACAGCTCGGCCAGCGCCATGATCGTCATGCCGCCCATCGAGTGCCCGACCAGCACCAGCGGGCCGTCCGGGGCCACCTCGTCGAGCACCCGGCGCAGCGTGTGACCCAGCGCGGTCAGGTCGTACTCGCCGCTCTCCAGCCGGCCGGAGCGGCCGTGCCCCGGCTGGTCGTACGCGACCACCCGGTAGTCGCCGCGCTCGGTGAGCCGCTTGCGCTGGAAGTGGAACGTGCCCATGTCCAGGCAGAACCCGTGCACCAGCACCACCGTCGGGTGCCCGGCGACCGGTCGGGTCGGCTCGACCACCTCCACGTGGATGTCGGTGCCGTCCGGCATCTCCAGCCGGTACGCCTCGTCGTAGCGCTGCTCGCCGAAGACCTCGCCGGCGTACCTGTCGGTCGGGTCGTTCTTGAGCCGGCGGACCAGCACCCGCTCGCCGACCACGCCCGCCGCGAGCCCGGCGGCGGCCACGCCGACCAGCCCGGCGACCTTCCCGGCGGCGGTACGCGGACGCGGCAACCGGACGTTCACGCGCGCTCGCCGTCGTAGACGCGGGGCACCCGCACGCCGCCGAAGCGGGTCACGATCTCGTAGTTGATGGTGCCGACCGCCTCGGCCCAGTCGTCGGCGGTGGGCTCGCCGTCCGCGCCGCTGCCGAACAGCGTCGCCACGTCTCCGGCGGCCACCTCGTCGTCGCCGCAGTCGATCACGAACTGGTCCATGCAGACCCGGCCGGAGATGGTCCGGCGCTTGCCGGCGAGCTGCACCGGGCCGGTGTTGGAGGCGTGCCGGGGCACCCCGTCGGCGTAGCCGAGGGGCACCACGGCGAGGTTGGTCTCCTGCTCGGTGAGGTAGGTGTGCCCGTAGGAGACACCGGTGCCGGCCGACACGCGTTTGGTGAGCATCACCCGGGCGCGGGCGGTCATGGCGGGACGCAGACCGAACTGCTCGCCCGCCACCGGCGACAGGCCGTAGACGGCGATACCGGGACGGACCAGGTCGAAATGGGTGTCGGGCCGGGTGAGCGTGGCGGCCGAGTTGGCCAGGTGCCGGTAGCGCGGACGCAGACCGGCGCGGGCCACCATCTCCAGCCCTTCCTGGAAGACGGCGAGCTGACGGTTGGTGGTGGGGTGACCGGGCGAGTCCGCGTACACGAAGTGGCTCCACACGCCGACCACCTCGACCACGCCCTCGGCCTGGGCCTTCGCGGCGGCCTCCAGCAGCGCCGGCCAGTCGGCGACGGTGGCGCCGCCCCGGGCCAGCCCAGTGTCGATCTTGAGGTGCAGCCGGGCCGCGCGGCCCGCCCGGCGGCTCGCCTCGACCATCTCGTCGAGCTGGGTGAGGCTGGCGCAGCCGAGGTCGACGCCGACGGTGATCCCGTCGTGCAACGGCAGGCCCGGGTCGAGCAGCCAGGCCAGCACCGGCGCGGTGATGCCCGCCTCGCGCAGGCGCAGCGCCTCGTCCAGCGTGCAGACGCCGAGCTGGTCCGCGCCCGCGTCGAGCGCCGCGCGGGCGGCCGGCACCATGCCGTGGCCGTACCCGTCGCCCTTGACCACCGCCATCAGCTCGGCGCTGGTGCCGGCCTTGAGCCGGGTCACGTTCTCCCGGATCGCGTCCAGGTCGACGCGCACCTCCGACTGCCACATGTCCTCAGCCTACTTCCGTCAGTGATCATCAGAGCGGTGAGCCGGGTGGGCGGTGCCCCTCGCTACCTGGCGTCGCCGCCCGGATCAGCCCAGCCGGGCCAGTACCGGACGCAACGCGGCGGCCACGTCGGGCGCGGTCACCGGACCGCCACGCGCCGCCTCCCGCCCGGCCAGCCCGTGCAGGTACGCCGCCGCGGCGGCGGCCCGCTCCGGCGCCAGCCCGGCGGCGAGCAGCGAGCCGAGCAACCCGGCCAGCACGTCGCCGGTGCCGCCGGTGGCCAGTGCCGGGGTGCCGGTCGGATTCACGTACGCGCGACCGTCGGGCGTACCGATGACCGTGCGATCGCCCTTGAGCAGCACCACCGCGTTCATCCAGGCGGCCAGCCGCAGCGCGGCGGCGACCCGGTCCTCCCCCGGCATCTCGCCGCAGAGCCGGGCGAACTCCCGGTCGTGCGGCGTCACCACTATCGGCGCGTCCCGCCCGCGCAGCCGGTCAGCCAGCTTGCCGTCCACCAGGAGCGTCAGCGCGTCCGCGTCGAGCACCACCGGCACCGGCGCGGCCAGCACCGCGCGCAGTTCGGCGGCGGACTCCTCGCCGGTGCCGAGCCCGGAGCCGCAGACCCACGCCTGCACCCGGCCCGCGTCGGCGACCCTGCCGGTGGCGATCACCGACGGGTGCTGGTGCAGCACCTCGCCCTTGGCGCCCCCGGCGTAGCGGACCAGGCCGGTGGGGCCGGCGAGCGCCCCGGCGACCGAGAGCACCGCCGCGCCCGGGTAGGTGGCCGAGCCCGTGGCGACGCCGACCACGCCCCGGGAGTATTTCTCCGACGACGCGCCGAGCGCCGGCCACCAGTCGGCCACGTCCGCCCGCTCGATCACCTGGAGCGCCGGAGTGCCGCGCAGCCAGGGCGTCAGCCCGATGTCGACCAGCTCGACCTCTCCGGCCAGCTCGGCGGCCGGGCCGACGACCAGTGCGGGCTTGAGCGCGCCGAAGGCGACAGTCACGTCGGCCCGGACCGCGCGGGGCCGACCGGCGTCGGTGAGCGGGACGTGGCCGGTGTCGACAGCGACGCCGCTCGGCACGTCGACAGCGACCACTGTGGCGGGCGTGCCGTCGCGTCCACGCTGCCCGGTCAGGCTCGCGGCCAACTGCTCGGCCGTCTCCCGCAGCCCGCCGGTGCCGCCGATGCCGACGATGCCGTCGAGCACCAGGTCGACCACCTCGGGCGGCCGGTCGGCCAGCCGGCCACCGGCGGCGCGCAGGGCGGCCAGGCCCTCGGCGTGCGCCCGGCCCGGCGTGAGGAGCAGCGCTGTCACCGCCGCACCCCGGCGGGCCAGGTGCGCGCCCGCGAAGAGGGCGTCACCACCGTTGTCGCCGGAGCCGACGAGCAGCAGCACCCGGGCGCCGTAGACGCCGCCCCGGCCGCCGAGCAGCAACGCGCAGCGGCGGGCCAGCCCGGCCGCGGCCCGCTGCATCAGCGTGCCGGGCGGGAGGGCGGCCATCAGGCCCGCTTCCGCCGCGCGAACGTCAGCGACCCGCCACACCCGTCTCATGCCACCCCACCCCGTCCGGTCGCGCCGGCTCAGCTTCCGCCCGCGGCTCCCCCGATCACGGCCTCACCCTACCGGCGGTACGCGGCGCGGACCGGCTGACGGAGCGCCCCTGTGGATAACCCCGGACGTTGTCCACAGGGGTCGGCGGACGCTGTCGAGTGCCGCCTAGCGTCCCGGTGTCCGGAGCCGGCCGGTGGCGCCGGGCGAGGGAGGGCACGTGGTGGAGAAACCGTTCGACGTCGACCCGGGGCTGCTGCGCACTGTGGCGCGCGAGCTGGGCGACGACGCCTACCGACTGGCTCGCGGGCCGGGCGCGGCGCCGGAGTCGTTGCTGGTGGCGGCACCGGACGGCTGGCGCACCGGTACGGCGCTGGCCGACCTTGAGTCGGCGGTTTGCCGCTGGTCCGGCGCGCTCGGTGCCCGGGTGGCCGACACCGCCGAGGCGATACGTCGCGGGGCGGACGGCTACGAGGCGGTGGACGAGCGAGCCGCCCGCCGCCTCGCCGGGGTGCTCCGGTGAACGGCGGCACCACCGACGTGCCGGCCGGCTACGCGCAGCTCTGGCGGGCCGACCCGGGCTCCTGGTGCACCGCCGCGACGGCGTGGCGTGGTCTCGCCGGGCCGGTACGGCAGCGCGCCGACGCGCTGACCGCCCGGATCGGCGCGCTCCGCCCCGGGTGGTCGGGTACGGCCTCGACGGCGGCGCAGCGGCGGATCGAGGGCCTGCGCACCGAGCTCACCGACGTGCTGCCGGCGTTGTTCGAGGTCGACCAGGTGCTCGCCGAGTTCGGCGCGCGGCTGGGCGCGGCGAAGGCCCGGCTCGGCGCCGAGGTGGCCCGCGCCGAGTCCGGCGGCCTGCTCGTGGACCGCACCGGAGCGGTCCGGCCCGATCCGGCCCGGCCGATGGCGCAGGCGGGGCCGGCGGTGGCCGACGCGCGGACCGGGATCCGGCGTGCGCTCACGCTCGCCGGAGCCGCCGACCGGGAGGCCGCCGCCCGGCTGGCGGAGCTGACCACCGCGGCGGTACGCGGCTGGGTCAGTGTCCCGCCCGCGTGGCGGCCCGGCCCCGGCGCCGGGCCGGCCGAGGTGAGCCGCTGGTGGGCGGCGCTGAGCCCGGCCGAGCGGCGCTGGCTGGTGGGGCGGGAACCGGGCCGGATCGGCCGTCTCGACGGGCTGCCGGCCGCCGCGCGGGACCAGGCCAACCGGCTGCTGCTCGGCCGGCGGCGGGAACAGCTGCTCGTCCGGCGGCTCGCCCTGCTGCGCCCGCTTCCGGCCGGCCCGTCGGAGGTGTCCCGGCGGGTCCGGCTGGCAGGTGTCGAGGCGGCGTTACGCGGGCTGGACGGGCTCGGTGAGCGGCTGGCGTCGGGCGGGGCGCCGCGGGCGTACCTGCTGGGGCTCGACCCGGCCGGCGACGGCCGCGCGGTGGTGGCGCTCGGCAACCCGGACCGCGCCGCCTCGGTGCTCACCTACGTCCCGGGCATGACCTCGGATCTCGCCGACGCCCCGGCCGAGCTGGACCGGGCGGCCCGGGTGTTGCGGCGGTGCGCGGCGCTCGGGCCCGGCGACGAGACGGCGGCGGTGCTCTGGCTGGACTACGACGCGCCGGACTTCCTCACCGAGGCGGCCGGCACCCGGCAGGCCGAGGACGCCGGCCCGGCGCTGCACCGGTTTCAGGAGGGGTTGCGGGCCGCGCACGAGGGCCCGCCGGCCCGGCAGACGGTGCTCGGGCACAGCTACGGCTCGCTGGTGGTCGGCGCGGCCGCCCGCGACCACGGGTTGAGCGCCGACGCGCTGGTCTTCGTGGGCTCCCCGGGAGTCGGCGTGGACCACGCCGCCGACCTGCGCATGCCCGCCGGGCAGGTCTGGTCGTCGACAGCGCCGGACGACGTGATCCGGCTGACCCGCCCGCCGGACGAGCTGGCCCGCCGCGCGCTGCTGGCGGGTACGCCGCTCGGTCCGGCGCTCGCCGCGCTGGACGGGCACGGCGAACGCCTCTGGTTCGGCGCCGACCCGAGCGCGCCGGGCTTCGGCGGCCGGCGCTTCCCGAGCGCCCCGCACGGCCACACCGGCTACTGGGATCCGGACAACCCGGCGCTGGACGGCATGGCCCGGATCGTGCTGGGCCGGTGACCAGCGCCCTCCGGCGGCGGCCCGGAACCGCCCGACGACCGCTCGCGTGGCAGGCCGGAAACGGCGCGGTCCCTCCACCCGGTGGACGAGCGGAGGGACCGTGGACGAGCCGGAACTACTCGACGGTGACCGACTTGGCCAGGTTCCGGGGCTGGTCGACGTCGTGCCCGCGGGCGGCGGCGATCTCGGCGGCCAGCACCTGCAACGGCACCGTGGTCACCAGCGGCGCCAGCAGCGTCGGCGTACGCGGCACGTAGATCAGGTGGTCGGCGTACCGGACCACGGCCTGGTCGCCCTCCTCGGCGATCACGATGGTGCGGGCGCCGCGGGCGCGTACCTCCTGGATGTTGGAGACGACCTTGTCGTGCAGCATGCCCCGGCCGACCGGGGAGGGCACGATGCAGATCACCGGGGTGCCCTTGTCGATCAGCGAGATCGGGCCGTGCTTCAGCTCGCCGGCGGCGAAGCCCTCGGCGTGCATGTACGCCAGCTCCTTGAGCTTCAGCGCGCCCTCCAGCGCCACCGGGTAGCCCACGTGCCGGCCGATGAACAACACCGTCGGCTCGGACTTCAGCTCGCGGCCCAGCTCGCGGACCGGCTCGATGCGGTCCAGCAGCTCCCGCAGCTTGCCCGGCATCTCCTGGAGCTGGGCCACCACGGCGCCCACCTCGTCGGCGAACTTGATGCCGCGCACCTGGGCCAGGTGCAGGCCGATCAGGTAGCAGGCGACGACCTGGGTGAGGAACGCCTTGGTGGAGGCGACGGCGATCTCCGGCCCGCCGTGGGTGTAGAGCACGGCGTCGGACTCGCGCGGGATGGTCGAGCCGTTGGTGTTGCAGATCGCCAGCACGCGGGCCTTCTGCTCCTTGGCGTGGCGCAGCGCCATCAGCGTGTCCATGGTCTCGCCGGACTGCGAGATCACCACGATCAGGGTGGACCGGTCCAGCACCGGGTCGCGGTAGCGGAACTCGCTGGCCAGCTCCACCTCGCAGGGGATGCGGGTCCAGTGCTCGATGGCGTACTTGGCGACCAGGCCGGCATGGTAGGAGGTGCCGCAGGCGACGATGAAGATCTTGTCGACGTCGCGCAGGTCCTGCTCGCTGAGGCGGACCTCGTCGAGGGCGATCTCGCCGGTCTCGGTGAGCCGGCCCAGCAGCGTGTCGGCGATGGCCTGCGGCTGCTCCTCGATCTCCTTGAGCATGAACCAGTCGTAGCCGCCCTTCTCGGCGGCCGACGAGTCCCAGTCGATGTGGAAGTCAGTGCCGCTCGCCGGCTGACCGTGGAAGTCGGTGATGTCGATGCTGTCCGGGGTGATCAGGACGATCTGGTCCTGCCCCAGCTCGACCGCGTCCCGGGTGTGCTCGATGAACGCGGCGACGTCGCTTGCCAGGTAGTTCTCGCCGTCGCCCCGGCCGACCACCAGCGGCGAGTTGCGCCGGGCGCCGACCACCGCGCCGGGGATGCCGGCGTCGACGGCGAGCAGCGTGAACGCGCCCTCCAGGCGCCCGCAGACCACGCGCATGGCGGCGGCGAGAAGCTGCGGGCTGTCGGGCTCGCCGGCCGAGCGCAGGTCGGCCAGCGCACGGGCGATCAGGTGCGCGGCGCACTCGGTGTCGGTGTCGCTGGTGAACTCGACGCCCTCGTCCTCCAGCTCGGCGCGGAGCTTCGCGAAGTTCTCGATAATGCCGTTGTGGATCACCGCGACGCGGCCGTCCGGGGAGAGGTGCGGGTGGGCGTTGCGGTCGGTCGGGCCGCCGTGCGTGGCCCAGCGGGTGTGGCCGATGCCGGTGGTGCCGTCGCCGATGCCGATCGGGCTGGCGGCGCAGTCCTCGGGGTTGTCCGCCGCCCGCTCGGAGAGGACCTTCTCCAGGTTGGCGAGCTTGCCGGCCTTCTTCTCGGTCAGCAGCTCGTCCTCGCAGACCACTGCGACACCGGCCGAGTCGTAGCCGCGGTATTCGAGACGCCGCAGTCCGTCGAGCACGATGCCGAGCGCCGGGCGGGCACCGGCGTAACCCACGATTCCACACATGGTCCGCAGCCTAACCGAGTTTCGCTCATCGCGCGTGCTCGGAAGGCCGGTTAACGATCACTGATTTTGAGCGAACCGAACGCCGAGGTGGCCATTGCCGGACAAAGCACCATAGGGGTCGTTCGGACCGCCCGGACCGGTTCGGGACGCGGCACGCGGACCGCCGGCCGGGACCGCGTGGCTGGCCGTCACCGCCTACATTGAGGCCGGGCGCCGTCCCCCGGCCCCGTCGTTCCGCGGTCGTCCGCGCCGTACCCCTGTGAGCTGAGCCCATGTCCGAGACGACCCCCTCCCCCGAACCGGCCCCCGGACCGGCCGACCCGACCGCCGCGCCGGCCACGCCGCAGCCCTCCTCCTGGACGCCACCGGACCCGCTGGCCGCCCCGCAGCCGTGGACGCCACCCGAGCCCTGGTCGCCGTCCCCGGCACCCAGCCCCTGGGCGGCCCCCGGCCCGGAGAGCGCGTCCGGGACCGACCCGGCCACGTCCCCGAGCGGCGCGGGCCGGCCGGTGGGCGGACCGGGGTGGGCGGCTCCGGCCGACCCGGCAGCCCCGCCGGCCCCCGGCGATCCCCAGTCGTCAGGCGTGCCGGGCGGGCCCGGGTGGCCGGCCCAGCCGGGCGTACCCGGCTCGTCGGCGCAGCCGGGCTGGACACCGGGCGCCTACCCGCCCGGCTCCTACCCGCCGGGCCCCTATCCGCCCGCGCCCTACCCGCCGCCGTACGCGCACCCCGGCGGGCTTCCCCGCCGCAGCGCCGGCGGCTGGGTAGCCGGTCTGGTGGTCGGCATCGTCACCGTTCTGGCACTCATCGTGTGCTGCTGCGTCGGGCTGTCCTTCCTCGGCCGGGGGATGGACAGCACGGGAGCCTCCGGCGAGCGGTACGACGGGCCGCTGTACGGCGAGCCCGACGGGCCGCCCGGGTGGGCCGACGAGCCCAGCCGCGCCCCGGCCCGGCCGGCCACCACCCCGTCCGGCGGGCCCGGCAAGTTCACCGTGCTGTACGAGGTGACCGCCACCGACGGCGAGGCCGAGGTGCAGTTCTACGACGCGGACGCGAACTTCCACCAGCCCGGTGCCGTGGACACGCCCTGGCGGCTGAGCTTCACGGCGAACGACCGCGAGCGGGTGCAGATCATCGCCAGCCCGGTCGAGTCCGGCGACGTGACCTGCCGGATCACCGTCAACGGCAAGGTCGTCTCCAAGGACTCGGGCGAGTACGGCGCGACCTGCTTCGGCTGGTGAGCACTCGGCGGCGGGCCGTAGGCTGGCCGCCGTGACGACGACCGATCCCCTGGTGGCCCGGATGCGGCCGTTCGGCACCACCGTCTTCGCCGAGATGTCCGCTCTCGCCGTGCGTACCGGCGCGGTCAACCTCGGGCAGGGCTTCCCGGACACCGACGGCCCGCCGGAGATGCTCGCCGCCGCCGCCGAGGCGCTGCGTACCGGCCACAACCAGTACCCGCCCGGCCCGGGGATCCCCGCGCTGCGCGCCGCCGTCGCCGAGCACCAGCGCCGGTTCTGGGGCCTGGAGTACGACCCGGACGGCGAGATCGTGGTGACCGCCGGGGCGACCGAGGCGATCGCGGCGAGCATCCTCGCGCTCTGCGAGCCGGGCGACGAGGTGGTCTGCTTCGAGCCGTACTACGACTCGTACGCCGCCTCGATCGCGCTCGCCGGCGCGGTCCGCCGCCCGGTGACGCTGCGGCCCGGCCCCGACGGCAGGTACGCGTTCGACCCGGACGAACTGCGGGCCGCGTTCGGGCCGCGTACCCGGCTGGTGCTGCTGAACTCGCCGCACAACCCGACCGGCAAGGTCTTCACCGCCGACGAGCTGGCCACTGTGGCCGAGCTGTGCCGGGAACACGACGTGTACGCGGTCACCGACGAGGTCTACGAACACCTGGTGTTCACCGACGCCGCCGCGCCGCACGTACCGCTGGCCACGCTGCCGGGCATGCGGGAGCGGACGCTGCGCATCTCGTCGGCCGGCAAGACGTTCTCCTGCACCGGCTGGAAGGTCGGCTGGGTCAGCGGGCCCGCGCCGCTGGTGGCAGCCGTACTGCGGGTGAAGCAGTTTCTGACGTTCGTCAACGCCGGGCCGCTGCAACCCGCGGTGGCGGTGGCGCTCGGGCTGCCGGGCGCCTACTTCTCCGGGTTCCGGGACGACATGCAACGCCGCCGGGACCAGCTCGCCGCGGGGCTGGCCGACGCCGGGTTCGGCGTGCTCGCGCCGGAGGGCACCTATTTCGTCACCGCCGACGTCACGCCGCTGCGCGGCCGGGACGGGGTGGAGTTCTGCCGGGCGCTGCCGGAGCGCTGCGGCGTGGTGGCGGTGCCGACGCAGGTGTTCTACGACGACGTGGAGGCCGGCCGCCGGCTGATCCGGTTCGCGTTCTGCAAGCGACCTGAGGTGCTGGCCGAGGCGGTGACCCGCCTGCACCGCCTGCGCACGGACTGAACCACGCCGCCCGCCGAGGGAGCCCTCGGCGGGCGGCGTGGTTCAGGCGACCGGGCTGGCGGTGCGGACCTGCTCGGCGATGCGCTCGGCGACCTCGCGCGCGGTGTCCTCGGTGGCCGCCTCGACCATGACCCGCACCAGCGGCTCGGTGCCGGAGGGGCGCAGCAGCACCCGGCCGGTCTCGCCCAGCTCCGCCTCGGCGCGCTCCACCTCGGCCCGGACGGCGGGCGCGGCGGCACCGACGGTACGGTCGCCGACCGGCACGTTGATCAGCACCTGGGGCAGCTTGGTGACCACCGAGGCCAGCTCGGCCAGCGAGGTGCCGGTGGCGGCCATCCGCGCCATCAGGTGCAGACCGGTCAGCACGCCGTCGCCGGTGGTGGCGTAGGCGGGCAGCACGATGTGGCCGCTCTGCTCGCCGCCGAGCGCCAGGCCGGAGGCGCGCAGCTCCTCCAGCACGTACCGGTCGCCGACCTTCGTCTCGACCAGCCGGATGCCGTGTTCGGACATGGCGAGCCGCAGGCCGAGGTTGCTCATCACGGTGGCGACGAGGGTGTCCTGGGTCAGCTCGCCGGCGTCCCGCATGGCCAGCGCGAGGATCGCCATGACCTGGTCGCCGTCGACCTCGTCCCCGTCGGCGGTGACCGCGACGCAGCGGTCGGCGTCGCCGTCGTGGGCGATGCCGAGGTGGGCGCCGTGCTCGACCACCGCGGCGCGCAGCGCGTCGATGTGGTTGGAGCCGCACCCGTCGTTGATGTTGAGCCCGTCCGGCTCGGCGTGGATGGCGATCACTTCGGCGCCGGCCTCCTGGTAGGCGACCGGGGCGACGTCGGCCGCCGCGCCGTTGGCGCAGTCCACCACGACCTTGATCCCGTCGAGGCGGTGCGGCACGGTGCCGACCAGGTGCTGCACGTAGTGGTCGGCGCCGTCGAGCAGGTCGTTGACCCGGCCCACGCCGGCGCCGATCGGGCGCTTCCAGGCGGTGGTGGCGTTCGCCTTCACCGCCTCCTCGATCCGCATCTCGATCTCGTCGGGCAGCTTGTGGCCGCCGGCGGCGAACAGTTTGATGCCGTTGTCCGGCATCGGGTTGTGCGAGGCGGAGAGCATCACGCCCAGGTCGGCCTTGATCTCGGCGGTGAGGAACGCCACCGCCGGGGTGGGCAGCACGCCGACCCGGACCACGTTGGCGCCGGCGCTGGTGAGCCCGGCGACCACCGCCGCCTCCAGCATCTCGCCGCTGGCCCGGGTGTCCCGGCCGACCACCGCGAGCGGCGGATGGCTCTTGTCGGTCTCGGCCAGCGTGTGGGCCGCGGCGACCGCGACCGCCAGCGCCAACTCCGGGGTGAGATCCGCGTTCGCCCGCCCGCGTACGCCGTCCGTGCCGAACAACCGGCCCATACCCGCCAACCTCCGTGGAACTGCCGATGAGAGGAGAAACGCGGAACGGCCGGTCCGCCTCCCGGGAAGGGGAGGCGAACCGGCCGTCCGTCAGAAGTACAAGACGCTTGTGATCAGCGCTTCGAGTACTGAGGAGCCTTACGGGCCTTCTTGAGGCCGTACTTCTTGCTCTCCTTGACCCGGGCGTCACGGGTCAGGAAGCCGGCCTTCTTCAGGGCCGGGCGGTCGTCGGGCTCGCTGACGATCAGCGCCCGGGCGATGGCGAGCCGCAGCGCGCCGGCCTGGCCGGTGGTGCCGCCGCCACGCAGGTTGGCGATCACGTCGAACGCCTCGGGCTTCTCGGCGGTGACCAGCGGGTCCTTGATGAGCTGCTGGTGCACCTTGCTCGGGAAGTAGGCCTCGAGGTCGCGGCCGTTGCAGGTGATCTTGCCGCTGCCCGGGACGATCCGGACCCGGACGATGGCTTCCTTGCGCCGACCCACGGTCTGGATCGGGCGGTCACCACGGGGCGCGCGCGCGACGGGCGCCGGCGCCTCGGTGGCCTCGGGGGCGACCTCGGTGGCGGTGATGTCGGTCATGCTGCTTCCTTCGCCCGCGCTCACTGCGCGATCTGCTTGATCTCGAACGGCACCGGCTGCTGCGCGGTGTGCGGGTGCTCGGCACCGGCGTAGACCTTCAGCTTCTTGATGAGCTGACGGCCCAGCTTGTTGTGCGGAAGCATGCCCTTCACGGCCAGCTCGATGGCCCGCTCGGGCCGCTTGGTCAGCAGCTCGTCGTAGCCGACCCGCTTCAGGCCACCCGGGTAACCGGAGTGGCGGTAAGCGACCTTGGTCTGGCGCTTGTTGCCGGTCAGCGCGACCTTGCCCGCGTTCACGATGACGACGAAGTCGCCCGTGTCGACGTGCGGCGCGAAAGTCGGCTTGTGCTTGCCACGCAGGAGCGTGGCGGCGTGGGTCGCCAGGCGGCCCAGCACGACATCAGAGGCGTCGATGACGTGCCACTGACGCTCGATCTCACCCGGCTTCGGGCTGTACGTACGCACAGGTCTACCTTGTCTCGTCGTCGGTCTGGGGTCGCGCGCCGAGGTGACCGGGAGTTCCCAGCCGGACCAGCGCGCACGAACGACCAAGCGTACCTGATGCGGCACGCCTAAGAATGTCGTACAACAGCAGGCAACGATACCCGGCCGCCCGGCGGCAGGTCAAAACGGGGTCGCGCCGTGCGTGGCCTGCGGGTCCGTCATGGCACAGGTCACACGCCGGCCAGCGTACGCGACCCGGGACGCAGGTAGACCACCCAGGTCACCAGGAAGCAGAGCGCGTACCAGCCGATGAACGCCAGGTAGGCGGCGTCGGCGGTGCCGGAGGTCAGGAACGACTGCCGGAACGCCACGTTCACCAGCACCCCGCCGGAGGCGCCGACCGCACCGGCGATGCCGATCACCGCGCCGGCCAGCCGCCGGGCCCGCCGCTGCGCCGCCTCCGGGTCGCCGGTCAGCTCACCCTCCGCGACGGCCCGGGCCCGGAAGATCGCCGGGATCATCTTGTACGTCGAGCCGTTGCCGATCCCGGAGAACACGAACAGCGCCAGGAACCCGGCCAGGTAGAGCGGGAACGACCGGTCCCGGGCGGCGTACAGCACCAGTCCGGCACCGGCGGCCATCGCCACGAAGTTCCAGAACGTGACGCGGGCCCCGCCCAGCCGGTCGGCGAGCTGGCCGCCCACCGGCCGGATCAGCGAGCCGATCAGCGGCCCGAGGAAGGTCAGCCAGGCCGCGTCCACCGGCGTCGGGAACCGGTCGTGGAACTGGAGCTGGAGCACCTGGCCGAAGGCGAACCCGAAGCCGATGAACGAGCCGAACGTGCCGACGTAGAGCAGCGACATCACCCAGGTGTGCGGCTCGCGGGCCGCCGCGCGCAGCGCGCCCGGCTCGTTGCGCGCCCCCGGCACGTTGTCCAGCCACCGGGCCGCGGCCAGCGCGGCGAGCACGATCAGCGGCAGGTAGACCGCCGGCACGAGCCGGGGGTACGCGGCGCCGGCGGTCGCCAGCACCGCCAGCCCCACCAGTTGCACCGCCGGTACGCCCAGGTTGCCGCCACCGGCGTTGAGCCCCAGCGCCCGGCCCTTGAGCCGCTCCGGGAAGAAGAGGTTGATGTTCGCCATCGACGAGGCGAAGTTGCCGCCGCCGACGCCGGACAGGCAGGCGAGCACCATCAGCGTGGCGTACGACACCCCGGGCTCGATCAGCAGTGCCATCGGCACCGCCGGCACCAGCAGCAGCAGGGCGCTCACGATGGTCCAGTTCCGGCCGCCGAAGCGCGCCACGGCCAGCGTGTACGGCAGCCGCAGCACCGCCCCCAACGCGGCCGGCACGGCGGTGAGCAGGAACTTCCCGGCCGGATCGATGCCGTACCCGGGGCCGAGGAACAGCACCATGACCGACCAGAGGCTCCACACCGAGAAGCCGACGTGCTCGGCGAAGATCGAGACGTACAGGTTGCGCCGCGCCACCCGGGCGCCACCGGCGGCCCAGAACGCCCGGTCCTCCGGCCGCCATTCGGTGAGCCGGCCGGCGTCGGTGGCCGGCGGCGTGGTGGGTGCGGAAACGAGCGTGCTCACGGGCGACTCCTCCTCGTCGACGACGAGGCGACGCTCTCAGCCGCTGATTTCCCCGGCGTGCCCCGCGCGCGTCGGCCCGGCAACGGAGACCGCACGTCCGCCGGACAGCGCCGGTGAGACGGTCACAGCTCCTGGAGGATCCGCAGCGCCCGGCCGACCCGCTGCATGGTCTCGGTGTCGGCCACGTCCACGCACTCGGCGAACCACTTCTTCATCGGTGAGGAGATCCGGTCGGGCATCACCACGTACGCGCCCATCCGCACGGCGAGCGGCGAGTCGCGCAGCAGCGTCTCCTCGACCACCTCGGCCACGATCACGATGGGCACCGCCGTGGCGTTGTAGACGTCCGAGCTGATCACCAGACCGAAGCGTTCCCGGGCGCCGGAGATGCGCCAGACCTCACCCCTACGCAGCACGCGGGCGCCCGCCGAAGAGGGCGTCGTCGACGAGCGCGGCCTCCTGGGCGTCGGCCAGGGAGGCGGCCTCCAGGTCGAAGCCGGCACGGCCGACCGCGTCGGCGTGCGCGGTGAAGACCTCGCGCAGCGCCTTCTCCCGGGCAGCCTGGTCCATCCAGGCGGAGAGGGAGAGCCCTTCCCGCTTGGCGAACCGGCGCGCCTCCTCGATCGTCTCGTCGGAGAACGACAGGGTCACCTTGGCGGTCATGCCAGGAAGACTACCCAGCGGTATGACCGCCAGTCATCCTCGTGCCCGCCGATCGCTGAATCGGACACCAGCAGGTGAAACAAACGAAGCCAGTTGCGGATATTGCACTTGAGGGCGACGATGGACCAGGTCCGAACGGTTGGGACGACGCAAGCCCCATCTGCCACAGGGAGCCGTCATGAGCCTCAGCACCGGCATGGCCGCCTCGGTCATGCCCACCGAGGGAGTGGAGCGCCAGAAGGCGGCCGCCATGGAGGAGTTCCTCGTGCGGCACCCCCTCGCCGCAGGCGCGGACGCGGGCGCCGCCCGCCTCGTCTCCGCGAACGGTGACGAGGTCGAGGTTCCCGCGCAGATGTTCGACGTTCTCCGTCAGATCTCGGCGATGCTCGCCCGCGGCGACGGCGTCGCGATCAGCGCGGTCTCCCGCGAACTGACGACGACCGAGGCGGCGAAGCTGCTCGGCATGTCCCGCCCCACGCTCGTCCGCCTCCTGGAGAACGGGGCGGTCGCGTCCCACCGGGTCGGCAGCCACCGGCGTCTCTTCCTCCGCGACGTCCTCGCATTCCGGCAACGGCAGATGGACGAGCGACGGAAGTCGTACGAGGCGCTGATGTGGGAGTCCGACGCGCTGGGTTTCACCGACGACGTGTAGTTCCGGCCCCGGCCAGGAGGCGTCCAGGCGTTTCCGTACGGCCTCGTCACCGGCTATTCGCCGCACGACGTCCCGTGCCCACCGGACCCGGACGACCGGCACGTACTGGCCGCCGCCGTCCACGGCCGCGCCGACATCCTGGTGACCGACGACCGGCGCGCCTTTCCGCCGGAATGCGTACGGGAATCGCTGTCGGTCCGCACCGGCGACGAGTTCCTCAACTGGGTGGCCGACCGTTCGATGCCTCTGGTCATGAGGACGTTGGCGCGGCAGATCGACTACTACCGGCGCAGCCTGGTCGCCGAGGACAAGGATGCGATCGAATTGCTCGCCCACCTACGGAAGGCCGGCGCACCCCGGTTCGCCGAGCGGCTTGAGAATCACCTCGCCGATCCGTCCGGCCGCTGACCGCCGAAGACCGCGAAACGCCATTCCTTGAAGAAGCAGTCCACGTCCGCCAGGCCCGCCTCGGCCAGCCACCGGCACTGGTCTGCCACCGTGGCCGGCCGGTCGTGCCGCATCCGTTCACGGGCGCCGGCGATCTCCTCGGCGTCGGAGCCCAGCTCGGTGAGACGCGCCGTCCACACCTCGTCGTAGCGGCGGTCCAGCGCCGGGGTCGGCCCGGCCACCTGCTCGGCGTTGACGAACACCCCGCCCGGGACCAGCGCGTCGGCGGCCCGCCGGTACAGCGCCCGCTTGCCCTCGTCGTCGAGGTGGTGGATGGCCAGCGCGGACACCACCGCGTCGTACCGCCCGGCGGGCAGCGGGTCGGCCAGGTCGGCGTGGACCGTGCGATGGGGCACGCCGCGTTCGCCCAGGTGCCCGGCGGCCACGGCGAGCATGCCGGGGGCGCCGTCCACGAGCGTCAGGCGGACGCCGGGGACGGCCGCGGCCAGCAGCATGGACAGCAGGCCGGTGCCCGCGCCCAGGTCCAGCACCTCGGGGGTACGCCCGGCGGCGAGCGCGACGCGCAGCGGCGGCGCGGCCACCTCGACGGCGGTGCCGTAGAAGGCGTCGAAGCAGGGCACCAGGCGACGTCGAGCCTGGTCGTAGGTGCCGGCCACCGCGTCGAACGCGTCCGTCACGCTCATGATGCCTCCCGAAATATGAGATTGTTGTCCCACATTCTAGGCCTTGCGGGCCGTCCCGTCACGTGCGTGCGGTGTGAAGCGCTCGTGACAGGACCGAAACAGAGCAGACCCGGACCGGAAACCGCCCGACGGCACGCTTTTCCGACATGACAGACGGTGCGCGCACGGCGACGCGAACGGAGCAACGCTCCGTCGAGATTGCCACGCACTGCCCGTACTGCGCCCTGCAGTGCGGCATGATCCTGCGCGCCACCGGCGACGGCGTCGAGGTAGGCGCCCGTGACTTCCCCACCAACCGCGGCGGCTTGTGCCAGAAGGGCTGGACCGCGGCCGACCTGCTCGACCACCCGGATCGGCTCACCACCCCGCTGCTGCGCGACCGGCCCGGCGGCGAGCTGCGCCCGGCGACCTGGGACGAGGCACTCGACCGCGTCGCCGCCGGGATCCGGGACGTGCAGCACCGCCACGGGCCGGACGCGGTCGCCGTCTTCGGCGGCGGCGGCCTCACAAACGAGAAGGCGTACGCGCTGGGCCGCTTCGCCCGGGTGACGCTGCGGACCCGGCACATCGACTACAACGGACGCTGGTGCATGTCGTCGGCCGCCGCGGCCGGCAGCCGGGCCTTCGGGGTCGACCGTGGACTGCCGTTTCCGCTCGCCGACCTGGGGCACGCGGACACGCTGCTGCTCGTCGGCGCGAACCCGGCCGAGACCATGCCGCCGCTGATGCGGCACGTCGCCGACCTGCGGGAACGCGGCGGCCGGGTGATCGTGGTCGACCCCCGCGCCACCGCCACGGCCCGGCAGGCCGACCTGCACCTGCAACCCCTGCCCGGCACCGACCTGGCGGTGGCGAACGCGCTGCTGCACATCGCGCTCACCGAGGGCTGGCTGGACCGGGCATACGTGGCGGAGCGGACCGCCGGCTTCGACGAGGTACGGCGGACGGTTGCCGGCTACTGGCCGGCGGAGGTGGAACGGCTCTCCGGCGTGCCGGTGGCCGACCTGTACGCGACAGCCCGTGCGCTGGCCACAGTGGATCGCGCGGTCATTCTCACCGCGCGGGGCGCCGAGCAGCACGCCAAGGGCGTCGACACGGTGACCGCCTTCATCAACCTGGCGCTCGCCCTGGGCCTGCCCGGCCGCCCCGGCTCCGGCTACGGCTGCCTGACCGGGCAGGGCAACGGGCAGGGCGGCCGGGAACACGGGCAGAAGTCCGACCAGCTCCCCGGCTACCGGCGCATCGACGACCCGGCGGCCCGTACGCACGTCGCCGGGGTGTGGGGCGTCGAACCGGACGCGCTACCCGGGCCGGGGGTGCCGGCGTACCAGCTCCTGGACGCGCTCGGCACGCCGTCCGGCGCGCGGGCGCTGCTTGTCTTCGGGTCCAACCCGGTCGTGTCAGCGCCCCGCGCCGCCCGGGTCGAGTCCCGGCTGCGCGCCCTGGACCTGCTGGTGGTGGCGGACTTCGTCCGCTCCGAGACGGCCGAGCTGGCCGACGTGGTGCTGCCGGTCGCCCAGTGGGCCGAGGAAAACGGGACGATGACCAACCTGGAGGGCCGGGTACTGCGCCGCCGGGCGCTGCGCGAACCACCCGCCGGAGTCCGTACCGAGCTGGCGATCCTCGCCGCGCTCGCCGGACGGCTGACCGAGGGCGGTACGCCGCTGCCGACCGACCCCCGCGAGGTCTTCGCGGAGCTGGGCCGGGCCTCGGCCGGCGGGCCGGCCGACTACGCCGGGATCACCTGGGACCGGATCGACGCCGACACCGGCGTCTTCTGGCCCTGCCCGGACCGGAACGGCCCGGACACGCCCCGGCTGTTCGCCCACCGCTTCCCCACCCCTGACGGCCGGGCCCGGTTCCATCCGGTGACCCACCGGCCGGCCGCCGAGCCGGTCTGCGCCGACTACCCGCTGCACTTCACCACCGGCCGGGTGCTGGCTCAGTACCAGTCCGGCGCGCAGACCCGGCGGGTGGCCGCGCTGCGCCGCGCCGCGCCCGGCGGCTTCGTCGAGCTGCACCCGGACCTGGCGGCCCGGATCGGCGTGACCGAGGGGGCGCCGGTACGGGTGGTCTCCCGCCGGGGTGAGCTGCGCGCACCGGCCCGGCTCAGCACGGCGATCCGGCCGGACACCGTCTTCGCGCCGTTCCACTGGCCCGGCGCGCAACGCGCCAACTCGGTCACGAACGACGCGCTCGACCCGGTCTCCGGGATGCCCGAGTTCAAGATCTGCGCGGTCCGGGTGGAGCCGGCATGAACGAGCGCATAGTCGTCGTCGGCTACGGCATGGCCGGCGCCCGGCTCGCCGCCGAGCTGCACGCTCGCGGCGGGGACCGGCGGATCACCGTGCTCGGGGCGGAGCCGCACCGCGCGTACAACCGGATCATGCTCTCCACGCTGCTCGCCGGGCGCATCGGCGAGCCGGACGTGGAGCTTGTCGAAGCCGTCGGGCCGGGCATCGAGGTCCGCACCGGCGCGGCCGTCACCGCCGTGGACCGGGCCGCCCGCCAGGTGGTCACCGCCGACGGCGACCGGCACGGGTACGACCACCTGGTGCTCGCCACCGGCAGCCGGGCCGTCGTGCCACCGCTGCCGGGCCTCGCCCCGCTGCCCGAGCGGGTCGTCCCGTTCCGCACGCTCGGCGACTGCCGGCGGATCCTCGCCGCCGCCGAGGGCGCGCGGCGCGTGACCGTGCTCGGCGGCGGGCTGCTGGGTCTGGAGGCGGCCCGTGGGCTGGCCGCCCGAGGGCTCGACGTGACTGTGGTCCACCCGGTCGGGCACCTGATGGAACGCCAGCTCGACCCGCCGGCCGGCGCGGTCCTCGCGGGCACGCTCGCCGGCCTGGGCGTCCGGTCCCGGCTCGGGGCGCCGGCGACCGCCGTGAGCGCCGGCACCGACGGCGTCCGCCTGCACCTGGCCGACGCCGAACCGCTCGACGCCGACCTGCTGGTGCTCTGCTGCGGGGTACGCCCCGACGCCGCGCTCGCCGAGGCGGCCGGGCTCGCCGTCGACCGGGGTGTGGTGGTGGACGACCGGATGCGTACCAGCGACAGACACATCTCCGCGATCGGCGACTGCGCCCAGCACGACGGGACGCTGACCGGGCTCGTCGCGCCGGCCTGGGCCCAGGCCCGGGTGGTGGCCGACGTGCTGACCGGCGCCGATCCGCTGGCCCGCTACCGGCCCCGGCCGGCGGTGACCCGGCTCAAGGCGGCCGGCATCGACCTGGCCGCGATGGGCGACGTGGCCGGGCCCGGCGACCCGGGCGGCCCGGTCGAGGAGCTGACCTTCGCCGACCCGGCCCGGGGCACGTACGCCCGGCTGCGCATCCGGGACGAGCGGCTGACCGGCGCGATCCTGCTCGGCGACAACCCGGCGGTCGGCACCGTGGTGCAGCTGTTCGACAGGGGCGCGCCGGTGCCGGCGGACCGGCGTTCGCTGCTGCTCGGCCGGACGTTCGGTGACGCACCGGCCGAGCCGGCCGCGTCGCCGGCGCTGATGCCGGACGCCGCGACCGTGTGCCGGTGCAACGACGTGAGCAAGGGCGCGCTGGTGGCGTGCTGGCGGGCGGGCGCCCGGACGGCGGCGGCGCTGTCCACGGCGACCCGGGCCGCCACCGGCTGCGGCAGTTGCCGGGAGGCGGTGGCCGGCATCGCCGCCTGGCTCGCCGAGGCCGACCCGCTGACGACCGACGAGGAACGCGAGACGGTGGAGGTGGCGTCATGAGCGAGCCGATCAGGGAGCTGGTCGTCGTCGGGAACGGCATGGTGGGGCAGCGCTTCGTCGAGGCGCTGCGGGCCCGGGACACCGACGGGCGGTGGCATGTCACGGTCCTGGCCGAGGAACGGCGTCCGGCGTACGACCGGGTGCGGCTCTCCGCCGTCTTCGACGGGGTGGACGCCGACGAGCTGAACCTGCACACCCCCGACGCCGGTGTGGACCTGCGCCTGGGTGAGCCGGCCACCGGCGTCGACCGGGCGCGGCGGGTGGTGACCACCGCGGCCGGTGAGTACCCGTACGACGCGCTGGTGCTGGCCACCGGCTCGTACGCGTTCGTGCCGCCGGTCGACGGCGCTGATCTGCCCGGCGTCTTCGTCTACCGGACGCTTGACGACCTGGCCGCGATCCGGGAACACGCCCGGGGCCGCCGCACCGGCGCGGTGATCGGCGGCGGGCTGCTCGGGCTGGAGGCGGCGAACGCGCTGCGGCTGCTCGGGCTCGCCACGAGCGTTGTCGAGTTCGCGCCCCGGCTCATGCCGGTGCAGGTGGACGAGGCGGGCGGGGCGATGCTCCGGCGGTACGTGGAGGAGCTGGGCGTCACGCCGTACCTCGGGGTGGCCACCACGGCCCTGCGTTCCGGGCCGGACGGCACGGTGACCGCGCTCGACCTGGCCGACGGCCGCACCGTCGACGCGGACCTGGTGGTGGTGGCCGCCGGGATCCGGCCCCGGGACGAGCTGGCCCGCGCGGCCGGGCTGCCGCTCGGCCCGCGCGGCGGCGTGCTGGTGGACCCGGCCTGCCGGACCGCCGACGAACGGATCTGGGCGGTCGGCGAGTGCGCGGCTGTCGACGGGGTCTGCCACGGCCTGGTCGCGCCCGGGTACGCCACCGCCGAGGTGGTCGCGGACCGGCTGCTCGGCGGCGCGGCCACCTTCCCCGGCGCGGACACCGCGACGAAACTCAAGCTGCTCGGCGTGGACGTGGCCTCGTTCGGTGACACGCACGGCGTCACCGAGGGCTGTCTCGACGTGACGTTCACCGACCCGGCCACCCGGTCGTACGCGAAGCTGGTCCTCTCCGACGACGCGCGGACGCTGCTCGGCGGCGTGCTGGTTGGGGACGCGAGCGCCTACCCGGCGTTGCGCGCCAGTGTGGGCGGGCCGCTGCCCGCTCCCCCGCTGGCGTTGCTGGCGCCGGCCGGCGGCGCGGGCGCCGGTGCGGGCGCGTTGCCCGCCACCGCGCAGGTCTGCTCCTGCAACGCGGTGACCCGCGCCGACCTGGACGCGGCGATCGCCGGCGGGGCGACCGACGTGCCGGCGCTGAAGGCGTGCACCCGGGCCGGTACGAGCTGCGGCTCCTGCGTGCCGATGCTGAAGCAGTTGCTGGACGCCGCCGGGGTGCGCCAGTCCACGGCGTTGTGCGAGCACTTCGACCACAGCCGGCAGGAGCTGTTCGACCTGATCCGGGTACGCGGCATCGGCACGTTCTCCCGGCTCGTCGCCGAGCACGGGCGCGGGAGCGGATGCGACATCTGCAAGCCGGTGGTGGCCTCGATCCTGGCGTCGCTGGGCACCGGGCACGTGCTCGACGGTGAGCGGGCGTCGCTTCAGGACACGAACGACCACTTCCTGGCCAACCTGCAACGCGACGGCAGCTACTCGGTGGTGCCCCGGATACCCGGCGGCGAGATCACCCCGGAGAAGCTGATCGCGATCGGCGAGGTGGCGCGCGACTTCCGGCTGTACACGAAGATCACCGGCGGGCAGCGGATCGACCTGTTCGGCGCGCGGGTCGACCAGCTGCCGCAGATCTGGCGGCGGCTGGTCGACGCGGGCTTCGAGTCGGGCCACGCGTACGGCAAGGCGCTGCGCACGGTCAAGTCGTGCGTGGGCGACACCTGGTGCCGCTACGGGGTGCAGGACTCGGTCGGGCTCGCGGTGGCGCTGGAGCTGCGCTACCGAGGGCTGCGCGCGCCGCACAAGCTCAAGTCGGCGGTCTCGGGCTGCGCCCGGGAGTGCGCCGAGGCCCGGAGCAAGGACTTCGGGATCATCGCCACCGAGACCGGCTGGAACCTGTACGTCGGCGGCAACGGCGGTTTCCGGCCCCGGCACGCCGACCTGTTCGCCACCGACCTGAGCACAGCCGAGCTGGTCACCCTGATCGACAGGTTCCTCATGTACTACATCCGCACCGCCGACCGGTTGCAGCGCACCGCCGCCTGGATCGAGGCGATGGACGGCGGCCTGGACCACCTCCGGTCGGTGATCGTGGACGACTCGCTCGGCCTCTGCGCCGACCTCGACGCGGCGATGGCCCGGCACGTCACGAGCTACTCCGACGAGTGGCGCGACGTCCTGGAGGACCCGGACCGGCTGCGCCGCTTCACCTCCTTCGTCAACGCGCCAGACGTGCCCGACCCGTCCATCACGTTCACCCAGGAGCGGGGCCAGCCGGTGCCGGCCCGGGGCGCGCCCCCGGACGGCGGACACCGCCGCCAGCCCGTCGTTCTGGGCCTGCCGGAGGTACGCCGATGAGCCCCGTCGTCACGCTGGACTGGACACCGGTCTGCCCGCTGGACCGGCTCGACCCCGACCGGGGTGTGGCCGCGCTCGTCGACGGCGTCCAGGTGGCCGTCTTCCGCACCGCCAACGGGCTGTACGCGGTGGACAACCTCGACCCGGTCGGCGGCGCGTACGTCATGTCCCGGGGGCTGGTCGGCAGCCGGGGCGGGGTGCCCACGCTCGCCTCGCCGCTGCACAAGCAGGTCTACGACCTCACCACGGGGCGGTGCCTGGACCTTCCGGGAGTGACGCTGCGCCGGCATCCGGTGCGCTGCCGGGACGGCCTGGTCGAGGTGCGGTTACGGCAGGAGGAATGATGCGGGACGAGCTGGCCGGCTTCACCATCGGGGTCACCGCCGACCGGCGGCGCGACGAACTCGCCGCGCTGTTCCAGCGGCGTGGGGCGCGGGTGGTGCTCGCCCCGGCGCTGCGGATCGTCCCGCTGGCCGACGACAGCGACCTGCGTGAGGCCACCCGGGCCTGCCTGGAACACCCGCCGGACGTGCTGATGGCGAACACCGGCATCGGCATGCGCGGCTGGCTGGAGGCGGCCGAGGGCTGGGGGCTGGCCGAGCCGCTGCGCACCACGCTCGCCGGGGCGTACGTGGTGTCCCGGGGTCCGAAGGCGACCGGGGCGATCCGCGCCGCCGGGCTGCGCGAGCACTGGTCCCCGGAGTCGGAGAGCTGCGACGAGGTGATCGAGCATCTGGTCCGGCGCGGTGTGGCCGGCCAGGTCGTGGCGATGCAACTGCACGGCGAGCGGCAGCCCGAGTGCGCCGACGCGCTGGTGGCGGCCGGGGCCACGGTGATCGAGGTGCCGGTCTACCGGTGGGCGCCGCCGGCCGACCCGGCGCCGCTGCACCGGCTCATCGACCTGGTGGCCGGGCGGCTCGTCGACGCGGTCACGTTCACCTCGGCCCCGGCGGCCGAGGCGCTGCTGCGGGCGGCCGGGGACCGTACCGAGACGGTGCTGGAGGCGCTGCGCGGCGACGTGCTGGCCGGATGCGTCGGCACTGTCACCGCCGAGCCGCTGGTACGGCGCGGCGTGCCGGTGAGCGCGCCCAGCCGGGCCCGGCTGGGCGCGCTCGTGCGCACCATCGTCGAGGAACTGCCCCGGCGTACCGTCTCGGTGAAGGCGGCCGGGCACGTGCTGACGCTGCGCGGGCACGCCGCTGTGGTGGACGGGGAACTGCGCCAGCTGGCGCCGGCCCCGATGGCGGTGCTGCGGGCGCTCGCCGCCTCGCCCGGGAAGGTGCTCTCCCGCACCGCGCTGCTGCGTACGCTGCCGCGCGGCGCCGACGAGCACGCCGTGGAGATGGCTGTCGCCCGCCTGCGGGCCGGCCTGAAGGCGCCCCGCGTGGTGCAGACGGTGGTCAAGCGGGGCTACCGCCTGCGGGTCGACTGACCCGCAGGCGGTCAGCCCACCGAGGCCGGGTAGCCGTGCTCGGCCTGGAGGCGGAGCATGGCGTGCTCGACCACAGTCACCAGCACCTGCTTGACCGAGTCGCGCCGCCGGGCGTCGCACAGCACCATCGGCACGTCCGGGGAGATGGCGAGCGCCTCCCGGATCTCCTCCAGCTCGTAGTGCGGCGCGTCTTCGAAGCGGTTCAACGCCACGACGTACGGCAGCTTGCGGTTCTCGAAGTAGTCCAGCGGCGCGAACGCGTCGGTGATCCGGCGGGTGTCCACGAGCACCGCCGCGCCCACCGCGCCCCTGATGATCTCGTCCCACATGAACCAGAAGCGCGTCTGGCCGGGCGTGCCGAACAGATAGAGGATCAGGTCCTCGGCCATTGTGATACGGCCGAAGTCCATGGCGACCGTTGTGGTCTCCTTGCCCGGCACCTTCGACGCGTCGTCGATGCCCACGCCGGCCGCGGTCATCAACGCCTCGGTGGTCAGCGGCTGGATCTCGGAGATCGCCCCGACGAGCGTGGTCTTTCCCACGCCGAAGCCACCCGCGATCACGATCTTCGCGGAGATGATCTCCCGGCCGCGGTTCACCCCGTCGGGGTCATAGTTCGCGAAGTCCACTTAGCACCCTTCCAAGCAGGTTCATCCGCGCCGCGAAACCCGTCGCGGGAGCGGCAGTGTGTAGCGTCAGCAGGCCCTCGGCCACCATGTCGGCGACCAGCACCCGGGTGACGCCCAGCGGCATCCGGGTGTAAGCGGCGATTTCCGCAAGCGACTGCGCCCGGCCCTCACAGACCGAGGAGATGCGGTACTTGTCGTGCCCGGCGAAGCGCGCCTCGGCCGACTGCGTCGGCGTGCTCGACAGCACCGCTTCGAGCGCGATGTTCTGCAACGGCTCGGTGCGGCCCCGGGTGACCGCGTACGGCCTTACCAGCGCGCCACGTGGATCACGTCGCGGTTCCAATTCGCGATCACCTCCCCTCGTACGGAGCCGCACCGGCTCCGGTCGTCAGCACCCCGGGCCGATCAGGACCGGACCGCGTCCCTCGGCAGCGGGACCAGTGCCTGGCCGACCCGCTCCACCAGCAGCGCCATCTCGTAGCCCACCTGGCCGACGTCGCAGCTGCGGGCCGCGAGCACGGCCATCGACGAGCCGTCGCTGATGGACATCAGGAACAGGTAGCCGCTGTCCATCTCGATCACGGTCTGCAGCACCCCGCCGGCGCTGAACATCCGCGCCGCGCCCTCGGTAAGGCTCACCACGCCGGAGGTGATGGCGGCGAGCTGGTCGGCCCGGTCGCCGGGCAGATCCCGCGAGGAGGCGAGCAGAAGTCCGTCCGCGGACACCGCCACCACGTGCGCGATGCCCGCGACGCTGTCGGCGAAGTTGGTGAGAAGCCACCCCATGTCCTGCATGGCCGCCGGCCTGTTCATCGGTTCGTCTCCTTGTTCGAGGTGCTGTTCAGGTCGGCGCCGGCCGTACGGCCCCGCTGGACGCCACGGTGGTAGGCGGAGAGCAGGCCGCGTACCTCGTCCGGCGTGCGCCGGCTGCGGTCCCGGCCGCTCTTCGGCTCGATGCCGCCGGGCACGAGCTGGGCCTGCGGCACCCGCTTGGGCAGGCCGGAACGGGTGGTGCCGCCGGTGGTGGGCTCCGCGGCACGGCTGGCCCGCGACCAGCCCTCGTCGGCCGCCGTACGCCAGGCCTCCGGGTCGATCGACGGCGCGGACGCGGGCTCGGCGGCGGGCGGCGCCGGGGGCGGCGTCGCGGCTGCCGGAGGCGTGGACGGGACCTCCGGCGGGCTGTACGCCGGCGGCGTGGTCAGCCCCGACGCCTGGGCGCCCGGGGTACGGGTGGGCAGCTTCGGACGTGCCGACGCCGCGGGGGGCGCCACGGCCGGCTGTGCCGGCGCGGGCGGCTCGTCGAACGTGGGACGGGTGAAGATGGTGGTCTCGTCCTCTCCGTGCGAACGGAACCAGACCGCCTCCATCTCGCGGAATATCGGCGCCTCGGCCCGCTGCTCGGGCCGGGCCACCACGGGCGTCGCCGGGGTGCTCTCCACCGCCGGCGCCGCGGCGAGCGGCTGGTAGGCCGGAGGTGCGGCCTGGGTAGCGGGTTGCGCCGCATCGACACCCGGCGTCCGCTTGGGCAGCGGGTCGAGCGCGGGATACGCCACGGTCGGGCCGGCCGACCAGCCCGCGCCGGAGACCGGTGCCGGCGCGGCGGGGGCGGGCGCCGCCGCCACCGGGGCGGGCGCCGCCACGGTGGGCAGCGCGCCGGTCGCTCCACCCAGTTGTACGGCGGGTGTGGTGTCGCGGGTCTCGGCGGGCGTCTGCCACCGGGACGGCGGGGCGGTGGTCGCCCCGCGCCACTGGTCGGCGAGCGTGGCGGTGGCCGCGCCCCGCCCGGCGCCGGCCAGCGCGTCGGCGGCACCGACCTGGCTGAGCGGCGACTGCTCCACGGCGAGCGGCTGACGCGGCCGGGTCAGCGGGGCCTGACCCCGGTTGGCCGGCAGCACCACAGTCGAGTTCGGCAGCGTGACCTGGGCGACGGTGCCGCCCTCGACGTTGCGGCGCAGTTCGACGCGGATCCCGTAGCGGGAGGCGAGCCGGCTCACCACGGCCAGACCCATCAGCCGGAACGCGGCCACGTCGACTGTCGGCGGCGCGGCCAGGCGCCGGTTGAGCGAGTCGAGCTGGTCGTCGCTGAGCCCCAGGCCGCGGTCCTCGATCTGGATCAGCACGTAGTCGCGGATCCGGCGGCCGTCGGCCACCACCGAGGTGTTCGGCGGCGAGAACCGGGTGGCGTTGTCGAGCAGCTCGGCGACCAGCCGGACGACGTCGTTGACGGCGTGCGCGGCGACCGAGATGTCGGTGTCGACGGTGCCGAACTCGATCCGGTTGTAGAGCTCCACCTCGGACTGGGCGGCGCGCAGCACGTCGACAAGGAGCGCGTCGTCGCGACGCGGCACGGCCGAGTCGGCACCGGCCAGCACCAGCAGGTTCTCGTCGTTACGGCGCATCCGGGTGGCCAGGTGGTCCAGCTCGAAGAGCTGCGCCAGCCGCTTCGGGTCCTCCTCGGAACGCTCGATCGCGTCCAGTTCGCCGATCATGCGGTCGACCAGGCTCTGCGAACGGCGGGCCAGGTTGAGGAACATCGCCGAGACGCTGGTCCGCAGCGCGGCCTGCTCGGCCGCGACCCGGACCGCCTCGCGGTGGACCACGTTGAAGGCCACCGCGACCTGGCCGACCTCGTCGCGGTTGCTGAGCTTGATCGGGTCCCGTACCTGCTGGACGATCTCGTCCACGCCGCCGTCGCCGATGGCGTTGACGTTCTGCAGCCGGCTCACCGCGTCCGGCAGGTCGTGGTTGGCCACGGCGAGCGCGCCTTCACGCAGCCGGCGCAGCGAGTCGTTGAGCGAGCGGGCGAGCACCACGGCGAGCGTCACCGCGATGGCGAGCGTGAGCAGCACGAGCAGGCTCTCCACGATCGCCTGCCGGATCACGTCGGCGCGTACCTCGTCGGCGTCGGCCAGCATCTCGTCCAGCAGCTGGATCTCGGCCCACCGCATCAGGTCGTCGACCGCACCGATGGCGGCGGACGCCTCGTCGCGGGTGACCAGCGAGGATCGTTCGACGGAGCGGGAGATGTCGCCGGCGACGCGGTCGGCGAGCTGGACGGCGTCACCGGAGACCGTGCGGTCCACCAGGGCCCGCTGGCTCGGCGTCGCGGTCCGGGAGAAGGTCAGCAGCGCCTCCTGCTGGCCGGTGAGCGTGGCCACGAAGGAGGAGAACTGCTCGCCGTCGATCCGGCTGCCACCGAGGGCGGTGAAGGCCACCGCCTGTTCCTCGGCCACCGCGGCCTTGGCGTGGGCGAACGCGGCCACCGCGCGGCGGGCGTCGGCCAGGCTCTCCGCGCCCGGCTGCTGGGCCAGCGCGTCGCTGTACGCGACCAGGTCGCCCAGGACGATCCCGTAGCGCAGGCTGGCCTCGGCCACCGGCATCTGGAGCCGGTCCAGCACCTCCTGCCGGGTGCCGTTCAACGTGGCCAGGTGGGCGTCGATCACCTTGAGCTGGTTGCTGATCGCCGCCGGCAGGTCACCGAGGTCGGCGCGCCCCTTCTGGTACGCGTCGATGCGCTCGTCGGTCTGACGCACGCGCAGGTTGTACGCGTCCGGCTTCTGGTTCGGGTCGGCCAGGAAGACCGCCGCCGCCATTCGCTCCTTGTGCAGGTCCTGGGTGAGCGCCGAGATGTCGACAGACACCGCGCTCAGCGACCGGATCCGGTCCGCCTCGTACGCGCCCTGGCCCACCGAGATGAGTCGGATAGTTGCCAGTGCGATGACGGCTGCCACCGGGACGACCAGGATGAGGGCGAGCTTGGAGCGGATCCGCGCGTCGCGCAGCCTGGGCAGGCGCCGACGGCGGTTCCGCTGTTCGGCGTTTGGGCTCCCGGGCAGGGTCGTAGGTCCGGTGCTCACGACATCGCCTCCGTCGTTTCTTCCACGCGCGACCCACTGACCCGTGCCTGGTGCAGCGGCCAGCGCCGCACGCGGCACGGCCGCGATTTCATCAGACGAGATCGTGTTTGGGAAGCCGCAGTGGGGCAGGAAACGGTCGGGGGTGGCGCAACCCGGGATCCGATCACCTAATACCTTCTTTTCTCCAACCCCCTGAACAGGGGATGTCACTCCAGAGTGGTCATACGCTTCTGTGCAGTAATTGTCGGTTAATGTTCCGTGTCCCCAGCATGTGGGATAGCCGTCCCGAAACAGGACTCCGGATCCCGGCTTGACCACAGGCCCCGGCATTGGCAAGGTTTTGCAGGCTTCGCGCACACCGTACGGCACACCAATCCCGTTCCTCCACTGAGGACGGACTAGCGGCGGTGATCGGGCGTCGGCCCGCGCCGCACCTGGAGGACTGAGTTGAGCCCCATCCGCTCCGCGAGCATCGCGGCGCTCGCATCGGCCGTGCTGGCCACCACGCTCACCGGCTGCGGGATCGGCGGGGAACCGCAGGACACCAGCCCCATCGTGATCGCCGCCGATCTGGAGCTCTCCGGCGCCTCGGCGCCCGTCGGCAAGGTCTACCAACGGGCCCTGGAACTGAAGGTCGAGCAGTTGAACGCCTCCGGCGCACTGGGCGGCCGGAAGATCGATCTGAGGATCAAGGACAACCGCTCGGACGCCGCGGAATCCTTGCGGAACATCAATGATTTCAGCGGTGACTCGCGGGTGAGCGCCGTCATCATGGGCGGCTGCAACGAATGCGCCGTCGGTGCGGCCCGTACGATCGGCGAGAAGCGCATTCCGACGATCGCACTGGCGTCGTCGAGCGCCGTCACCGAGCCGGTGGCCGAGCGGCGATATGTCTTCAAGCTCGCCCCGAACGCCGCGGACAGCGCCGCCGCGCTCGCCGCCGAACTGGACCGGCGCAACGTCCGCAAGGTGGCGCTGCTGCACAGCGCCGAGGGCTACGGCCAGGAAGGGCTCACCGCCCTGCGCCGCGAGCTGAGCAAGACCAGCGTGAAACTGGTCGGCAACGAGTCGGTGCGGTCCACCGACACCGAGGTGACCACGCAGATCAACGAGCTGATCGAGGGCAAGCCGCAGGCGCTGGTCCTGTGGACCACGCCGGAGCAGGCGACGCTCGCCGCCACCACCGCCCGGCAGAGCAAGTTCCGCGGGTCGCTGTTCTTCGACGCCTCGGCCGCCGGTGACCTCTTCCTGGGCCCGTCGGCCCGATCCACCGAGGAGGCGACGCTGATCTTCACCCAGACCATGGTGATCGACGACGTGATCGCCACCACCCCGGCCAAGGCCGCGCGGCGGCAGTGGTTCCAGGACTACACCGCCCGGTTCGGCGGCTACAACGGCTTCTCCTCGTTCGCCGCGGACGCGGTCCAGCTGATCGCCGACGCCGAGCAGCGGGCCGGCGGCGAGCCCGGCAAGGTCGACCGGGACGCGCTGCGCGACGTGCTGGAGACCGCCCAGCTCGACGGGCTGTCCGGGCCGATCCGGATGACGCCGGACAACCACTCCGGGCTGATGCCGCAGGCGTTGACGACGCTCGTTGCTCGTGGTGGGCGTTGGCGGCTCGCCGGCTAGTCACTGTTGGGGGCGTGGCCCCACCGCAACCGGCTCCGGGCGGTCAGGCTTGATCCCTGCGCCGGTTGCGGTGGGGCCACGCCTGTCGTGGTCGGCCGCCATCCGTGGGTTGAGGTTTACCTTCTGGGTGCTCGGTCGACGTCGGGTTCTCGGGTCAGTGGCTAGCGGGCTGAGGTGGTGGCGCGGACCCAGGGCAGGGCCAGGCGCTCGATGAGGCTGAGGGCGGCGTAGAGCACGATGCTCATCAGGGCCACCAGCACGATCGCCGCCCACGCGGTCGCGGTGTCGCCGACACCGTTGTACTGCAGGATCTGGTAGCCCAGGCCCGGACGGTCCGAGTAGAACTCCCCGATCACGGCGCCGATCGCGGCCAGCGGCATGGCCACCTTGAGGCCGACGAAGATCTGCGGCAGCGCCGCCGGGAAGCGCACCTTGCGGAACGACTGCCACCACGACGCGTTCAGCGACCGGCCCAGTTCCGCCAGATCCGCCGGGGTGGTGGTCAGCCCGGTCGCGGTGGAGAGCACGATCGGGAAGAAGCAGAGCAGGAACACCATGGTCAGGATGGGCTTCTGCCCCCAGCCCACGGCCACCACCAGCAGCGGCCCGAACGCGATCTTCGGGACCGCGTTCACCGCCACCAGCAGCGGCGCGAACATCCGCTCCACCCGGCGGGAGGCGGCCAGCGCCATCCCGATCAGCACCCCCGCCACCGACGAGAGCAGGAAGCCGAGCACTGTCATCCAGGTGGTGATGCCCAGCGCGGGCAGCAGCACCTCGGTGGTGCCGGCGAGGGACCTCCCCACCGCCTGCGGCGGGGGCAGCGCGGCCGGGTGCACCAGGTTCAGCCCCGAGGTGACGAGCCACCAGGCCGCCACCGCGATCACCAGGCCGAGCGCCGGCAGTCCCACCGCCGCCGGGCGTACGGCGATCCCGCGCCGGACGACCGCCGGGCGCGGCGGCGTCTCCGGCCGGGCCTCGGTCGACTGTGTCAACGTGTGCTCCTCTCTGCGCCGGTCGGCGTGACCGGCACGCGAAGGGGGTGCGCCCCACCGGGGTGTCCGGCGGGTCGCACCCCCGTTGGCCCGAGCGGACCGGTCAGGCCTTCGGCGCGAGGTTGAAGTCGATGATCTGGTCCGGGGTGAGGTTCTGCTTGAGCGCACCTGCGCCCTGGAGCAGCGCGATGCTCTTGGCCACCCGGCCGCTGTCCAGCGTGCCGATCGCGGTGCCGGAGTTGCTCGACCGGACGTACGCGGCCATCAGCTGAAGCTCGGCGGAGGCAGCGGCCGGCACGGCGGCCGGCACGTTCTTCTTCAGGATCTCGGCCGCCTCGTCGGGGTTCGCCAGCGAGTACTCCAGGCCCTTGAGCAGCGCGGCGGTGAACTTCTTCACCATCTCCGGCTTCTCCTTGGCAATCTTCGAGGAGGTGATCAGCGCGTTGCCGTAGAGGTCCTGCATCACGTTGCTGTACGGCAGGACGACCGGCTTCTTCTTGGTCACCGTCTCCACCGTCGGCTGGCCGACGACGAACTGGCCGATGCCGTCCACCGACCCCGAGCCGAGCATGCCGATCAGGCCCTGCGCCTCACCGTTGACCCAGGTCACCTTGCTGCCGTCGATGCCGGCGAGCCGCGCGTACGTCGGGAAGAGGTTGCGCACGACGGACGTCGGGGTGTCGGCGAGCTTCTTGCCCTCGAGGTCCTTCGGGGTGGCGATGTTCTTGCCCTCGACCGTGACGATCGCGGCCATGGTGCGCTGCTGGATCGCGGCCACCGCCACGAAGTCCTTGGCCTGGCCGTTGCCGAGCTGGAGGATGCCACCGGTCAGGTCGATCGGGCCGAAGTCGGCCTGACCGCCGGTGATGGTCTGGATGACGGAGCCGGTGCCCTGACCGGGCTTGATGTCGACGTCGAAGCCGGCCTCCTTGAAGAAGCCCTTGTCCTTCGCCACCCAGGCGTAGGAGTCACGCCCGAAGTTGCCGAACGAGGTGAGGTACGTCACCTTCTCCAGCGCCGCGCCGTTGCCGCCGCCGCTCTCGGACTTGTCCGAGTCGCTGCTGCAGCCGCCCACCAGGGCGAGGGCGGTGGCCAGAGCCGCGGCGGCGACCGTACGGGTCAGCCTTCTCATCAGTGCACCATGTCCTTTCCGACCAGGACTTCTTCGCCGGTCGGGTCGTGGGTCCGACGGGGTCGGCAGGTGGTTCGGCCGACTGGACCGTCGTGAGGGGACTCTTCGCGCGCAACAGCGTACGAGAAGCCAGATGACCTGCCGCCGCCGTCCCGGTTGCGGAACGGAAACGAAGTTGCGTGACGGAAAGCGGACTGACGTCCACCCCGGACGGTGCTATAAGCACAGTCCCCCGCTACGCTAGCCCGGCTCGCGTCGGAGACGACGTGGCCGAGACGACGTGGAAGGGAGCCGGCAGGACATGATCCGACTGTCCGGGGTGTCCCGCACCTTCGACGGCCGTTCGGGGCGGGTGGAGGCGCTGCGCGGCATCGACCTCGACGTCGCCGAAGGCGAGTTCGTCGCCGTCCTCGGCCGGTCCGGCTGCGGCAAGTCCACGCTGCTGCGCATGATCGCCGGCCTGCTGCCGGTCACCGGCGGCGAGATCACCGTGGCCGGTACGCCGATCACGAAGCCCCGCCGCGACGTGGCCATGCTGTTCCAGCGACCGGCGCTGCTGCCCTGGCGCTCGGTGCTGGACAACGTGCTGCTGCCGGTGGAGATCTTCGGCTGGCGCCGGGCCGAGCACCGCGACCGGGCCCGCCAGTTGCTGGAGATGGCCGGGCTGGGCGGCTTCGAGAAGCGCCTCCCGCACGAGCTGTCCGGCGGCATGCAGCAGCGCGTGTCGCTGTGCCGGTCGCTGATCGGCTCGCCCCGGGTGATGCTCATGGACGAGCCGTTCTCCGCGCTCGACGCGCTCACCCGCGAGGAACTCTCCGGCGAACTCCAGCGGGTGCACATGGAGACCAGTGCGACGATCGTCTTCGTCACCCACTCGATCGACGAGGCGGTGCTGCTCGCCGACCGGGTCGTCGTGCTCAGCCCGCGCCCCGGGCGCATCCGCGAGGTGGTCGAGGTGAACGTGCCCCGGCCCCGCACGCTGGGCCGCCACGAACACCTGGAAGACGTCGCGCGGATCAGCGCCGAGCTGCACGAACTGCTGATGGAGCGGGACGCCCCCGGCGTACCCGTCGGAGGCCGGTGACCATGCGGGTCTCGGTGTTCACCGAACCCCACCGCGGTGCGGACTACGACGACCAGCTCCGGTTCGCCCGGCTGGTCGAGGAGACCGGCTTCGAGGGCTTCTTCCGGGCCGACCACTACCGGGCCATGGGGGACGAGCCGGCGCCGCCCGGCCCCACCGACGCCTGGCTGACGCTCGCCGCGCTGGCCCGGGAGACCTCCCGGATCCGGCTCGGCACGCTCGTCACGTCCGCCACGTTCCGGCTCCCCGGGCCGCTCGCCGTCATGGTCGCCCAGGTCGACCGGATGAGCGGCGGCCGGGTCGAGCTGGGCATCGGTGCCGGCTGGTACGAGCGCGAGCACACCGCGTACGGCATCCCGTTCCCGCCCGTCGCCGAACGCTTCGACCGGCTCGCCGAGCAGCTGGAGATCGTCACCGGGCTGTGGCGCACCCCGTCCGACGAGACGTACAGCTTCACCGGTGAGCACTACCGGCTGGTCGACGCGCCCGCGCTGCCCAAGCCGGTGCAGCGGCCCGGCCCGCCGGTGATCGTCGGCGGCCGGGGACCGAAGCGCACACCCGAGCTGGCCGCCCGCTACGCCGACGAGTTCAACATGCCGTTCAAGAGCGTCGCCGAGACCGCCGCCGCGTACGACCGGGTGCGGGAGGCGTGTGACCGCGCCGGGCGGGCCGACTCCGGCCGCGCGCCGCTGACGCTCTCGGCCGGCATCGTGGTGGCGATCGGGCGCACCGACGCCGAGGCGCAGCGCCGGGCCGCGCCGCTGCACGTCACCAGCGCGCTGCCGCCGGAGGACCCGGTGGTCGGCTCCCCCGCCCAGCTGGTCGACCGGATCGGCGAGTTCGCCGCGATCGGGGCCACCCGGGTGCACCTGCGCCTGATCGACTTCGACGACCTCGACCACGTGGAGCTCATCGCCGCCGAGGTGCTCCCCCGACTGGACGGACCACGATGACCGAACTCTCCACCGACCTCGAACTCGGCCCGGTGGGCCAGGAGATCGTGTACGAGAACGACCGGGTACGCGTCTGGCACATCCGGCTCGAGCCGGGTGAGCGGCAGCCGCTGCACCGCCACGACCACCCCTATCTGGTGGTAGCGATCCAGGGCGCGAAGAACGTGGTGCAGACCATCGACGGCGCCACCATCGACGCCGACGAGCCGACCGGCGGCGTGGTCTACCGGGATCCGGGCGCGGTGCACATGCTCACAAACGTCGGCGACACCACCTACCTCGCGCGCCTGGTCGAGCTGAAGTAGCCACGCCGGGAGGTTCGCCGCGCCGCGCGGCGGCAAGGTGGCGATCGGGGTCACCGGGCCGTAACGTGCCGGACATGGCCTTTCGGACGTGGGGCAGGCTGCTGCTCACGGCGCTCGGCGTGAGCGTGCTGGCCGGGGCCGGCCAGTTGGGCATCGCGTACGGCTTCGGAGTCGTACGCCTCGACGGCGCGTTCGTCGACGTCTCGGTCAACCGGTGGCCCGCCCAGCTCGTCTGGGTGGGCTGGTTCGCCGCTGTCGCCACGGTCGCCGGAGCCGTCCTCACCGAGCGCATCGCCCGCCGCGACGACGGTCCCGGCGGCACCACCGAACTGCTCTCCGTCGCCGGCGTCAGCGCGCTCGGCGCGATGGTGGTCGCCCCGCTGTGCATGCAGCCGGCCCGCGCTGCCGAGCTGGGCGGATCCGTCGACGCGGCCTGGGCCGCCGGCATCTGCGCCGCGCTCGGGGCCGTGGTCGGGGCGGGTGCCGCGATCGCCGTGCTGCTCAAGCCGCCGTTCGGCTGGGGAGTGGCGATCACCGCCGGGATCGTCTGGCTGTTCGCGCTGCTCTCCGTCGCGCCCACGATCCTCTCCAGCCGCCCGCTGGCCACCGTACGGCTCGGCGTGCTCGAACCCTCCTGGCTGGATGCGGAGGCGGCGCAACGCCTGTCCATGCTGCTGCTGCCGGTGCTCGCCCTGCTGGCCGGCGGGGCGGTCGGCGTGCTCGCCCGCCGGGCCGAATGGCCGCCGCTGGTCGGCGGGGCGGCCGGGGCGGCCGGTCCCGTGCTCGTCGCGTTCGCCTACCTGACCGCCGGTCCCGGCTCGGCCACCGACCGCTACCAGGTCGCGCCCTACTACGGCGCGCTGATCGCCGTGATCGCCGGTGCGCTCGGCTCGACCGCCACCACGATGCTGCCCCGGCCGGTCACCGCCAGCGGTGACCCCGACGCGGTCGAGGCCACCGACATCCTCGCGCCGCTGCCGCACTCGTCCGCCCCGGCCGCCGCCACCGTCCCGCCCACGCCTCCGGTGACGAGCGGCGCCGCCGCACCCGCTCACTGGAGCTGGCCCGAGCCCGGCGGCTCGACCACGACGTCGGCGCCCACCGGTGCCGACCTTCCCGCCGCCGACCCGCCTGCCGTCCCCGGTCTGCCCACCGCTGATCAGCCGGCGGGCGACCGTCCGGCCACCGTTGACACGACGACCCACGGCCAGCCCATGCCGGGCCTGCTGCCCCCGGGGCGCCGGACCTCGGCCATCGACGTGCTCGCCGCGGGCCGCCCCGACCCGATCCCGGCCCCGGGCACGGGTCCGGGCACGGGTCCGGGCACGGGTCCGGGCACGGGTCCGGGCACGGGTCCGGGCACGGTTCCAGAGTCGAGCGTCACCCCGGCCGCCGCCTCCGCATCCGCCGGCGGCGAGAGCGCCGCCCCCGCTGCCCCGGCCGCCGGGTCGGACGATGCGGCACCGGCTCAGGAAACGACGGCGGCCACGCCACGGGTCACCCGGCCCCGCCGTACCCGCGCCGGCCGGTCCACCGGCGGACCAGGGTCACCCGCCGACGGTCCCACCGCACCCCGCGCCGCGGATGCCACCTCCCCGGGCACCGCCGCCGAGGACGCCTCGCCGCTCACCGGCGGCACCCCCGAGAACCACGTCCCCGGCCCCCGGACGGACGGCGGCGACCTGACCGGACCGGACCGGGCCGACGCGGACAGCGCCGCCGCGCCACCGGCCGAGCCCACTGCCGGGACCGGCCGCCCCACCCGCTCGCGGCGTGGCCGCACCCCGAAGGCCGGACCACGCGCCACCGGCCCGGCCGCACCCGACTCCGCCCCGGCCGACGCCACGCCGACGACGCCGGTCGGGCAGGGCGGCCCGGCGGCGAACGCCGACCCGATCCCACCGGCCGCGAACCCGGCCCGGGACGACGCGAGCGCGGCCTCGACGCCCGGCAGTGTGGACCCCGGCACGCCCGGCGGTTCCCTCGACGGCCCGGCTCCCCGCACGGGCTCCCCGGCCGGCGAGGACGCACCGCCCGGTCGTACCCGACGTAGTTTCTTCTTCGACGACGGCCCGGCGCCGGCCCCGTCGCCCCGGCCCCGGTTCCCGATGTTCGAGGAGGTCGCCGGCGCGCCCGGCGAGGTACGCCCGGCCTGGCCGATCACCCCGGCGAGCCGCCCGCAGCGCGCCACCGCCGAACCGGACGCGCCGGCAGGGGACAGCGTGGAGGCGGTCACCCCGGCCGAGCCGGCACCGCGTCCCCGCCGTCGGGGTCTGCCCGAGCCGGGCGCGAGCGCCGGCTGGGACGCGCTCACCACGAACGCCCGTCCCGCCGGGCCGGTTTCCCGGCCGGAGGAGAAGGCCGCACTGCCTGTCGCCCGACCGGAGCCGACGACCGCCGTACCGGCCGAGGCCGGTGCCGGCACCGCGCTGCCCGAGGCCACCGCGCCGGAGACGGGCGAGCCGGACCTCCGGCGCGGGCGGCACGCCGGCCCGGCGGACGCCGACACGCCCGCCGGGAAGACGAAGACCCGGCGCGGCCTGTTCCGGCGTAACCGGCCCAAGGCCGACCCGGAGCCGCCCGACCGTGCGGCCGAGCCGGACGCCGCTACCGACGACGAGTACGTCGACTGGGTCGCCGGTCTCGCCTCGGACGACAACGCCGCCGACGCCCGCTCGCTGCGTACCGGGCGGCACCACCGCGACTGAACGGCGACCCGGGGCGGGCCGGATCGACACGCCCGCCCCGGCCTCGCTCACGCCAGCGGCAGGTACACCCGTGAGCCGGAGGCGACGAACTCCTCCGACTTGCCGCGCATACCCCGCGCGGCATAGTCCTTCAGCTCCTGCGTGATCTTCATGGAGCAGAACTTCGGCCCGCACATCGAGCAGAAGTGCGCGGTCTTCGCCGGCTCGGCGGGCAGCGTCGCGTCGTGGTACGCCCTCGCGGTCTCCGGGTCGAGCGCCAGGTTGAACTGATCGGACCACCGGAACTCGAACCGGGCCTTCGACAGCGCGTCGTCCCACGCCTGCGCGCCCGGGTGCCCCTTGGCCAGGTCGGCCGCGTGCGCGGCGATCTTGTACGCGATCACGCCCGCCTTCACGTCGTCGCGGTCGGGCAGCCCGAGGTGCTCCTTCGGGGTGACGTAGCAGAGCATCGCGGTGCCGAACATGCCGATCATCGCCGCGCCGATCGCCGAGGTGATGTGGTCGTACGCGGGTGCGACGTCGGTGGTCAGCGGCCCGAGCGTGTAGAACGGCGCCTCGTGGCACCACTCCTGCTGGAGGTCCACGTTCTCCTTGATCTTGTGCATCGGCACGTGCCCGGGGCCCTCGATCATCACCTGGACGTCGTACTCCCAGGCGATCTTCGTCAGCTCACCGAGCGTGCGCAGCTCGGCGAACTGCGCCTCGTCGTTGGCGTCCGCGATGGAGCCGGGACGCAGGCCGTCGCCCAGGGAGAACGTCACGTCGTACTTCGCGAGCAGCGAACACAGCTCCCGGAAGTTGGTGTAGAGGAAGTTCTCCTCGTGGTGCGCCAGGCACCAGGCCGCCATGATCGAGCCGCCCCGGGACACGATCCCGGTGACCCGGTCCACCGCCAGCGGCACGTACGGCAGCAGCACACCCGCGTGCACAGTCATGTAGTCGACGCCCTGCTCCGCCTGCTCGATGACCGTCTCGCGGAACACCTCCCAGCTCAGCTTCACCGGGTCACCGCCGACCTTCTCCAGCGCCTGGTAGATCGGCACCGTGCCGATCGGCACCGGCGCGTTCCGCACGATCGCCTCGCGGGTCTCGTGGATGCGCCTGCCGGTGGACAGGTCCATCACGGTGTCCGCGCCCCACCGGGTGGCCCAGGTCAGCTTCTCCACCTCCTCGGCCACCGACGAGGTGACAGCCGAGGTGCCGATGTTGGCGTTGACCTTCACCAGGAACGCCTTGCCGATGATTGCCGGCTCGCACTCCGGGTGGTTGACGTTCAGCGGCAGCACCGCCCGGCCGGCCGCGATCTCGTCCCGGACGAACTCCGGCGTCACCGACTCCCGGATCGCCACGAACTCCATCTCCGGCGTGACGATCCCGGCCCGGGCGTAGGCGAGCTGAGTCGGACGGGTGCCCGCCAGCGGCGT
The DNA here is from genome assembly GCF_040649715.1 of Micromonospora sp. NPDC048887. Classification (NCBI taxonomy): domain Bacteria; kingdom Bacillati; phylum Actinomycetota; class Actinomycetes; order Micromonosporales; family Micromonosporaceae; genus Micromonospora; species Micromonospora sp. NPDC048887. The sequence goes on along the minus strand of NZ_JBEZGA010000013.1, from coordinate 71,405 downwards.
GCCGGCGCCGCGTACCGGGGCGACGTCGCCCCGCTCGGCGATCCACGCCCCACGCAGCGCGGGCAGCCCCGCCTCCGGGTCGGAGCCGGGACCGGAGGTGTCGTAGAGCCGTACCGGTGGGTTGTCCCCGGTCAGCGTCACCTCGGCGAACGGCACCCGGATGTCCGGGCGTGACCCTTCCACGTACACCTTGCGACGTGCCTGCATGACAGCCTCCCTGTCGCTCATGCGGACCAGCCGAAGTGGTCCAGCGGGCCGCGTCCCGCGCCCAGCTCCCAGGTCCGCGCGCCGGTCAGCGCGCGGGTGACGTACTCCTTGGCGGCCTCCACCGCGACCGGCACCGCGTCGCCCGCGGCGAGCCGGACCGCGACGGCGGCCGAGAACGAACAGCCGGTGCCGTGGTTGTGCCGGGTGTCCACCCGGGGCGCGCGCAGCAGCCGGGTGGTCCCGCCACCAGCGAGCACGTCCACCGACTCGCCGTCGGCGTCCACGTCGCCGCCGGTCACCACCACGAAGGCCGGTCCGCGCGCGGCGAGCGCCTCGGCCGCCGCGACCATCTCCTCCACGGTGCCCACCGGGCCTCCGGTGAGGGCCGCGGCCTCCGCGCAATTGGGTGTCGCCACCTCCGCGTACGGCAGCAGCCGCTCGACCGCCTCCACCACGCCGAGCCGGTGCCCGCTCGTGGCGACGAGTACCGGGTCGACGACCAGGTGCGGCAGCCGCCCGGCCCGGGCCGCCTCGGCCACCGCGTCGGCGACCGCCGGGGTGCCGAGCATTCCCGTCTTCACGGCCCGCACGTCGAAGTCGCCGAGCACGCTGTCCATCTGGTCGCGCACTGTCTGCGGTGGCAGCGGCAGGACGGCGTCAACACCCCTGGTGCTCTGCGCGGTGACGGCGGTGAGCACGCTCGTGCCGTACGCCCCGAGCGCGGCGAACGTCTTGAGGTCGGCCTGGATGCCCGCTCCTGCTCCGGAGTCGGATCCGGCGATGCTGAGAACTGTTTTCGGCGTCACTTGTCTTCTCCGGTGGTTGCGGTTCAGGGCTGCGGCCGACCGTGCCCACTCCGGGCGGTCAGGCTTGATCCCTCCGTGGTCACGGTCGGCCGCAGCCCTTCTCGTGTGGGCCTTCGTCGGATCGCGCGGGGTGGGTGTGCGCCACACGGGTGGTCGCCTCCTGGAAGGCTCTGCCCAGCGTGGTGGCGGTTTCGGTGGGGTCCTGGGCACGCATGATCGCGCCGAGCACTGCTACTCCTGTTGCCCCTGCCGCTACGCATGCGTGGACCTGGTCCGGGGTTTCGATGCCGCCTAGTGCCAGCACCGGGAGCGGGCTGGCTTTCACCAGCGCGGCGAGTCCGGCCGCCCGTAGCGGCGGGCCGTAGCCGGGTTTGGTCTTTGTCTCGTAGACCGGGGACAGCGTCGCGTAGTGCTCGGTGGTGAGCCGGGCCAACTCGGCGGCGTCGTGGCAGGAGCGGCCGACGAGTCCGACGGCGGGCGGCGGGTACGGGCCGGCGGCGGGCAGGTGCACCGCGTCCCCGTCGAGCGGGTCGGGTCCGGCGACGATCAGCGTGCCGCCCGCCTCGGCGAGGATCGCGCGCAGGTCGACGGCGAGCGCGAGGCGTTCGGCGCGGGGCAGGTCCTTCTCCCGCAGCACCACCCACCGCACTCCCCCACCCACGGCCCCCGCCACCACGTCAACGAGCCGCCTCCGCGCCACCCGACGATCGGTCAACAGCACGACCCCGGTCGAGCCGGTGTAGTTCTTGGTACGCGGCCGCCCCTGCGGGGGCGTGTCCGTACCAAGATCCGCGACGCGTAGGGCGGTCACAGGTCGGGCCGTCCCTCGTCGGGGGTGGACGCCTGGGCGTGGAAGCGGCGGGCGATGCGGCCCGCGCCGTACGCCAGGCGCCCGGCCTCGACCGCGTACCGCATCGCCGTGGCCATCGCCACCGGGTCGGCGGCCCGGGTCACGGCGCTCGCCAGCAGCACCGCGTCGCAGCCCAGCTCCATCGCGAGCGCCGCGTCGGACGCGGTGCCGATGCCCGCGTCGAGCACCACCGGCACGTCGACCGACTGCCGGATCAGCCGGATGTGGTGCGGGTTGCCGATGCCCAGTCCGGAACCGATCGGCGACCCGGCCGGCATCACCGCCGCGCAGCCCACGTCGGCCAGCCGCCGCGCGAGCACCGGATCGTCCGACGTGTACGGCAGCACCGTGAACCCGTCCGCCACCAGTTCCTCGGCGGCGCGCAGCAGCTCCACCCCGTCGGGCAGGAGCGTGCGCTCGTCGCCGATCACCTCAAGCTTCACCCAGTCGGTGTCGAACGCCTCCCGCGCCAGGTGCGCCGTCTTCACCGCCTCCACGGCGGTACGGCAGCCGGCCGTGTTCGGCAGCAGCCGTACGCCGCACCGCTCCACCAGGTCGAGCAGGCCGCCCGACCCACCGGGCGTGGTGTCCACCCGGCGCAGCGCCAACGTCACCAGCTCGGTGCCGGAGGCCCGGATCGCCTGCTCCAGCACGTGCAGGTTGGCCGCGCCGCCGGTGCCGAGGACGAGCCGGGAGCCGAACGTGACCCCACCGATCTCAAGCGTGGACATCCGCTCACCCGCCCTGGGTGGCGCTGAGCACCTCGACCCGGTCGCCGTCGCGCAGCACGCTCGCCGACCAGCCGCCGCGCGGCACCACCTCACCGTTCACCGCCACCGCGAGCCCGCGCTCCCGGTCGGTGACCGCGCGGACCACCTCGGCGACTGTGACACCGTCGGGCAGCGTCCGGCCGGTGCCGTTGACGATCAGTTCCACGTGCGCTCCTTCCCGAAGCGATCCGGGGTGAAGGGGGCGAGCGCGGGATCCGGCTCGCCGGTGACGATCAGTTCGGTGACCAGGTCGGCGGTGACCGGGGTGAGCACGATGCCGTGCCGGTGGTGCCCGGTGGCCGCGAGCACGCCCGGCCGCCCGGGCAGCGGCCCGATGATCGGCGCGTTGTCCGGCGTACCGGGACGCAACCCGGCCACGGCCTCCGCCAGCTCGTACTCGACGAGTTCCGGCACCAGCTCGGCGGCGGCGCGCAGCAGCGTCAGCACCCCACCGGCGGTGACAGCGGTGTCGGCGCGCTCCTCGACTGTCGCCCCGACGACGACCTCACCGCTGTCCCGGGGCACCAGGTAGACCGACTCGCTGTCCGCGTACCCCCGGATCACGTGCCGGAAGCCCGGCGGGCCGCCGCCCGGCGCGCGCAGCCGCAGCACCTGGCCCTTCACCGGGCGGACCGGCAGGCTGGTCAGCGCCGCCGCGCCGCAGCCGGCCGCGACCACCGTGACGCGGGCGTCCACGTCGGACAGCGCGCCGACGCGGGCGGGGCGCAGCTCCGCACCGGCGCGTTCGGCGGCAGTGCGCAGCGCGGCGACCAGCCGCCGCGGGTCGACCTGGTGGTCGCCGGGGGCCACCGCGCCGCCGCGCACGCGCGGCGCCAGCGCCGGTTCGCGGTCGCGCAGCTCCGACGGCCGCAGCAGCGTGATCGGCAGTTCCAGACCCTGTTGGTACGACCACAGCCGCCCCGCCTCGGCCAGGTCGTCGGCGGTGAGCCCGACGACGAGCGTGCCCTCGGTGCGGTACCCGATGTCGACGCCGCTCGCCCCGGCCAGCTCGGCTGCGAAACCGGGCCAGCGGGCGGCGGACTCGACGAGCAGCGCGGTCAGCTCGTGCTCACCGAAGTACACCTCGGCGACCGGCGACAGCATCCCGGCGGCCACCGACGAGGCGCCCGACCCGGGCCGGTCGTCGTGCACCACCACGCGCAGTCCGCGCTGCGCGCACCGCCACGCGATCGCCCACCCGATCGGCCCGCCCCCCACCACCGCCACGTCGGTAAGGAAGGGCCCCCTTTTAACGCCTCCGGTAGAGGAAGGGCCCCCTTTTAACACGTCAGCGCCCGCATCAGCTCGGCGGTGGCGTGTGCGGGATCGGCGGCCAGGCTGAGCGCGCCGACCACCGCCACCCCGTACGCCCCGGCGGCCCGCAACGTCGGCACGGTCCCGGCGGTGACCCCACCGATCGCGATCACCGGCACGCTCACCGCCTCGGCGACCGCGCGTATCCCCTCGGGGCCGATCGGATCCGGCAGGCCGGCCTTGGTGGTGGTGACGTGGCACGGGCCCACGCCCAGGTAGGTCGCGCCCGCGTCCACCGCCACGCGGGCGCCGGCCGGCTCGCGGGCGGTCGCGCCGAGCACGGCGTCCGGGCCGAGCACCCGGCGCGCGGCTGCGACCGGCAGGTCGTCCGCGCCGACGTGGCCCCCGGCGGCGTCCACCGCGAGCGCCACGTGCAGCCGGTCGTTCACCAGGCACCGCGCCCCGTACGGCCGGCAGGCGTCGACCACCAGCCGGGCCAGCTCGTACGCCTCCCGGTCGGTGGCGTCGTCCTCCACACGCACCTGTACGACGAGGTCGGCGCCCGCTACGGGCAGGGCGGCACGCAGCACGGCGAGCGGGTCACGCCCCGGCCGGGTGTCGGTGATGAGATGCAGTCGTCCCAGGGACAGCACGGCAACGCTCCTCCCTGCGCCGGCATTACCCGGATCAGGTTCGACGGTCGGGGGCTCCCAGCCCCCCTCTCAGCCCGGTCCGCACCGGGCTCCCGTGGGTCACTTGCGGCCTACCGTACGACGCCTCCCGCCCGTACGGAAGCCCTCCGTAACGTTCCTCCCACGCCAACGCGCGCCGATCTTGCAGTTGTCGCCCCCGCAGAAGCCGCGAAACGGGCACCCGAGGGGCAGAAACTGCAAGATCGACGCGCGGACGGTGGGGCGGGCGTCAGAGGATGGCGTCCAGGGCCTCCAGGTCCTCGTCTGAGGGCTGCCAGGTTCCCGCCTCGGCGTTGGACTTCACCTGCTCTGGGGTCGTCGCGCCGGCGATCACCGACGTTACGGCGGGACGGGCGGCCAGGCCGCCGATGGCCACCTGGAGCATGCTGATGCCGCGCTCGGCCGCGTACGCCTCGATCGCCTCGATGACGTCCCAGCGCGCGGCGGCCAGCCGTTCGGCGTACCGGCCGCCACCGGCCAGCCGGCTACCGGCCGGGGGCGCCTCGCCCCGCTTGTACTTGCCGGTGAGCAGCCCGTTTGCGAGCGGGAAGAACGGCAGCATGCCCAGGCCGAACCGCTCGCAGGCCGGGATGACCTCGTCCTCGACGCCGCGTTCCAGCAGCGAGTAGTGGTTCTGCGCGGAGATGAACCGGGTACGGCCCTGCGACGACGCGGTCCAGTCGGCGTCGGCGATCTGCCACCCGGCGAAGTTGGAGTTGCCCAGGTAGCGCACCTTGCCGGCGGTCACCAGGTCGTTCAGAGCGGCCAGCGTCTCGTCGATCGGGGTGCCCGGGTCGGGCTCGTGCATCTGGTACAGGTCGATGTGGTCGGTGCCGAGCCGGCGCAGCGACGCCTCGACGGCGCGGGCGATGTAGCGGCGAGCGCCCCGGGCGCCGTGGTCCGGCCCGTTCGCGCCGTTCATGTCCATGCCGAACTTGGTGGCCACCACCACGTCGTCGCGGCGGCCCTTGAGCGCCTGACCGAGCAGTTCCTCGGAGGCACCCTGCGGCTCACCGTAGATGTCGGCGGTGTCGAAGAAGTTGATCCCGGCGTCGAGCGCGGCGTCCACCACCGCCCGGGTGCCGTCGAGGTCGAGCTTGCGGCCGAAGTTGTTGCAGCCGATACCGACAACGGACACCACGAGCCCGGAGTCGCCCAGCCGGCGGAAGGTCATCTCACTCACGAGATCCACCCTATGCCCGCTCCCCGGGGCCCACCCTCGGGTAGCAGCTCAGCCCACGTCCCAGACCGGCTCCGGTGTCTCCACCACGTCGCCGTCGCCACGGAACAGCACGAACCGGTCGAAGGTACGGGTGAACCACCTGTCGTGGGTGACAGCGACGACCGTTCCCTCGAACGCGGTCAGCCCGGCCTCCAACGCCTCGGCCGAGGCCAGGTCGAGGTTGTCCGTCGGCTCGTCGAGCAGCAGCAGCGTCGCCCCGGACAGTTCCAGCAGCAGCACCAGGAAGCGGGCCTGCTGCCCGCCGGAGAGCGTGCCGAACCGCTGGTCGCCCTGACCGGCCAGCTCGTACCGGGACAGCGCCGCCATCGCGGCGTGCCGGTCCATGCCGGCCCGGTGGTCGTCGCCGCGCCACAGCACCTCGACGAGGGTCTTGCCCATCAGCTCCGGCCGGTCGTGGGTCTGCGAGAAGTGCCCGGGCCGGACCCGCGCGCCGAGCCGGACCACGCCGCCGTGCGCGACCGGCGCGAGCGCGCCCGCGCCGTCGACAGGCGTGTTGCCCGGCTCCGGGTCGGTGCCGCCGCGCGCCAGCAGCCGCAGGAAGTGCGACTTGCCGGTGCCGTTCGCACCGAGCACCGCCACCCGGTCGCCGTACCAGAGTTCCAGGTCGAACGGGTATGTCAGGCCGTCCAACTCCAGCTGCTCGGCGATCACCGCGCGCTTGCCGGTCCGCCCGCCGGTCAGGCGCATCCGGATGTCCTGGTCCTTCGGGGGTACGGGCGGCGGCCCGGCCTCCTCGAACTTGCGCAACCGGGTCTGCGCGGCCTGGTAGCGCGACGCCATCCCGTCGTTGTACGCGGCCTTCTGCTTGTACATCAGCATCAGCTCGCGCAGCTTCTGGTGTTCCTCGTCCCAGCGTTTGCGCAGCTCGTCGAGGCGGGCGTGCCGGGCCACCCGCGCGGAGTGCCAGCTCGCGAAGCCGCCCGGGTGCACCCAGGCGCTGCCGCCCTCCACCGCGACGACCCGGTCGGCGGTCTGCGCCAGCAGTTCCCGGTCGTGCGAGACGTAGAGCACGGACTTGGCCGACTCGCGCAGCCGCGCCTCCAGCCAGCGTTTGCCGGGTACGTCGAGGAAGTTGTCCGGCTCGTCGAGCAGCAGCACCTCGTCGGGGCCGCGCAGCAGCAACTCCAGCGCGAAGCGCTTCTGCTGGCCGCCGGAGAGCGTGCGGACGGGCCGTTCCCGGGCGCTGTCCCACGGCAGGTCGAGCACGATGGTGGCGACGGTGTCGAAGAGGACCTCCGCGTCGTACCCGCCGGTCTCACCCCAGGCGGCGAGCGCCTCGGCGTACGCGAGCTGGGTCTTGGCGGCGGCGGAGCTGTACTTGCCGCGAACCTCGGCCGCCCGCATGGCCGCCTCGGTCTCGGCGAGCCGCCGCCCGGCGTCGCGCAGCGCCGGCGGGGCGAGGGAGAGCGCCAGGTCGGCGAGCGTGGACTCGTCCCCGATCATGCCGATGAACTGGCGCATCACGCCCAGCCCGCCGGAGCGGGCGATCGCGCCGGTCTTCACCGGCAGGTCACCGGCGACCATCCGCAGCAGGGTGGTCTTGCCGGCGCCGTTGGGGCCCACGAGTGCCACCTTGGCGCCCTCACCGACCCGGAACGACACGTCGCTGAACAGCTCACGCCCGTCCGGGAGGATGTGCCCGGCCCCTGCCACGTCCACGTATCCCACGCGGGCATCCTGCCCGAGCCGGACCGGTGGGCGACACCGGATTACCGGGTGACCCGTAGCACCCGGTAGCCCTTCTGGCTGGCGTGCCGTTCGACCGACCAGCCCTGCTCGACCAGCCAGCGGTGCAGCGAGTCGCCGCCGAGGTGACGGGCGACGACGAGCCAGGCCACGCCGTCCGGGGCGAGCCGGGGCAGCCAGCGCCGCAGCAGGCCGTGCAGTTCCGGCTTGCCGATGTGGATCGGCGGGTTGGACCAGATCTGGGTGAACGTGACGTCGTCCGGCAGGTCGTCCGGCGCGACGGCGCGTACCCGGTCGGCGGCGCCGACCCTTGCCGCGTTGGCTGTGGTGAGGGCGCGGGCGCGCTCGTTGACGTCCACGGCCCAGACGGTGGCCTTCGGCGCGACGGTGGCCAGGACGCAGGTGATCGGGCCGAAGCCGCAGCCGATGTCGAGCAACGCGCCGGTGACGTCGGCGGCCGGCAGGTCGGCCTTGCGCAGCAGCACGGCGGTGCCCGGGTCGAGCCGGTCGGCGGAGAAGACGCCGCCGGCCGAGCCGAGTGTGTAGTCGCGCCCGGCGACTGTGAACTCGACCTCGCGCGGGCGGGCCGGGGTCGAGGGCTCAGCGGTGAAGTAGTGGTCGCCGGTCACGCGGGCATTCTCGCACCGGGCCGCAGCGGTTCCGGCGACGGTGTCACAGGCAGGGTTCGACGCCACTCCACCAGAATTTCCCGATATTACCCCTGAAAGGGACAATCAGTCCTACTCTATGCCACATGGTGTACCGGTACGAGTCCGATGAGGACGCCTTCCTGGAGTACCCGAAGCCCGGGTCGGCCCCGAACGGGCCCTCAGCCGTGCCGCCCCCGCCCGCGGGTCCGTCACGCTCCCGCTTCCCCACGCCGTCGCTGCCCCCGCCGCCGCGCCCCACCGCGCAACCCGCGCTGCCGCCGGCCGGCGCGGCCGAGCAGGGCGGCCCCGACGAGCAGGCGGCCGACGACCGTGCCCCGATGCCGGCGCCACCCGCCCCGGCACCCACACCCGGACGGCCCGCGCCACCACGGGAGCCCTCCCCGGTGCCGCAGCCCGCACCGCCGATGCCGGCGCCCGTACCGGCCGCGGCGAACCGGCAGACAGTGCCGATCCCGGTCGGCCCGACCGCCCGCGCCGCCGCCATCGAGCCGCCCCGGACCCGGCGCGCCGAGCGCCGTGGCGGCGGCCGGTTCTGGCAGACGCTCGTCGGGGGCGCCGCCGTGCTGCTCCTGCTCTCGCTCACCGGGCTCGCCGTCGCCGCGCTGCTGGACGAGCGCACCGCCGAGCCGCCCGCCGCCCAGCCCACCCCGCAGCCGACCGAGTCGAGCACGCCGTCCGGCGGCACCGACCTGGACTCCCGGGACACCGACCAGGCGTCGCTCACCGCCAAGGAGGTCTTCCCGGTCAAGGACCTGGTGGTCGCCGACGAGAAGCCGGCCTACCGGGTGCTGAAGACCCAGGCCAGCACGAAGTGTCAGGTCGCGGCCACCGGCGAGATCGCCGACCTGCTGGTCCGGCTCGGCTGCAACCAGGTCGTGCGGGGCACGCTCCGCTCCCCCGACGGCGACCACCTGATCACCGCCGGTCTGTTCAACCTCACCGACGTGGCCACCGCCCAGCGGGTACGCGACCGCATCCGGCCGCTGCTCGACGCACGCCAGGGACGGTTCCGTGGCATGGCGGCGGGCGACGGCACCGAGGCGGTGGAGAAGGCCGCGGCCCGGGTCGCCTGGCAGGTACGCGGACACTACGTCGCCTACTGCCTGGTCACCCGCGCCGACGGCGAGCGCATCCCGAGTGACGACGCGACCGCCCGCGAGATCATGTACGACCTGGTCGAGCTGCACCTGAACCGGGGTGTGCTGGATCGCCGCGCGGCAGCCGGAACGGCCGGGCAGCCCGACGCGGACGCGGCCGACGACAGCGCCGGTCAGCGGGGCACCGACTGAGCCGCGCTCAGCCCTCGGCCACCGGCACCCGCAACCGGCGGGTCTCCTCGGCGCGGCGGGCGTACTCGGCCGGGTCGGCCGGGTAGCCCACAGCGACCAGGGCGAGACCGTGCGCGGGCGCCACAGTCACCTCGCTGGAGCGTTCGCGGCGGGTCAGCAGACCGGCGGGCCACTGAACCGGCCGCCGCCCGTCGCCGGCCACCAGCATCGCCCCGACCAGGCTGCGCACCATGTTCTGGCAGAACGCGTCGGCCTGCACGGTGGCGACCAGGATGCCGTCCGGGTCACGCCGCCAGTCCAGCCGGGTCACCTCGCGCAGTGTGGTCGCGTTCTCCTTGCGACGGCAGTACGCGGCGAAGTCGTGCTCGCCCACCAGCCCGGCGGCGGAGGCGTTCAGCGCCGCCAGGTCCAGGGGCTTCGGCCAGGCGAGGGTGTCGCCGCGGCGCAGCGGCTCGGCCCCCCACGGGGCGTCGGTGACCCGGTACTCGTAGCGCCGGAACGTGGCCGAGAACCGGGCGTCGAAGTCGGCCGGCACCTCGGTCATCGCGCGTACCCGGACGTCCGGCGGCAGCAGCCGGGCCAGCCGGCGCAGCAGCCGCCCCTCGTGCTCCCGCCACACGGGAGTCGGCAGGTCGAGATGGCAGACCTGCCCGGTGGCGTGCACCCCGGCATCGGTGCGCCCGGCCACTGTCAGCCCGGTCGCCGTGCCCACGCCGAGCACCAGGCCCAGCGTCTGCATGAGCACGCCGGCCACGGTGCGCCGGGTCGGCTGGGGCGCCCAGCCGGAGAAGTCCGTGCCGTCGTACGAGACGTCCAGCCGCAGCCGGATCCGCTCGTCCACCTCGTACCTCCTGTCGACGGCGACGGGCCCGGCACCCCCGAGGGGATGCCGGGCCCGGTCGAGCCTGATCTCAGGCCTTGTCGTTCTCGGTGGCCTCGTCGCTGTCCTCGCGGGCGGCGGCGGTGTCACCGGACGCCGAGACCGGCGCCTCGGCGTCCTGGTCGCCGGCGCTGGAGCGCGGGGTCTCCTCGGCCGGGGCCAGGGCCTCGACCTTGTCCTGCTGCGCGGCCTTGCGGGCGGCGGTCTTCTTGTTCGCCTTCGGCTCGGCGACCTGAAGCTCCTCCACCAGCTCGATGATCGCCATCGGAGCGGCGTCACCCTTGCGCGGACCGGTCTTCACGATCCGGGTGTAGCCACCGTTGCGGTTGGCGTACCGGGGCGCGATCTGGTCGAACAGGGCGTAGACCACGTCCTTGTCCTTGACGACGCCCAGCACCCGGCGGCGCGAGGCGAGGTCGCCGCGCTTGGCCTTGGTGATGAGCTGCTCGGCCAGCGGACGCAGCCGCCGGGCCTTCGTCTCGGTGGTCTGGATCTTGCCGTGCTGGAACAGCGCGGTGGCCAGGTTGGCCAGCATCAGCCGCTCGTGCGCGGGGCTGCCGCCGAGGCGGGGGCCCTTGGTGGGCGTGGGCATGCTTGGTGCTCCTCAGGTGTGGCGGCAGCGCGGACTAGAGCTGCTCGGTCTCGCGGTAGTCGTCGGTGTCGTAGTCGGCCTCGCCGAAGGCGTCCACGACGTGCGCCGGGTCGAAGTTCGGAGCCGAGTCCTTCAGCCCCAGGCCCATCCCGGCGAGCTTCATCTTGACCTCGTCGATCGACTTCTGACCGAAGTTGCGGATGTCGAGGAGGTCGGCCTCGGTACGCCCGATGAGCTCACCAACGGAGTTGATGCCCTCGCGCTTGAGGCAGTTGTAGGAGCGGACGGTCAGGTCCAGCTCCTCGATCGGCAGGGCCAGGTCCGCAGCCAGCTGGGCGTCCTGCGGGGACGGCCCGATGTCGATGCCCTCGGCCGTCTCGTCCAGCTCGCGGGCGAGCCCGAACAGCTCCACCAGCGTCGAGCCGGCCGAGGCCAGCGCGGTACGCGGGCCCATCGACGGCTTGGTCTCGACGTCGATGATCAGCCGGTCGAAGTCGGTCCGCTGCTCGACACGGGTCGCCTCGACCCGGTACGTCACCTTGAGCACCGGCGAGTAGATCGAGTCGACCGGGATCCGGCCGATCTCGGCACCCGCCTGCTTGTTCTGCGCCGCCGTGACGTAGCCGCGCCCCCGCTCGACGGTCAGCTCCATGTCGAGCCGGCCCTTGCCGTTGAGGGTGGCGAGCTTCAGGTCCGGGTTGTGCACCGAGACACCGGCCGGGGGCTGGATGTCACCGGCGGTCACGTCGCCCGGGCCCTGCTTGCGCAGGTACATGCTGACCGGCTCGTCGTGCTCGGAGCTGACGCACAGCTCCTTGATGTTCATGACGAGCTCGACCACGTCCTCCTTGACCCCGGGGATCGTGGTGAACTCGTGCAGCACACCGTCGATCTTGATCGAGGTGACAGCCGCACCCGGGATGGACGACAGCAGCGTACGCCGCAGCGAGTTGCCCAGGGTGTAACCGAAGCCGGGCTCCAGCGGCTCGATGGTGAACCGGGAACGGGTCTCGTTGATCGACTCTTCGGAGAGAGACGGTCGCTGGCTGATGAGCATCTTTTCTCTTCTCTTCCGGGGCGCCCGCTATTTGACGCCCACGACACAACTGTTCCGGTGGCCCGCCCCGGAGGACGGGCCACCGCAACGAGCCCTTACTTGGAGTAGAGCTCGACGATCAGCTGCTCCTGGACCTGGGTGTCGATCACCTGGCGGGCCGGGAGCGAGTGCACGAGGATCTTCATCTGGCTCGGGATCGCCTCCAGCCACGCCGGAACGGTCCGCGAGCCGGCCTCACCCTGCGCCACGAGGAACGGGGTGAGCTCCTTGCTCTTCGCACGCACCTCGACGATGTCGTGCTCCTTGACGCGGTACGACGGGATGTCGACCTTCTTGCCGTTCACCGTGAAGTGACCGTGCTTGACCAGCTGACGGGCCATGTCCCGGGACTTGGCGTAGCCGGCCCGGTAGACCACGTTGTCCAGCCGCGACTCGAGGATCTGCAGCAGGACCTCACCGGTCTTGGCTTCCTTGCTCACGGCCTCTTCGTAGTAGCCGCGGAACTGCTTCTCCAGCACGCCGTAGACACGACGGGCCTTCTGCTTCTCACGGAGCTGGAGCAGGTACTCCGTCTCCTTCGTGCGGCCGCGGCCGTGCTGCCCGGGCGGGAACGGCCGGGACTCGAACGGGCACTTCGGACCATCGCACTTGCTGCCCTTGAGGAACAGCTTCATCTTCTCCCGCCGGCAACGGCGGCAGTCAGCACCGGTGTAACGAGCCATCTCTCTCTAACCTCTCAGACCCGGCGACGCTTCGGCGGACGGCAACCGTTGTGCGGCTGCGGCGTGACGTCGGAGATCTGCCCGACCTCGAGGCCAACTGCCTGCAGCGAACGGATGGCGGTCTCCCGGCCGGAGCCGGGACCCTTGACGAACACGTCGACCTTGCGCATGCCGTGCTCCATCGCGCGGCGCGCGGCGGCCTCGGCGGCGAGCTGCGCGGCGAACGGAGTCGACTTGCGGGAGCCCTTGAAGCCCACCTGGCCGGACGAGGCCCAGGAGATGACCGCACCGGTCGGGTCCGTGATGGACACGATGGTGTTGTTGAAGGTGCTCTTGATGTGCGCCTGCCCGTGGGCGACGTTCTTGCGTTCCTTGCGCCGGACCTTCTTGACGGCGGCTCCGGCACGAGCCTTCGGTGGCATAAGTCTGTGCGCTCCTAGTTACTTCTTGCCGGGCTTCTTCTTGCCGGCCACGGTCCGCTTCGGGCCCTTCCGGGTCCGCGCGTTGGTCTTGGTGCGCTGGCCACGCACGGGCAGACCACGGCGGTGCCGGATACCGGCGTAGCAGCCGATCTCGACCTTGCGGCGGATGTCAGCGGCGACCTCGCGGCGCAGGTCACCCTCAACCTTGTAGTTGCCCTCGATGTGGTTCCGGAGCTCGACGAGCTCCTCGTCCGTGAGGTCCCGAACGCGCTTGTCCGGCGAGATGCCGGTCGCGGCGAGCGTCTCCAGGGCGCGGGTACGACCGACCCCGAAGATGTAGGTGAGCGCGATCTCCATCCGCTTCTCGCGGGGGAGATCCACGCCGACTAGACGTGCCATGTGCGGGCGTACTCCTCGTGATGTTGTGGCGGAGGTGTGGACCCGCCCCACCCCGCTACCGACCGTCCCTGTCCTTCCGGCGTCCACGATGCCGGCGACCGGGACCGGTCGCTGCCCGAGCGGGCCCCGGCCTCCGACCGGGGGTCAACCACGAGGGGTACGCACTGCGTACCAACCGCGGCTGGGGCGAGTTGGTGATGTGTGGGGCGTCAGCCCTGGCGCTGCTTGTGGCGCGGGTCGGTGCAGATGACCATGACCCGGCCGTGCCGGCGGATCACCCGGCACTTGTTGCAGATCCTCTTGACGCTCGGCTTGACCTTCACGGTTGCCTTACTTCCCATCTGGCCCGGAGACGCGACGCAGCGCGACCCGGACGTCGAAGACGGACACGGGAACGTCCCGGCCGCCGTCAGGCTTACTTGTAGCGGTAGACGATGCGCCCGCGGGTCAGGTCGTACGGCGAGAGTTCGACGACGACCCGGTCCTCCGGCAGGATGCGGATGTAGTGCTGCCGCATCTTGCCGCTGATGTGAGCCAGCACCTTGTGGCCGTTCGCGAGCTCCACCCGGAACATGGCGTTCGGCAGGGGCTCGATGACCCGACCCTCGATCTCGATGGCTCCGTCTTTTTTCGGCATGTACTCCGCTGTCCTGACGTCGGTTGCTCCGGACGGCCCACAACGTCTTACACGGGTGAACTGACCAAGATCAGAAAACCCGCGCCAGCCGCGGCTCCGACTCCCACCGAAGCGCAGGGTGGGCATGGCGGAGTGGACGCTGTGCGCCGATCTGAAAGTGTACGCCGACCCGCACGCGCTCGCCAAACCGACCGGCGCGACGGTCACCCGGACGACTCAGATATGACGCAGGTCACGCGTCGGGCAGCTCCCGCTTCGCCGCTCGCCGGGCATCCCGTTCGACCCGCTTGCGCCGCCTGCGCTCGGCGTCCCGCTCCGGCACCCCGGTGGCGAGCCCCTGCGCGGTCTGGTAGAGCACCACGGCGCCCCACGGGCCGAGCACCCAGAGCGGCCAGTAGTCGTCGAACTCACCCTCACCGAGCTGGGACACGAACCAGATCGCGGTGAGGATCAGGCCCACCTTCAGCCAGGGCCCCCAGAGCCCCAGCAGCCAGGCGCCGCGCGCACCGCCCGGGTCCACCGGGGCCGGGGCGGCCGGCGGGGGCGTCACGGCGCTCTCCCCGGCCGCGCGGGGCACCGGCAGGGGACGCCCCGCCGGCCCGGTGCCGGGCAGATCGGTCAGCAGCTCGTCCAGCTCGCCGTAGGTCTTCGACGCGTACGTCCGGCGCAGCCGCTCGTCGTACTCGTGCAGGTCGAGCCGGCCCTCGTTAAGCGCCGCCCGGAGTTGCTCCGCGGTGGCCTCCCGATCCACGTCGGCCGCTCGCATCCGGTTGCGCTCCTCCATGGGAGCAAGCATGGCATCCGACCGCCAGCCAGGCACGGCGTGCCCCGCCACGCGGGCGGGCGAAACCCGCCGGTCAGGCGGCCGGGGAGTCGACGGAGGTCTGCCGCGCGGTCACCAGGTCGCCCAGGCGGGCCCGGCCGCCGTCCTCGGCGGTCAGCACCCACACGCCGTCGTCAAGCAACGCCATCGAGTGCTCGACGTGCACCGCCATCGACCCGTCCCGGGTCACCACGGTCCAGCCGTCGGACAGTTCGACGGTACGCGGCGAACCCATCGTGATCATCGGCTCGATCGCGAGCGCCATGCCCGGCACGAGGCGCGGGCCCTTGCCGGGACGCCCGTGGTTGAGCACGTGCGGGTCCTGGTGCATCTCGGTGCCGATGCCGTGGCCGCCGTAGCCGTCGACGATGCCGTACCGGCCGCCCTTGCGGACCGCGCTCTCGACCGCGTGGGAGATGTCGGTGAGCCGCCCCTTGCCGGAGGCCGCACCACGCGCCGCGGCGGCGATCCCGGCCCACATGGCGTCCTCGGCCACCGCCGTCATCCGCAGCAGGGCCGGGTCGACCTCGCCGACCGGCACCGTGACCGCCGCGTCGCCGTGCCAGCCGTCCAGCACCGCCCCGCAGTCGATCGAGATCAGGTCGCCCTCGCGCAGCACCTGCTGGGGCGACGGGATGGCGTGCACCACCTGCTGGTTGACCGAGGAGCAGATCGACGCCGGGAAGCCGTGGTAGCCCTTGAACGAGGGCACGGCACCCGCCTCGCGGATGGTCGACTCGGCGATCGCGTCCAGGTCAGCCGTCGACACGCCCGGCGCCACCGCCTCCCGCATCCGGCGCAGGGCACGGGCGACGACCAGACCGGCGGCCCGCATCAGCTCGATCTGCTCGGGGGTCTTCAGCTGGATGTCCAGCTGGGGACGGCGCATGGTGGTGATTACCTTTCGTCGCGCGTACGCGGAGCAGCGGGGCACGTCGCACGTACCCCGCTGCTCGCACTCTATCCGTCGGGTGGTGGGTGGGACCTCAGCCGCCGTACGAACGCAGCGCGTCGATGGCGCGGACGGTGACGTCCTCCACCGGGCCGGTCGCGTCGATGCCGACCAGCTTGCCCTGGGCGCCGTAGTAGTCGACCAGCGGCGCGGTCTTCTCGGCGTACTCCCGCAGCCGGGCCGCGATGGTCTCCGGCTTGTCGTCGTCCCGCTGGAACAGCTCCGCGCCGCAGCGGTCGCAGATGCCCTCCCGGCTGGTCGCGTCAAACTCGACGTGCCAGATCTTGCCGCAGCCCCGGCAGGTACGCCGGCCGGACAGCCGCCGGATCACCTCGTCGTCGTCGACGACGAGCTCCAGCACCAGGTCCAGCGCGGTGCCGAGGTCGGCGAGGAGCTTGTCCAGCGCGGCGGCCTGCGGCGTGGTCCGCGGGAAGCCGTCGAGCAGGAAGCCCTCGCTCGCGTCCGGCTCGGCGAGCCGGTCCCGCACCATGTTGATGGTGACCTCGTCCGGGACCAGCTTGCCCGCGTCCATGTAGCGCTTGGCCTCGACGCCCAGCGGCGTGCCCTGGGAGACGTTCGCCCGGAATATGTCACCGGTCGAGATCTTCGGCACCGAGAGGTGCGCGGCGATGAACTCCGCCTGTGTGCCTTTGCCCGCGCCCGGCGGGCCAACCAGAACGAGTCGCATCTACCGCAGGAACCCTTCGTAGTTCCGCTGCATGAGTTGGCTCTCGATCTGCTTCACGGTCTCCAGACCGACGCCGACCATGATGAGCACAGCGGTGCCGCCGAACGGGAAGTTCTGGAACTGCTGGTTGTCCAGCCAGATGAAGAAGAAGTTCGGCAGGATAGCGACGATGCCCAGGTAGAGCGCACCCGGCAGGGTGATCCGGCTGAGGATGAAGTCGAGGTACTCGGCGGTCGGCTTGCCGGGGCGGATGCCCGGCACGAAGCCGCCGTACTTCTTCATGTTGTCCGCGACCTCGGTCGGGTTGAACGTGATCGACACGTAGAAGTACGTGAAGAAGATGATCAGCAGGAAGTAGATCGCGATGTGCTCCGGCGCGCTCGCCTTCACGATGTGGTTCTGGATCCACGCCTGGACCTTGCCCGGGTCGTTCTGATCGAAGAACTGCAGCGCGAGCTGAGGCAGGTAGAGCAGCGACGAGGCGAAGATGACCGGGATGACGCCGGCCTGGTTCACCTTGAGCGGGATGTAGGTGGACGTGCCGCCGTACATCCGCCGGCCGATCATGCGCTTGGCGTACTGCACCGGGATCCGGCGCTGTGCCTGCTCGATGAAGGTGACAGCGGTGATGACCAGCAGGACCAGGGCGATGACCAGGAGGAACATCCCCCAGCCCTTCGTGGTCTTGATCTTCCAGCCCTCGCTGGGGAGCCGGGCCGCGATCGAGGTGAAGATCAGCACGGACATGCCGTTGCCGACGCCCCGGTCGGTGATCAGCTCACCCAGCCACATCACCACGCCGGTGCCGGCGGTCATGGTCATGACCAGGATGGTCAGCGTCAGCCAGTCCGGGATGCCGGTGCCCTTGGGCACGATCGGGAACTGGTCGCACTGGTTGTTGAACAGCTGCCCGGAGCGGGCCAGCGCCACGAACGCCGAGGACTGGAGGATGCCCAGGCCCAGCGTCAGGTAGCGGGTGTACTGCGTGATCTTGGCCTGCCCGGCCTGGCCCTCCTTGCGGAGTTGCTCCAGGCGCGGGATCACCACCGTCAGCAGCTGCAGGATGATCGACGCGGTGATGTAGGGCATGATGCCCAGCGCGAAGACCGAGAGCTGGAGCAGAGCGCCACCGGAGAAGAGATCCAGCAGGTTCAGCACGCCAGTGCTGCCGCCCTGGATCGTGTCGAGGCACTTCTGCACGTTTCCGTACGAGACGCCCGGGCTGGGCAGCGTGGCGCCCAGCCGGTAGACCGCGATGATGCCTACTGTGAACAGCAGCTTCTTGCGCAGGTCAGGCGTACGGAACGCACTGAGAAAGGCGGACAGCAACTTCTTCCTCCTGCGCGACGCGGGCCGCCGGTGACGAATCCCTGGCGGGGCGGGGTGGTGCCGGACGGAGTGTCCGGTATCCATGGCTGGGAACGGACTCTAACAGCCCGGCCCCGGTCCGGGCAGATGTGCCCGGCTACATAAACCGAATCCGATGTTACCCGGCGCACACGTGGCCGGTAGACCATGGCGCCCGCCCAGTTGCGAACAACTGAGCGGGCGCCGTGGACATCGCCTTACAGCTCCGTGACCGAGCCACCGGCGGCGGTGATCTTCTCCTTGGCCGACGCGCTGAACGCGTGCGCCGAGACCTGGAGAGACACGCCACCGAGGTCGCCCGTGCCGAGCACCTTGACCGGGTGACCCTTGCGGACCGCGCCGGCCTCGACCAGCTCGACCGGGCCGACCTGGCCGCCGTTCGGGAACAGCTCGGCCAGCCGGTCCAGGTTGACCACCTGGAACACGACCTTGAACTTGTTCTTGAAGCCCTTCATCTTCGGCAGGCGCATGTGGATGGGCATCTGCCCACCCTCGAACGCCGGCGAGATGTTCTTCCGGGCCTTGGAACCCTTGGTACCGCGACCGGCGGTCTTGCCCTTCGAGCCCTCACCGCGACCCACACGGGTCTTGTCGGTCTTGGCACCCGGAGCCGGACGCAGGTGGTGCACCTTGATCGTCATTACTCGACCTCCTCGACCTTCACGAGGTGGTTGACCGTGAAGATCATGCCGCGGATCTCCGGCCGGTCCTCCTTGACCACCACGTCGTTGATCCGCTTGAGACCGAGCGAACGCAGCGAGTCACGCTGGTTCTTCTTGGTCCCGATCTCGGACCGGACCTGGGTGACCTTCAGGCGTGCCATCAGGACGCCACCCCCGCCCGCGACGCCAGCATGGCGGCCGGCGCGACGTCCTCGACCGGCAGACCACGACGGGCCGCGACCTGCTCCGGGGACTCGAGCCCCTTCAGGGCCGCCACCGTGGCGTGCACGATGTTGATCGGGTTGGACGAGCCGAGGCTCTTGGAGAGCACGTCGTGGATGCCCGCGCACTCCAGCACGGCACGCACCGGGCCACCGGCGATGACACCCGTACCGGCGGAGGCCGGCTTGAGCAGCACCACACCGGCGGCGTCCTCGCCCGTGACCGGGTGCGGGATCGACTGGCCGATCCGCGGCACCTTGAAGAAGTGCTTCTTGGCCTCCTCGACACCCTTGGCGATCGCCGCGGGCACCTCCTTGGCCTTTCCGTAGCCCACACCGACGGTGCCGTCGCCGTCGCCCACGATCACGAGGGCGGTGAAGCTGAAGCGACGACCACCCTTCACGACCTTGGCGACGCGGTTGATCGCGACGACCCGCTCGAGGTGCGGGGTCTTCTCGACGGGCGCGTTTCCGCGGCCGCCCTCACGGCGGTTGTCGCGGCGACCACCCTCGTTGCCACCGGACCCGCCGCCACGGCGCTGTTGACCTGGCATCAGCAGCCTTCCTTCTCTCTCGTGACGGGGTTTCTAGAACTCGAGCCCGGCTTCGCGGGCGGCGTCGGCGAGCGCGGCGACACGCCCCGCGTACCGGTTGCCACCGCGGTCGAAGACGACCTTCGAGACGCCGGCGGCCTTGGCACGCTCGGCGAGCAGGGCGCCGACCTTGCCGGCCAGGGCGCTCTTGTCGCCCTCGGCGCCGCGCAGCGAGGCGTCCATGGTCGAGGCCGACGCCAGGGTGTGACCCTTGGTGTCGTCCACGACCTGGGCCACCATGTGCCGCAGGGAGCGGGTGACGACGAGGCGGGGACGGTCGGCGGTGCCGCTGACGTTCTTGCGGACCCGGAAGTGCCGACGCGCACGCCCGACGGCACGCTTGGCGGCGACGCCGCGGCGGCGCTTGAGCAGCGTGGCGCTCACTTCTTACCTGCCTTTCCAGCCTTGCGGCGGATGACCTCGCCCTGGTACTTCACGCCCTTGCCCTTGTAGGGCTCCGGCGGACGGATCTTCCGGATGTTGGCGGCGACCTCACCGACCTGCTGCTTGTCGATGCCGGCGACGTGGAACAGCGTCGGCTTCTCGACGGTGAAGGTGATGCCGTCCGGCGCCGGCACGAGGACCGGGTGCGAGAACCCGAGCGCGAACTCCAGGTCCTTGCCCTTGGCGGTCACGCGGTAACCGGTGCCGGCGATCTCCAGGCTCTTGCGGTAGCCCTCGGTGACCCCGACGATCATGTTGGCCACCAGCGTACGGCTCAGGCCGTGCAGCTCCTTGGCCTTGCGCTCGTCGTTGGGCCGGTTGACGTGCAGCTCGCCGTCCTCGCCCCGCTCCGCCGTGATCGGCTCGGCCAGCACGTGGCTCAGCTCGCCCTTGGGGCCCTTGACCTTGACGGTCCGGCCGTCGATCGTGATGTCGACGCCGGCAGGTACCGGGATCGACTTACGTCCAATACGCGACATTTCTACCTGTCTCCCGTTACCAGACGAAGGCGAGGACTTCCCCGCCAACGCTCCGCTTGCGGGCCTGCCGGTCGGTGAGCAGCCCCTGGGACGTCGAAATGATCGCCACGCCCAGTCCACCGAGCACCCGCGGGAGCCCGTCCGACTTGGCGTACACCCGGAGGCCGGGCTTGGACACGCGCTTGATGCCGGCCAGGCTCCGCTCGCGGTTCTGGCCGTACTTCAGCTCGACGACCAGTCGCTTGCCGACGGCGCCCTCCTCGGGCTCCTCGACCGACCAGGTGGCGATGTAGCCCTCGGCCTTGAGGACCTCGGCGATGTTCGCCTTGATCTTCGAGTACGGCATCGTCACCCGGTCGTGGTACGCCTGGTTGGCGTTACGCAGACGCGTGAGCATGTCTGCGATCGGGTCGGTCATCGTCATGAAAACTCGTCAACCTTTCTCGCCGGGGTTCCCCGGGCCAGGCCCGGGGCCTACGGCGAAGAGACAGTTCAGCTGACGCGCCGGAGCGCGCCGGGCTATTACCAGGAAGCCTTGGACACGCCGGGCAGCTCACCGCGGTGGGCCATCTCCCGGATGCACACCCGGCAGAGACCGAACTTGCGGTAGACCGCCTTCGGACGCCCGCACCGCTGGCAGCGGGTGTACGCGCGAACCGAGAACTTCGGCTTCGCGGCCGCCTTGAGGATCAGCGCCTTCTTGGCCATCTCAGTTCTCCTTGAACGGGAAGCCCAGGAGCTTGAGCAGCGCCCGGCCCTCGTCGTCGGTCGTGGCGGTCGTGACCACCGTGATGTCCATGCCCCGCTGGCGATCGATCTTGTCCTGGTCGAT
The DNA here is from genome assembly GCF_040649715.1 of Micromonospora sp. NPDC048887. Taxonomy (NCBI): domain Bacteria; kingdom Bacillati; phylum Actinomycetota; class Actinomycetes; order Micromonosporales; family Micromonosporaceae; genus Micromonospora; species Micromonospora sp. NPDC048887. The sequence goes on along the minus strand of NZ_JBEZGA010000013.1, from coordinate 50,166 downwards.
CTCGTGGAACACCGACTGCTCGGTCAGACCGAACGTGTAGTTGCCGTGCCCGTCGAGCTTGCGCCCGTCCAGGCCGCGGAAGTCACGGATACGCGGCAGCGCGATCGAGAGCAGCCGGTCCAGGAACTCCCACATCCGGTCGCCGCGGAGGGTGACCTTCGCGCCGATCGGCATGCCCTCGCGGAGCTTGAACTGCGCGATGGACTTGGTGGCCCGCCGGACCTGCGGCTTCTGGCCGGTGATGGTGGCCAGGTCGCGGACGGCCCCGTCGATCAGCTTGGCGTCGCGAGCGGCCTCGCCGACACCCATGTTGACGACGATCTTGACCAGCCGCGGCACCTGCATCGGGTTGGCGAACTCGAACTGCTTCTGCAGCTCGCCCACGATCTCGTTGCGGTACCGCTCCTTGAGGCGCGGCAGGGTCTTGGTTTCGGTAGCCGTGGTCATCAGAGGTCCTTACCGGTGCTACGCGCGATGCGGACCTTCTGGCCGTTGTCGTCGATCCGGTAGCCGACGCGGGTCGGCTTGCCGTCGGAGTCCAGGACCATCACGTTCGAGACGTGGATCGGGGCCTCCTGGGTGACGATGCCACCGGTCTTGGCGCCACGCTGGGTGGTGCTGATGCGGGTGTGCTTCTTGACCCGGTTCACGCCCTCGACCAGGACCTTGTCCTGCCGCGGGTAGGCCGCGATGACCTTGCCCTTGGCACCCTTGTCCTTGCCGGCGATGACGACGACCGTGTCGCCCTTCTTGACCTTCACGGTCACAACACCTCCGGCGCGAGAGAGATGATCTTCATGAACCGCTTGTCCCGCAGCTCCCGGCCCACCGGGCCGAAGATGCGGGTACCGCGCGGGTCCCCACCGTCCTTGATGATGACGGCGGCGTTCTCGTCGAAGCGGATGTACGACCCGTCCGGCCGCCGCTTCTCCTTGGCGGTCCGAACGACGACGGCCTTGACGACGTCGCCCTTCTTCACACCGGCACCGGGGATCGCGTCCTTGACGGTGGCCACGATGACGTCGCCGATGCTCGCGTAGCGCCGACCGGAGCCGCCGAGCACCCGGATGCACAGGATCTCCCGGGCACCCGTGTTGTCGGCGACGCGCAGTCGCGACTCCTGCTGAATCACGTCTATCTCCTATGTCTGCCGGTTCTCCGGCCGCTCGGGGCGGCCGGAGCCTGGCGGAACCTGCGCCCGACCGAGACCGGCCGAGCTCGAGCCTTCGCTACTTGGCCTTCTCGAGGATCTCCACGATCCGCCAGCGCTTGGTGGCGGACAGCGGCCGGGTCTCCATGATCAGGACACGGTCGCCGATGCCGGCCGCGTTCTGCTCGTCGTGGACCTTCAGCTTGCGCGTACGACGCATGATCTTGCCGTACAGCGCGTGCTTGACCCGGTCCTCGACCTCGACCACGACGGTCTTGTCCATCTTGTCGCTGACCACGAGGCCCTCACGAACCTTGCGGCGGGCCCGCGCGGGGGCGGTGGTGTTCTCACTCATGATGCAGTCACCTCAGTCGGCGCGGCCGAGAGACCCAGCTCACGCTCACGCATGATCGTGTAGATCCGGGCGATCTCCCGACGGATGACCTGCAGCCGCCGGTTGTTGTCCAGCTGCCCGGTTGCGGCCTGCACGCGGAGGTTGAACAGCTCCGCCTTCGCCTCGCGCAGCTTCGTGACCAGCTCCTCTTCGGAGAGCTCACGCAGCTCGGAGGACTTGACGCCCGCTGCCATCAGGATTCACCCACTTCGCGCGTAACAATGCGGCACTTCATCGGGAGCTTGTGGATCGCGCGACGCATCGCCTCTCGCGCGATCTGCTCGTTGGGGAAGGACATCTCGAAGAGGACCCGCCCCGGCTTGACGTTGGCGACCCACCACTCGGGCGAACCCTTACCGGAACCCATCCGGGTCTCGGCCGGCTTCTTGGTGAGGGCCTGGTCCGGGAAGATCGTGATCCAGACCTTGCCACCACGCTTGATGTGGCGGGTCATCGCGATACGCGCCGACTCGATCTGGCGGTTGGTCACGTACGCCGGCTCGAGAGCCTGGATCCCGAACTCGCCGAACACCACCCGGTTACCACCCTTGGACGCGCCACTGCGGTCCGGGTGGTGCGGCTTGCGGAAGCCCTTCGGGGGCTTGCGCGGCATCAGCATCTGTCAGCCCTCCTGCTGCTGTTCTGCCGGCTGGGTCGCGGCTGCCGCCACGGCGCCGGCGTCGACCGGGTCACCGGCCGGCGTCTCCGCCTGCTGCGCGATGGTGGTCGCGGCAGCCCGGCCGGCCTCGGTGCCACCGGCGGTCGTACCGGACGAGCCCGAGCGGCCACGGCGCGGCCGGTCCGGCCGGTCGCCACGGTCACGGCGCGGGCCGCGCGACGGGGCGGCCTCGGCCGGGGCCTCGCGGCCCGGGACGGCGTCGCCCTTGTAGATCCAGACCTTCACGCCGATCCGGCCGAAGGTGGTACGGGCCTCGAAGAAGCCGTACTCGATGTTGGCCCGCAGCGTGTGCAGCGGAACCCGGCCCTCGCGGTAGAACTCGGTCCGGCTCATCTCGGCGCCGCCGAGACGGCCCGAGACCTGAACCCGGATGCCCTTGCAGGCCGGGTTCTTCATCGCGGACTGCATCGCCTTGCGCATGGCCCGACGGAAGCTGACCCGGCTGGAGAGCTGCTCGGCGACGCCCTGGGCGACCAGCTGCGCGTCCGACTCGGGGTTCTTGACCTCGATGATGTTCAGCTGGACCTGCTTGCCGGTGAGCTTCTCCAGCTCGCCGCGGATCCGGTCGGCCTCCGCACCCTTACGGCCGATGACGATGCCCGGCCGGGCGGTGTGGATGTCGACGCGGACCCGGTCGCGGGTGCGCTCGATGTCGACCTTGGAGATGCCGGCGCGCTCAAGGCCCTTGGACATCATCCGGCGGATCTTGACGTCCTCGCCGATGTAGTCCTTGTAGAGCTTGTCCGCGAACCAGCGGGACTTCCAGTCGGTCGAGATGCCGAGCCGGAACCCGGTCGGGTGAACCTTCTGACCCATTACTCGGCACCCTCCGTCGTGCTCTGCTCCTCAGCCGCCGGCTTGGCCGGAGCGGCCTTCTTAGCCGACTTCTTCGGCGTGGCCGCCGCGACCGCCTCGACCGCCACGGTGATGTGGCACGTGCGCTTGCGGATCCGGTACGCCCGGCCCTGCGCCCGCGGCCGGAACCGCTTCATGGTCGGGCCCTCGTCGACGAACGCCTCGCTGACGAGCAGCGCGTCGGGGTCCAGCCGCTCGTTGTTCTCCGCGTTGGCGATCGCGCTCGCGAGCACCTTGTACACCTGCTCGCTCGCAGCCTGCGGCGCGAACTGCAGCACCGTGAGCGCCTCCTTCGCGGGCAGGCCGCGGACGAGGTTGACCACCCGGCGCGCCTTCATCGGCGAGATGCGCACGTGCCGCGCAACCGCCCGCGCGCCCGGAAGCACCGGAGCGTCGCCCTTTCCTGGCATCGCTGTAACCCCTTGTTCCTCTATCCGTATGCCCGCGGCGTCAGCGCCGGCGGCTCTTCCGGTCGTCCTTCTCGTGACCCTTGAACGTGCGGGTCAGCGCGAACTCGCCGAGCTTGTGCCCGACCATGGCCTCGGTCACGAAGACCGGGACGTGCTTACGTCCGTCGTGCACGGCGATCGTGTGACCCAGCATCTCCGGGATGATCGTCGAGCGGCGCGACCAGGTCTTGATGACGTTCTTCGAGCCCTTGTCGTTCTGCGTCTCCACCTTCTTGAGCAGGTGGTCGTCGACGAACGGGCCCTTCTTCAGGCTGCGAGGCATGTCTTATCTCCCTCAGCCGCGCTTACGCGTGGCGTAGCGGCGGCGGACGATCAGCCGGTCGCTCGGCTGGCCCTTACGACGGGTGCGGCCCTCGGGCTTACCCTGCGGGTTGACCGGGTGGCGACCACCGGAGGTCTTACCCTCACCACCACCGTGCGGGTGGTCGACCGGGTTCATGGCGACACCACGGACGGTCGGGCGCTTGCCCTTCCACCGCATCCGGCCGGCCTTACCCCAGTTGATGTTCGACTGGTCGGCGTTGCCGATCTCGCCGATGCTGGCGCGGCAGCGCACGTCCACACGCCGGATCTCACCGGACGGCATACGCAGGGTCGCGTACGCGCCCTCACGGCCGAGCAGCTGGATGCCGACGCCGGCCGAGCGGGCCAGCTTGGCGCCGCCGCCCGGGCGCAGCTCCACGTTGTGGATGGTGGTACCGACCGGGATGTTGCGCAGCGGCAGGTTGTTGCCCGGCTTGATGTCGGCGCCCGGACCGGACTCGACGCGGTCGCCCTGCTTCAGGTCCTTCGGCGCGATGATGTAGCGCTTCTCGCCGTCGGCGTAGTGCAGCAGCGCGATGCGCGCGGTGCGGTTCGGGTCGTACTCGATGTGAGCGACCTTCGCCGGCACGCCGTCCTTGTCGACCCGCTTGAAGTCGATCAGACGGTACTGGCGCTTGTGGCCGCCACCGTGGTGCCGCGTGGTGATCCGGCCGTGGGCGTTGCGTCCGCCCTTCTTCGGCAGCGGAGCCAGCAGCGACTTCTCCGGCGTCGACCGGGTGATCTCGGCGAAGTCGGCAACGCTCGAGCCACGCCGGCCCGGCGTCGTCGGCTTGTACTTACGGATAGCCATTGTCTACACCCCTCAGCTGACCGGGCCGCCGAAGGCCTCGATACGGTCACCGTCAGCCAGCTTCACCATCGCGCGCTTGGTGTCCTTGCGCTTGCCGAACCCGGTACGGGTCCGCTTGCGCTTGCCCTCGCGGTTGAGCGTGTTGACCGTCAGGACGCGGACGTTGAAGATCTGCTGGATAGCGATCTTGATCTCGGTCTTGTTGGCGTCCGGGTGCACCAGGAAGGTGTACCAGTTGCGGTTCAGCTCGCTGTAGCTCTTCTCCGAGACGACCGGCGCGACGATGACGTCACGCGGATCGGCGATCGTGCTCACTTGCCATCCTCCTCGGTGGTCTCGGCGGGCACGCCCAGGAACTCGTCCAGGGCCTCCTTCGTGAAGACCACGTCGTCGGCCACCAGCACGTCGTAGGTGTTGAGCTGGCCGGCCTCGATCAGGTGCACCCGGCTGTCCCGCGCGTTGCGCAGGTTCCGCAGCGACACCCAGTTCAGCTCGTCGGTGCTGCTCAGCACGACCAGGACCCGACGGGCCTCGGTGAGCTTGGTCAGCGTGGCCAGGGCCGCCTTGGTGGACGGCTTCTCGCCGGAGACGAACGCCTCGACGACGTGCACCTGGCCGGCGCGGGCCCGGTCGGAGAGGGCGCCACGCAGGGCGGCGGCCTTCATCTTCTTCGGGGTGCGCTGGCTGTAGTCGCGCGGCACCGGGCCGTGGACCACGCCACCGCCGGCGAACTGCGGCGCGCGGGTCGAGCCCTGGCGGGCACGACCGGTGCCCTTCTGCTTGTACGGCTTCTTGCCTCCACCGGAGACCTCGCCGCGGGTCTTCGTCTTGTGCGTACCCTGACGGGCCGCCGCGAGCTGGGCCACCACGACCTGGTGCATCAGGGCGATGTTGGCCTGCGCGTCGAAGATGTCGGCCGGCAGCTCGACGGAGCCGCTCTTGGCGCCTTCGACGTTGATGACGTCAACGGTGGTCACTTGGCCGCACCGCCCTTCTTCACCTTCGCCTTGGCCGCGGTGCGGACCAGGACCAGCGCGCCCTTCGGGCCGGGGATGGCACCGCGGACGAGCAGGAGGTTGTTCTCGGTGTCGACCGCCTGGACGGTCAGGTTCTGGACGGTGTAGCGCACGCCACCCATCCGGCCCGCCATCCGGGTGCCCTTGAAGACGCGACCCGGGGTCGCGCAGGCGCCGATCGAGCCGGGCGAGCGGTGCTTGCGCTCGACACCGTGGCTGGCGCGCAGGCCGTGGAAGCCGTGCCGCTTCATCGGGCCGGCGTAGCCCTTGCCCTTGGTCTTTCCGGTCACGTCGATCACGACGCCGGCCGGGAACTCCTCGACCGTGACCTCGTGGCCCGGCGCGTAGTCCGCGGCGTCGGAGGTGCGCAGCTCGACGATGTGCCGGCGCGGCGCGACGTCCGCCTTGGCGTAGTGCCCGGCGAGCGGCTTCTTGACCTTGCGCGGGTCGATGACCCCGTACGCCAGCTGGACCGCGGAGTAGCCGTCCTTGTCGGCGCTACGAACCTGGCTCACGACGCACGGGCCGGCCTGAACCACGGTCACGGGCACAACCTTGTTGTTGTCCCAGACCTGGGTCATGCCGAGCTTGGCGCCCAGGATCCCCTTGACTTGCCTGTCCATTTGTCCGGTCCCTACAGCTTGATCTCGATGTCGACGCCAGCCGGCAGGTCGAGGCGCATGAGCGAGTCGACCGTCTTCGGGGTCGGGTCGATGATGTCGATCAGACGCTTGTGCGTACGCATCTCGAAGTGCTCGCGCGAGTCCTTGTACTTGTGCGGCGAGCGGATGACGCAGAAACGGTTGATCTCCGTGGGCAGCGGCACCGGGCCAGCGACCTGCGCCCCGGTACGCGTCACCGTCTCGACGATCTTCCGAGCCGAGGAGTCGACGACCTCGTGGTCATAGGCCTTGAGCCGGATGCGGATCTTCTGTCCCGCCATGGTGGCTTCTGTTCCTTCTCTCGATGCCGCTGTGTTGCGGGCGCCTGCACCGGCTGGCACAGGCCCACTTCCGCCGACCCCCGCGGTCGGGCGTGTCGCGCCCGTGGGCCAGGCTCCGCCCCGGGACTCCGGAGCGATTCTCTGACCACGCGGTGGGTCATGGCGCCGATCGCGGGGACCGCGACCTGGACGCCGCGCGAGGGTGGTTGACCGCCGATGGCGATCAACCACCCTACGCGAGACAGTCTGACTCCCGGAGGTCCAGCGTTAACCGGACGCAGGCGACCGACTGTCGTTACGCAACCTGACTAGTATGCCGCACTACCGGCGGCGACGCTAATCGGGGTTACCCAGCTCACTTGATGATCTTGGTGACGCGACCCGCGCCAACCGTACGACCACCCTCGCGGATCGCGAACTTCAGGTTCTCCTCCATGGCGATGGGCTGGATCAGCTTCACCGTCATCGAGGTGTTGTCGCCCGGCATGACCATCTCGGTGCCCTCGGGCAGCGTGACGACGCCGGTGACGTCCGTGGTCCGGAAGTAGAACTGCGGGCGGTAGTTCTGGAAGAACGGGGTGTGCCGGCCGCCCTCCTCCTTGGAGAGGATGTAGACCGTCGCCTCGAACTCCGTGTGCGGGGTCGTGGTGCCCGGCTTGATGACGACCATGCCGCGCTCGACGTCCTCGCGCTTGATGCCACGCAGCAGCAGACCGACGTTCTCACCCGCGCGGGCCTCGTCGAGCAGCTTGCGGAACATCTCGATGCCGGTGCAGGTGGTCTTCATCGACTTCTCACGGATGCCGACGATCTCCACCTCCTCGTTCGGCTTGAGGATGCCGCGCTCGGCGCGACCGGTGACCACGGTGCCGCGGCCGGTGATCGTGAAGACGTCCTCGATGGGCATGAGGAACGGCTTCTCGGTCTCGCGCTCCGGCTGCGGGATCGCGGTGTCCACGGCGTTCATCAGGTCCAGGAGCTTCCCGGTCCACTCCGGGTCGCCCTCCAGGGCCTTCAGCGCCGAGACCCGCACGACCGGCAGGTCGTCACCCGGGTACTCCTGCGAGGAGAGCAGCTCGCGGACCTCGAGCTCGACGAGCTCCAGGAGCTCCTCGTCGTCGACCATGTCGCTCTTGTTGAGCGCCACGACGATGTACGGCACACCGACCTGACGGGCCAGCAGCACGTGCTCGCGGGTCTGCGGCATCGGGCCGTCGGTCGCCGCCACCACCAGGATCGCGCCGTCCATCTGCGCGGCACCGGTGATCATGTTCTTGATGTAGTCGGCGTGACCGGGGCAGTCGACGTGCGCGTAGTGACGCGCCTCGGTCTGGTACTCGACGTGCGCGATGGAGATCGTGATGCCGCGGGCCTTCTCCTCCGGCGCCTTGTCGATCTCGTCGAACGGCGTGTACGGGTTCAGGTCCGGGTACTGGTCGTGCAGGACCTTGGTGATGGCCGCCGTCAGCGTCGTCTTACCGTGGTCGATGTGACCAATGGTGCCGATGTTGACGTGCGGCTTAGTCCGCTCGAACTTCGCCTTCGCCACTGGGTCCTCCTGTGGACTTTCTTGGTTCGTTCGCCCCGGCGCGCCGTTCGGCGCTTAGGACTCTGTCGACAGCCTTTCCGGCCGGAAGGCCGGAGAGCTTTTGTGGGTTCTGCGGCGATGAAGCCTACAGGCCCGGTCTCACGCAATCCGATCGAGGTGGCCGCGGGCGGGAGAACCCTCCCGCGACCGCCCCCGTGTCATCGGATCAGCCGAGGGTGAGTGTCACTCACCCGTCGCCTTGGCGATGATCTCCTTGGCCACCGAGTTCGGAACCTCGGCGTAGGAGTCGAACTGCATGCTGTAGCTAGCCCGGCCCTGGGTCTTCGACCGCAGGTCGCCGACGTAGCCGAACATCTCCGACAGCGGCACCAGAGCCCGGACGACGCGAGCGCCGCTGCGCTCCTCCATCGCCTGGATGATGCCACGCCGGGAGTTGAGGTCGCCGATGACGTCACCCATGTTCTCCTCAGGAGTGGTGACTTCAACGGCCATCATCGGCTCGAGGAGAGCGGGGTCGGCCTTGCGGGCCGCCTCCTTCATCGCCATCGAGCCGGCGATCTTGAACGCCATCTCCGACGAGTCGACCTCGTGGTACTGGCCGTCCACCAGGGTGAGCTTGACGCCCACCAGGGGGAAGCCGGCGAGGATGCCGTACTGCATGGCGTCCTGCGCACCCGCGTCCACCGAGGGGATGAACTCCCGGGGGATGCGGCCACCGGTCACCGCGTTGGCGAACTCGTAGGTCGGGGCGTCGTTGCCGAGCGGCAGCGGCTCCACGCTGATGATCACGCGGGCGTACTGGCCGGAACCACCGGTCTGCTTCTTGTGGGTGTACTCGACCTTCTCCACCTTGCGGCGGATGGTCTCGCGGTACGCCACCTGCGGCTTGCCGATGTTCGCCTCGACGTTGAACTCGCGGCGCATCCGGTCGACCAGGATGTCCAGGTGCAGCTCGCCCATGCCGGAGATGACCGTCTGACCGGTCTGGTCGTCCAGCTTGACGCGGAAGGTCGGGTCCTCCTCGGCCAGCCGCTGGATGGCGGTGCTGAGCTTCTCCTGGTCGGCCTTGGTCTTCGGCTCGATGGCCACCTCGATGACCGGCTCCGGGAAGGTCATCGACTCCAGGATGACCGGGTTCGCCGGGTCGCACAGGGTGTCACCGGTGGTGGTCTGCTTCAGACCCTGCACCGCGATGATGTCGCCGGCCTGGGCGGAGCTGCGCTCCTCCCGCTTGTTGGCGTGCATCTGGTAGATCTTGCCGATCCGCTCCTTGCGGTCCTTGGTGGAGTTGATCACCTGAGAACCGGACTCGAGCGTGCCGGAGTAGATCCGGACGTACGTCAGCTTGCCGAGGTGCTTGTCGGTCTGGATCTTGAAGGCCAGGCCGGAGAACGGCTCGGAGACCGCGGGCTTCCGCTGCAGCGGGGTCTCGCCGTCGGTGGCCGTACCCTCGATCGCCGGGATGTCCAGCGGCGAGGGCAGGTACGCGACGACCGCGTCCAGCATCGGCTGGATGCCCTTGTTCTTGAAGGCGGTACCGGTGAGGACCGGGTTGGCCTTGCCGGCGATGGTGGCCCGGCGGATGGCGGCCTTGATCTCGTCGACCGAGATCTCCTCGCCCTCGAGGTACTTCTCCATCACCGAGTCGTCGACGTCGGCGAGGGTCTCCATCAGCTTCTCGCGCCACTCGGCGGCGGAGTCGGCGAGGTCGGCCGGGATCTCCTCGACCGCGTAGTCCTCACCCTTCTGGGTCTCGCCGCGCCAGGTGAGCGCGCGCATCTCGACCAGGTCGACCACGCCGATGAAGTCGGACTCGGCGCCGATCGGGATCTGCAGGACCAGCGGGGTGGCGTTGAGCCGGTCGATCATCATCTGCACGCAGCGGAAGAAGTCGGCACCGGTCCGGTCGAGCTTGTTGACGAAGCACATCCGGGGGACGTTGTACTTGTCCGCCTGCCGCCAGACGTTCTCCGTCTGGGGCTCCACGCCGGCCACGCCGTCGTAGACCGCGACCGCACCGTCCAGAACACGCAGCGACCGCTCGACCTCGACCGTGAAGTCGACGTGGCCGGGCGTGTCGATGATCTGGATCGTGTGGCCCTTCCACTCGCACTTGGTGGCGGCGGAAGTGATGGTGATACCGCGCTCCTGCTCCTGCTCCATCCAGTCCATGACGGCGGCGCCCTCGTGGACCTCACCGATCTTGTACGTGATGCCGGTGTAGAACAGGATTCGCTCGGTGGTGGTGGTCTTACCGGCATCGATGTGGGCCATGATGCCGATGTTGCGTACGTTGGCGAGCGCGTCTGCGGCGGCCACTTCAATCCCTACTTATCGTCGTCTCGACACAACTGGTGGCGGTTCCGGCGCCGGTGGGCGCCGGAACCTCAGGTGTTACCAGCGGTAGTGCGCGAAGGCCTTGTTCGACTCGGCCATCTTGTGCGTGTCCTCACGCCGCTTGACGGCGGCGCCGAGGCCGTTGCTCGCGTCCAGCAGCTCGTTCATCAGCCGCTCGACCATGGTCTTCTCGCGCCGGGCCCGGGAGTAGGTCACCAGCCAGCGCAGACCGAGCGTGGTCGCGCGGGACGGCCGGACCTCGACCGGAACCTGGTAGGTGGCGCCACCGACACGGCGGCTGCGCACCTCGAGGGTCGGCTTGACGTTGTCCATCGCGCGCTTGAGCGTGACGACCGGGTCGGTGCCGGACTTCTCGCGGCAGCCCTCCAGGGCGGCGTACACGATGCGCTCGGCGAGCTGACGCTTGCCGCGCAGCAGGATCTTGTTCACCAGCTGGGTGACCAGCGGCGAGTTGTACACCGGGTCAGCGACCAGCGGCTTCCGCGGAGCGGGTCCCTTACGCGGCATGTCAGCTCTTCTCCTTCTTCGCGCCGTAACGGCTGCGAGCCTGCTTGCGGTTGCGGACACCCTGGGTGTCCAGCGAGCCGCGCACGATCTTGTACCGCACGCCGGGCAGGTCCTTCACACGACCGCCGCGCACGAGCACGATCGAGTGCTCCTGAAGGTTGTGGCCGACGCCCGGGATGTAGGCGGTCACCTCGATCTGGCTGCTGAGCTTGACACGAGCGACCTTGCGCAGCGCCGAGTTCGGCTTCTTCGGGGTGGTGGTGTACACGCGGGTGCACACGCCGCGCCGCTGGGGAGACCCCTTGAGCGCCGGGGTCTTGGTCTTGGTCGTCTTGGCCTGACGGCCCTTTCGGACCAACTGCTGAATGGTGGGCACCGGGTTTCTCCGCTCCCTTCGGCCGCTGCGAGGCGACCGCGCCGTCTGCTCCAGCCGTCCGGATGGGCGGCTCTCCTACATTCCAACCAGGGCCGCCTGACGGCACCCCAGCACCCGCGGTCGGGCGTGTCGCCCGAGTCACGGCCCGGTGTCGGCCGCTGAGGCGTCGTACCGGATCTTCGGTCTTGGTGGTGCGATCGCGCGATCACCGGCTGACCGGTTCCAGCGCACGCACGCATTGCCCGGGCGGGCCCGGGCACAAGGGGAAAGAGTACCTACCACAGCCGCGCCGGTCAAAACGGATGGGTCGGAGAAGGACCGCTGTGCGGTCCGCCGCCGACCTCCGGGTCGCCGATGCGCCGGTGATGGGCACCTACAGTGACAAGTGTACCGGCTCGTCCGTCGCGCGGCCGGGCGGCCCCGGGACCGCCCGGCCTTCGGGCACCCGGACATACCGCTCAACCCCGGCCACCGGCCGCAGGCGTCGCGGACACGACCTCAGGTGATCTGCACCACCAGAGCCAGCGCGAGCCCGATCAGGCCGAACAACAGGCCCGCCGCGCCGCAGGAGATCCCGGCCACGGCCAGGCCGGCGCCGGTGAACCGGACCGCCGGTGGCGGCGGCTGCCGCCGGACCTGCCGCCGGGCGAGCAGGCCGGCCACCACCGCACCGACGCCGATCAACCCGCCGAGCACCGTGAACGCGCCCGCCGCCCAGGCGCCGCCGACATTTCGGCCGGCCAGGCCGAAACACAGCACCAGCAGCGACACCCCGATCGCGGCGATCCCGGCGACGAGCGACCCGATGGCCAGGCCCGAGGTGACCGGCGGCACGTCGAGGTGGACCACGCCGAACGGCGTACCCGGCACCGCGTCGACCCGCTTCGGCGGCCGGGGCGCCTCGGCCGGCGGCGGCGGAAGCGCCGGCCCGCCGTGCGGACCCCAGCCGCCGTGGCCGGGCGCGCTCCCCGGCGCCGCCCACCCGCCACCGTGCGCCGGCGGACTCCCCGGGTACGCCCCGAACGCCGGTTGGTGCGCGGGCGCGGACGCGGGACCCGGCGGGTACGGCCCGGGGCGGTTCGGGTCGCCTCCCGGCGCAGCCGGTTCCGTCACGGGATCCTCCTGTCCACACGCGCCCGCCGCGCGGCGGACACCGGCCAGGCTACCGTCGCCGATCACGGCCGGGTGGGCGGGCGCGGGCCCGCTCCCCCACCGGGTCAGTCGAAGTTCGGCGCGAAGTCGTGGCCGAACGAGGCGTCCGCGTGCCGGACCACACCGATCACCACCGCGGCGACCACCGCGGCGGCGGTGAGCACCAGGCCGGTCCGCGCCATCTGCTCGCCGCGCCGCAGCCAGTCCGCGCCGGTGAGGTAACCACCCGAGGCGTACGCCTCCCGGCGGGCCTGCCGGGCCAGCATGAGCGCGATGGTCGCCGGCACCGCGCCGCCGATGAAGAACCCGGTGAGCGCACCGATCAGCCCGAGCGCGAAGACGGCGCGGGCCTTGGTGGAGCGGACCGGCTCCGGATCGTGCGGATGGCGGTACGCCTGCGGCACGGCAGGCGCCGGCCCGGGCACTGTCGTCATGCCCTCCATCATGCCCCGGATCCCGCGCACCGGTCCCGGCACCGCGGACGCGACGAGGCCCCCGGCGGATGCCGGGGGCCTCGTCGTTTCCTATTGCTTAGCGGTACGACCCGAAGTCGAAGTCGTCCAGCGGAACCGCCTGGCCGCTGGCCGGCCCGAAGCCGTAGTCGGTCTCCGGGTAGCCGGTCATCGAGTAGACCTTGGCCTTCGCCTCCTCGGTCGGCTCGACCCGGACGTTGCGGTACTTGCTGATGCCCGTACCGGCCGGGATGAGCTTACCGATGATCACGTTCTCCTTGAGGCCGATCAGCGAGTCGCTGCGGGCGTGGATCGCCGCGTCCGTCAGCACCCGGGTGGTCTCCTGGAAGGAGGCCGCCGACAGCCAGGAATCCGTGGCCAGCGAGGCCTTGGTGATACCCATCAGCACCGGGCGACCGGCGGCGGGCTCGCCACCCTCGCCGACGAGCCGGCGGTTCTCCGACTCGAACAGCGCCCGGTCGACAAGCACGCCCGGCAGGAACTCGGTCGAGCCGGAGTCGATCACGGTCACCCGCTTGAGCATCTGGCGGATGATGATCTCGATGTGCTTGTCGTGGATGAGCACACCCTGCGAGCGGTAGACCTCCTGGACCTCCTGGGTCAGGTGGACCTGGACCGCGCGCGGGCCGAGGATGCGCAGCAGCTCGTGCGGGTCGATGGTGCCCTCGGTGAGCTTCTCGCCGACCTCGACGTGGTCGCCGTCGTGCGCCCGGAGCCGGACCCGCTTCGAGATCTTGTCGTAGACGATCTCGTCGCTGCCGTCGTCCGGGATGACCACGATCTTGCGGGACCGCTCGCCGTCCTCGATCCGGATGCGGCCGGGGGTGTCGGCGATGGGCGCCTTACCCTTCGGCACCCGGGCCTCGAAGATCTCCTGGACACGGGGCAGACCCTGGGTGATGTCCTCACCCGCGACACCACCGGTGTGGAAGGTACGCATCGTCAGCTGCGTACCCGGCTCACCGATCGACTGGGCGGCGATGATGCCGACCGCCTCGCCGACGTCCACGGTCTTGCCGGTCGGCAGCGAGCGGCCGTAGCACGCACCGCAGACGCCCAGCTTCGACTCGCAGGTGAGCACGCTGCGCACCCGCACCGTCTCGGTCCCGGCGGCGACGATCGCGTCCACCAGGATCGAGTTGATGTCCTGGCCGCGGTGCGCCACCACGGTGCCGTCCGGCCCCTTGATGTCGTCGGCCAGCGTCCGGGCGTGCACGCTGGTCTCGGCGTGCTCGTGCACGACCAGCTTGCCGTCGATGCGCTCGCCGACCTGCATCGGGATGGCGCGGTCGGTGCCGCAGTCCTCCTCGCGGATGATGACGTCCTGCGAGACGTCCACCAGACGCCGGGTCAGGTAACCCGAGTCGGCGGTACGCAGGGCGGTGTCCGCGAGACCCTTGCGGGCACCGTGCGTGGAGATGAAGTACTCCAGCACGGACAGACCCTCCCGGTACGACGCCTTGATGGGTCGCGGGATGATCTCGCCCTTGGGGTTGGCCACCAGACCACGGATCGCCGCGATCTGCCGGAGCTGGAGCAGGTTACCGCGGGCACCCGAGTTGATCATCTTCCACAGCGGGTTCTCCTGCGGCAGCGCGGTGTCCATCTCCTTGGCGACCTCGTTTGTCGCCTTGGTCCAGATCTCGATGAGCTCGCCGCGGCGCTCCTCGGCGGTCATCAGACCACGCTGGTACTGCTTGTCGATCCGGTCGGCTTCCTTCTCGTACCGCTCCAGGATCTCCCGCTTGCGCGGCGGAGCGATGACGTCCTCCATGCCGATGGTGACGCCGGACCAGGTGGCCCAGTGGAAACCGGCCTCCTTGAGCCCGTCCAGGGTGGCCGCCAGGGCCACCTTCGGGAACCGCTCGGCGAGGTCGTTGACGATCGCGGAGAGCTGGCCCTTGCGGATCTCGTAGTTCACGAAGCGGTAGCCCGGGGGCAGCGTCTCGTTGAACAGGACCCGGCCCAGCGTGGTCTCCACGGTCACCGGCTCGCCCTCGGTCCACCCCTCGGGGGCGGTCCACGGCTCGGCGCCGGCGCCGTTGTCCACGCCGACCACGTCGCGCAGCCGGATCCGGACCGGCGCCTGCAGGTGCAGCTCGCCGTTGTCGTACGCCATCCGCGCCTCGGCGTCCGAGCTGAACGCCCGGCCCTCGCCCTTGCCACCCGGGGTGAGGTGGGTGAGGTGGTAGAGACCGATGACCATGTCCTGGGTGGGCATGGTGACCGGCTTGCCGTCGGCCGGCTTGAGGATGTTGTTCGACGACAGCATCAGGATCCGCGCCTCGGCCTGGGCCTCGGCGGACAGCGGCACGTGCACCGCCATCTGGTCACCGTCGAAGTCGGCGTTGAACGCGGTGCAGACCAGCGGGTGGATCTGGATGGCCTTGCCCTCGACCAGCTGCGGCTCGAAGGCCTGGATGCCCAGACGGTGCAGGGTCGGCGCGCGGTTCAGCAGCACCGGGTGCTCGCCGATGACCTCTTCCAGCACGTCCCACACGACCGGCCGCTGCCGCTCGACCATCCGCTTGGCGGACTTGATGTTCTGGGCGTGGTTGAGGTCGACCAGCCGCTTCATCACGAACGGCTTGAACAGCTCCAGCGCCATCTGCTTGGGCAGGCCGCACTGGTGCAGCTTGAGCTTCGGGCCGACCACGATGACCGAACGGCCGGAGTAGTCGACGCGCTTGCCCAGCAGGTTCTGGCGGAACCGGCCCTGCTTGCCCTTGAGCATGTCGGACAGCGACTTCAGCGGCCGGTTACCCGGGCCGGTGACCGGACGACCACGACGGCCGTTGTCGAACAGCGCGTCGACGGCCTCCTGGAGCATCCGCTTCTCGTTGTTGACGATGATCTCGGGCGCGCCGAGGTCGATCAGCCGCTTGAGGCGGTTGTTCCGGTTGATCACACGCCGGTACAGGTCGTTCAGGTCGGAGGTCGCGAAGCGGCCACCGTCGAGCTGCACCATCGGGCGCAGGTCCGGCGGGATGACCGGGACGCAGTCCAGCACCATGCCGAGCGGCGAGTTGCGGGTGTTCTGGAACGCCGCGACGACCTTGAGCCGCTTGAGCGCCCGGATCTTCCGCTGGCCCTTGCCGGAGCGGATCGTCTCGCGCAGGTTCTCCGCCTCGGCCTCCAGGTCCATGTTCTGGACCAGGGCCTTGATCGCCTCGGCGCCCATGCTGCCGGTGAAGTACTCACCGAAGCGGTCGCGCAGCTCGCGGTAGAGCAGCTCGTCGGTGACCAGCTGCTTCGGCTCCAGCTTGCGGAAGGTGTCGAGGACCTCGTCGAGGCGGTCGATCTCGCGCTGGGCCCGGTCGCGGATCTGGCGCATCTCGCGCTCTCCGCCCTCCTTGACCTTGCGCCGGACGTCCGCCTTCGCGCCCTCGGCCTCCAGCTCGGCCAGGTCGGCCTCCAGCTTGGCGGCCCGCTTCTCGATCTCCGAGTCGCGGCTGTTCTCCGCCTGCCGCTTCTCGGCCAGGATCTCGTTCTCGATGGTCGAGAGGTCGCGGTGACGCGCTTCGGCGTCCACGCTCGTCACGACGTACGAGGCGAAGTAGATGATCTTTTCGAGGTCCTTCGGGGCGAGGTCCAGCAGGTAACCCAGCCGGCTCGGCACGCCCTTGAAGTACCAGATGTGGGTCACCGGAGCGGCCAGCTCGATGTGACCCATCCGCTCCCGGCGAACCTTGGAGCGGGTCACCTCGACGCCACAGCGCTCGCAGATGATGCCCTTGAATCGGACCCGCTTGTACTTACCGCAGTAGCACTCCCAGTCCCGCTGCGGACCGAAGATCTTCTCGCAGAAGAGCCCGTCCTTCTCCGGCTTGAGGGTGCGGTAGTTGATGGTCTCGGGCTTCTTTACCTCGCCGTGGGACCACTGACGGATGTCGTCAGCGGTGGCGAGGCCGATGCGCAGCTCGTCGAAGAAGTTGACGTCGAGCACTATGTCCCCTATGTCGTCGTCTGTACTGCTAGCTAACGAGTGGGATCCGGGGCAGGGTCACCCTGCCCCGGATCACCACCTCAGACCTCTTCGACCGAGCTCGGCTCGCGCCGGGACAGGTCGATGCCCAGCTCCTCCGCCGCCCGGAACACCTCGTCGTCGGTCTCGCGCATCTCCAGGGCCACACCGTCGCTGGAGAGCACCTCGACGTTGAGGCACAGCGACTGCAGCTCCTTGAGCAGCACCTTGAACGACTCCGGGATGCCCGGCTCGGGGATGTTCTCGCCCTTGACGATCGCCTCGTAGACCTTGACCCGGCCCAGGACGTCGTCGGACTTGATGGTCAGCAGCTCCTGCAGGGCGTAGGCGGCGCCGTACGCCTGCATGGCCCAGCACTCCATCTCACCGAAGCGCTGGCCACCGAACTGCGCCTTACCGCCCAGCGGCTGCTGCGTGATCATCGAGTACGGGCCGGTCGACCGGGCGTGGATCTTGTCGTCGACCAGGTGGTTGAGCTTCAGGATGTAGACGTAGCCGACCGCGATCGGGTCGGGCAGCGGCTCGCCGGAACGACCGTCGAACAGCTGCGCCTTGCCGCTGCCGCCGATGAGCTGGTTGCCGTCCCGGTTGGGCAGGGTCGACGCCAGCAGACCGGAGATCTCCTCCTCGCGGGCACCGTCGAAGACCGGAGTGGCCACGTTGGTGTCCGGCTCGGACTCGTGCGCGTTGATCGAGCGGAGCTGGCGCTTCCACTCGGCGTCGTCGCCGTCCACGCTCCAGCCGGTCTTGGCCACCCACCCGAGGTGGGTCTCCAGGACCTGGCCGATGTTCATCCGGGACGGCACACCGAGCGGGTTCAGCACGATGTCGACCGGGGTGCCGTCCTCCAGGAACGGCATGTCCTCGATCGGCAGGATCTTGGAGATGACGCCCTTGTTGCCGTGGCGGCCCGCGAGCTTGTCACCGTCCTGGATCTTGCGCTTCTGGGCCACGTAGACCCGGACCAGCTCGTTCACGCCCGGGGGCAGCTCGTCGCCGTCCTCGCGGGAGAAGGTACGCACACCGATGACCGTTCCGGTCTCGCCGTGCGGCACCTTCAGCGAGGTGTCGCGGACCTCGCGCGCCTTCTCACCGAAGATCGCGCGGAGCAGCCGCTCCTCGGGGGTCAGCTCGGTCTCACCCTTCGGGGTGACCTTGCCGACCAGGATGTCACCGGGGACGACCTCGGCGCCGATCCGGATGATGCCGCGCTCGTCGAGGTCGGCGAGCATCTCCTCGCTGACGTTCGGGATGTCGCGGGTGATCTCCTCCGGGCCGAGCTTGGTGTCCCGGGCGTCGACCTCGTGCTCCTCGATGTGGATCGAGGTGAGCACGTCCTGCTGCACGAGGCGCTGCGACAGGATGATCGCGTCCTCGTAGTTGTGGCCCTCCCAGCACATGAACGCCACGAGCAGGTTGCGCCCGAGCGCCATCTCGCCCTCGTCGGTGCACGGACCGTCGGCGATGACCTGGCCGGCCTCGACGCGGTCGCCCTCGAAGACGACCGGCTTCTGGTTGACGCAGGAGCCGGCGTTGGAGCGGCGGAACTTGTGCAGCAGGTACGTCCGGCGGTGGCCGTCGTCCTGGTGGACCGTGATGTAGTCCGCGCACAGGTCCTCGACCACACCGCCGACCTCGGCGACGACCACGTCGCCGGCGTCCACCGCGGCGCGGTACTCCATGCCCGTACCGACCAGCGGGGCCTCGGCCTTGACCAGCGGCACCGCCTGACGCTGCATGTTCGCGCCCATGAGCGCGCGGTTGGCGTCGTCGTGCTCCAGGAACGGGATCATCGCGGTGGCGACCGAGGTCATCTGCCGCGGCGACACGTCCATGTAGTCCACGGCGCCCGGCGCGACGTCCTCGGTCTCGCCGCCCTTACGGCGGACCAGGACGCGATCCTCGGCGAAGGTGCCGTCCGACTTCAGCGGGGCGTTTGCCTGCGCCTTGACGAACCGGTCCTCCTCGTCCGCGGTCAGGTAGTCGATCTGGTCGGTGACCCGGCCGTCGATGACCTTCCGGTACGGCGTCTCGATGAAGCCGAACGGGTTGACCCGGGCGAACGTGGACAGCGCGCCGATCAGGCCGATGTTCGGGCCTTCCGGCGTCTCGATCGGGCACATCCGGCCGTAGTGGGACGGGTGCACGTCCCGGACCTCGAAGCCGGCCCGCTCGCGGGACAGACCACCCGGGCCGAGCGCGCTCAGCCGGCGCCGGTGGGTCAGGCCCGCCAGCGGGTTGGTCTGGTCCATGAACTGGGACAGCTGCGACGTACCGAAGAACTCCTTGATCGCCGCCACCACCGGGCGGATGTTGATCAGGGTCTGCGGCGTGATCGCCTCGACGTCCTGGGTGGTCATCCGCTCGCGGACGACCCGCTCCATCCGGGAGAGACCCACCCGGACCTGGTTCTGGATCAGCTCGCCCACGGTACGCAGGCGACGGTTGCCGAAGTGGTCGATGTCGTCGGCCTCGTAGCCCTCCTCACCGGCGTGCAGCCGGCAGAGGTATTCCACGGTGGCGACGATGTCGTCCTCGGTGAGCGTGCCGGTGGTGATCGGCACGTCCAGCTCGAGCTTCTTGTTGAACTTGTAGCGCCCGACCTTGGCGACGTCGTACCGCTTCGGGTTGAAGAAGAGGTTGTCGAGCAGGGTCTGGGCGTTCTCACGGGTCGGCGGCTCGCCAGGGCGGAGCTTCCGGTAGATGTCGAGCAGGGCCTCGTCCTGGCCGGCGATGTGGTCCTTCTCGAGCGTGGTCATCATGAGCTCGGACCAGCCGAACTTCTCACGGATGCGCTCGGCGGACCACCCGATGGCCTTGAGCAGGACGGTGACGGCCTGGCGGCGCTTGCGGTCGATGCGAACGCCGACCGTGTCGCGCTTGTCGATGTCGAACTCCAGCCAGGCACCCCGGCTCGGGATGACCTTGACGCTGGAGAGGTCGCGGTCGGAGGTCTTGTCCGGCTGCTTGTCGAAGTACACGCCCGGCGAGCGGACGAGCTGGCTGACCACGACGCGCTCGGTGCCGTTGATGATGAAGGTGCCCTTCGGCGTCATCATCGGGAAGTCACCCATGAACACCGTCTGGCTCTTGATCTCGCCAGTGGTGTTGTTGGTGAACTCCGCGGTCACGAACAGCGGCGCGCAGTAGGTCAGGTCCTTCTCCTTGCACTCCTCGATCGAGGCCTTGACCTCGTCGAAGCGCGGAGCCGAGAAGGAGAGCGACATGGTGCCGGAGAAGTCCTCAATGGGACTGATCTCGTCGAGGATCTCCGCGAGACCCGAGCGTGCGTGCGGGTCGTCCGCCGACCGGCCCTGCCAAGCCTCGTTGCCGACGAGCCAGTCGAAGGACTCGTTCTGGATGGCGAGGAGGTTGGGGACCTCGAGGTGTTCGGTGATCCGACCGAAAGAAACTCGGCGGGGCGCGAATGCGCTCGACGTACGACTGGTCTTCGCAGGGCGGGAAGCTGCCAAGATGCGTCCTTCCGAGGACCGGTGCTGCAGAACGGCTGGTACGCGTGCACTCCAATGACCCCACCAGAAATATCCACAATCGGACATTTCCGAGCAGGGGTCAAGTCGGAAGGCAGCGCAAACTAGCAGTGTAGCCGAGAGGCTAACCGCTGTCCAGCCCAACCCGCAGGTCGTCGCGGAACAAGCCCTGGGACCTCGGAAAACCGGGTCGACCGGGCCGCTCGGAACGCGACGCTCCTGCCGGTCCGCTCGGGTGCCGCGGCGGCGGTGCTGCCGTTGCCCTTACCCGAGAGGCGGCCGTTGCAAGCGCGGAAGGTCTTGCTGATGTTCAGCGTGCCTGGCAGGCCGGTGCCGCGTCAAGGGCCGGTTACCGCTCGGGGTGTCTTTCCCACCGACGGGCTACCGGCAGACGTCGCTGACCGGCCGATGAGAGGACGCTGTACGCCCTGCTCACGCCGTTCGCCCGCGGGTGGCACCAACACGGCGGGCGGTGACCCGGTCTCCCGGATCACCGCCCGCCGCGACGCGGTGTGCCCCGGCTCACGTGAGCCGGACGCGCGTCAGGTGGAGCAAGGTCACTTGAGGGTGACCTTGGCGCCCTCACCCTCGAGCTTGGCCTTGGCCTTCTCGGCGGTCTCCTTGTTGGCCTTCTCCAGAACGGCCTTCGGAGCGGCCTCGACCAGGTCCTTGGCCTCCTTGAGGCCCAGGCCGGTCAGCTCACGCACGACCTTGATGACCTGGATCTTCTTGCCACCGTCGGCGTCGAGGATGACGTCGAACTCGTCCTTCTCCGGCTCGGCCTCGGCGGCCGGGGCACCCGGACCGGCCGGGCCGGCCACGGCGACCGGAGCGGCGGCGGTGACCTCGAAGGTGTCCTCGAACTGCTTCACGAACTCGGAGAGCTCGATCAGCGTCATCTCCTTGAACGCGTCGAGCAGCTCTTCGGTGCTGAGCTTCGCCATGTCTGGCGTCCTTTCTCGCAATGAAAACTAAGAACGTGGTGCGCCGGGAGGGCCTCAGGCCGCCTCGGCGCCCTCCTGCTCGCGCTTCTTGTCCGCCAGGGCGGCCGCCGCGCGGGCGGCCTTGGAGAGCGGAGCCTGGAACAGGGCCGCGGCCTTGCTCAGGTTGCCCTTCATGGCGCCGGCCAGCTTGGCCAGCAGCACCTCGCGGGACTCCAGGTCGGCGAGCTTCGTGACCTCGGCCGCGGAAATGGCCTTGCCCTCGAAGACACCGCCCTTGATGACGAGCTTCGGGTTGGCCTTCGCGAAGTCACGAAGCCCCTTCGCCGCCTCGACGACGTCGCCCGAAACGAAAGTCAGCGCGGTAGGACCGGAGAACAGCTCGTCGAGGCCGGAGATGCCCGCATCGGTCGCGGCACGCTTGGCCAGCGTGTTCTTCGCGACCGTGTAGCTGGTCTCCTTGCCGAGCGAGCGCCGCAGCTGGGTGAGCTGCGAGACCGTGAGCCCGCGGTACTCGGTCAGCACGGTCGCTCCCGCGTTGCGGAAGCTCTCGGTCAGCTCGGCGACGGCCGTGGCCTTGTCGGCCCGGATCGGCTTGTCCGCCATGTCCCTCCTCTCTCGTTGCTCGGAGCTGGTACGCCGACGGCGAGCCGGGGCTCGGCGACGGCGGCGGAGGCATCACGACAACGAAAAAGCCCCGGCGCAGGGCGCACGGGGCGAGGGCCGGGGACACGGGCACAGTCGGCGGACCGTGCGTGACACCGAGTTTCGCTTACCGCCCTGCGCGGGTCGCCCGTCGTCGCGGGACCTTCGACCGTGCCGGAGCACGGTGACCAGCGGTCTTTGGGTGGAACTACCGCACCAGGTTACGCGACGTGCGCCGCAGCACCAAATCGCCCGGGGTGCTCCCGGTCACCCCGGCTCAGGCCCGGGTGCGCCGTGCCCAGGCGTAGCCGGTCAACGCCACCGCCGCCCAGAGCGCCGCCCAGCCGGTGAGCAGCAGCCCCTCGCCGGCCGCCACCGGCCCGGTGACCGCCCGCGCGGTCGCCATGACCGGCGGGGCCAGCCACGGCACGAGCGAGCCGGAGAGCCCGAGCACCACGACCCCGACCGCGCCGGTGACCAGCACCGCCACCCCGTAGCCGGCGCTGCGGGTCACCGCCCGGCTGGCGAGCGCGCCGAGCGCCACCGCAGCCGGCAGCGCGAGCAGGTGCGCCCAGAGCCCCAGGGCCACCCCGACGAGCACCGGCCGCTCCCCCGGCTCGACCGCCGTGGTCAACCCACCGAGCGGCCACGGCAGCGCCAGCGCGACGAGCACCACGACGAGCCCCGCCACCAGCGCCGCGAGCAGCCCGGCGGCCCGTTCCCGGGCCGGCCCGGCCACCACCCGGGCCATCCGGCGCTGCACGTCGGGTTCCACGTCCAGCAGGATCTTGGTCTGCCAGGCCAGCACCGGGAACAGCACCACCGCGGAGACGCCGTAGGCCTCCGCCGGCTCCGCCCGGCCGCCGCCGTAGAGGACGCCGAGGACGAGCAGACCCGCCAGCACCGGCGCCAGCGCCCGTCCGGTACGCACGAAGCCGGTCAGCCGCAGCCGCGTCAGCGCGATCACCGGGCCACCTCCGGCGCCGGGGGCGTGGCGGGAGGCGGGACGGCGTGTTCGCGTACCCGAAGGATCTGGTGGCCGTCGGCGCGCAGGCGGGCGACGGCGGCGGACAGCCCGGCGGCCGGCACCGCCAGCTCGACCACGGCGACGGCCGCGCCGCCCGACGACGCCGCCTCGGTCACCGAGCCGTCGGCGACCGACAGGTGCCGGGCGCCGGGCAGCCGGACCGTCTCACCCCGGTGGTCGCTGACCAGCACCGTGCCGCCGTCGGCCAGCACCTCGCCGATGATCTCGGGGACCGACTCGCGGGCGGTGGCGTCCAGCCCCTCCCAGGGCTCGTCGAGCACCAGCAGGCCGGGCGGGCGCAGCAGCGCCTGCGCCAGGCCGACCTTCTGCGCGGTGCCCTTGGACAGCCGCGGCAGGCGCACGTCGTGGAAGCGAGTCAGGCCGAGCCGCTCCACCCAGTGGCGCACCGCGCGGTCGACGGCGGCGCCGGACAGGCCGGCGACGCGGCCCATCCCGGACAGGTAGGCCCCGACGGTGAACGGCTGGTCGGCGGGGAAGCGCTCCGGCACCCAGCCGACGACCGCCGGCCGGTCGGCGACTCGGCCCCGGCCCGGGCGCAGCACCCCGGCGGCGAGCTGGAGGATCGTGGACTTGCCGGCGCCGTTGCGGCCGAGCACCACAGCCGCCTCGCCCGGGCCGATCGCGACGTCGACCTGCCGCAGCACCCACGGGCCGCGCCTGTGGTAGCGGAGCCAGACGCCATCGAACCTCATGCGGCCGACAGTGCCACACCGGACGGACGAACGGGGCCCCGCCACAGCGTGGTGGCGGGGCCCCGTTCGGGAGTACGCGTGCTCAGCCCTCGGCCGAGCCCTCCTGGAAGTTCTTCACGACCTTCGGGTCGACCGGGACGCCCGGGCCCATGGTGGTGGTGAGGGTGACCTTCTTGAGGTAGGTGCCCTTGGCCGCGGACGGCTTGGCCCGCAGCACCTCGTCCAGCACCGCCGCGTAGTTGTCCACCAGCTGGTTCTCCGAAAAGGAGGCCTTGCCGATGATCAGGTGCAGGTTGGAGTGCTTGTCCACCCGGAAGGTGATCTTGCCGCCCTTGATGTCCGAGACGGCCTTGGTGACGTCCATGGTCACGGTGCCGGTCTTCGGGTTCGGCATCAGACCGCGCGGGCCCAGGATCCGCGCGATCCGGCCGATCTTGGCCATCTGGTCGGGCGTGGCGATCGCCGCGTCGAAGTCCAGCCAACCACCCTGGATACGGGCGACCAGCTCGTCGGTGCCCACCTCGTCCGCACCCGCGGCGACGGCCTCCTCGGCCTTCGCGCCGGCGGCGAAGACGATCACGCGGGCGGTCTTACCGGTGCCGTGCGGCAGGTTGACCGTGCCGCGGACCATCTGGTCCGCCTTGCGGGGGTCGACGCCGAGGCGCATCGCGACCTCGACCGTGGCGTCGAACTTGGTGTTGGTGGTCTCCTTGGCCAGCTTGACGGCCTCGACCGGGGTGTAGAGCTTCGACCGGTCGATGACGTCGGCGGCCTTGCGGTAGCTCTTGCTGCGCTGCATTTCTGGTGACTCCTGTGGTCTCTGGCGGGCGCGCGGCGTGCGCGGCCCTCCCACGAACAGAAAGATCGGGTGGAGCGGTGGAGCGAGGTCAGTCGGCGACGGTCAGGCCCATCGACCGGGCGGTGCCGGCGATGATCTTCTCGGCCTGGTCGATGTCGTTGGCGTTGAGATCCGCCATCTTCTTCTCGGCGATCTCGCGCAGCTGGGCGCGGGTGACCGAGCCGACCTTCTCCTTGTGCGGGACGCCCGAGCCCTTCTGCACACCGGCGGCCTTGATCAGCAGCCGGGCGGCGGGCGGGGTCTTCAGCACGAAGGTGAACGTGCGGTCCTCGTAGACGCTGATCTCGGCGGGGACGATGTCGCCCCGCTGAGACTCGGTCTGCGCGTTGTAGGACTTGCAGAACTCCATGATGTTCACGCCGTGCTGGCCGAGCGCGGGGCCGACCGGCGGCGCCGGGGTAGCCTGGCCCGCCGGGAGCTGAAGCGTGAACGTCTTGACGAGCTTCTTCTTCGGAGGCATGTCTCTTCCTGGGGCTTGGAACTGGGATTCTCGCCGGTCCGCGGGCGCGCACGGTCAGCACGGTGCGGACAGCCGACGTTCTAGGGTAGCGCAGCCGTCGGCCACCCTCCGCGCCGAGGTCGGCGGGCGGCGAAACGGCGCACCGGCGGCCACCCCCGAGAGGGCGGGCCGCCGGTGCCGACGTACGTCAGATCTTGGCGACCTGGTTGAAGTTCAGCTCGACCGGCGTCTCCCGGCCGAAGATCGACACCAGCACCTTGAGCTTCTGCTGGTCGGCGTTGATCTCGCTGATCGTCGCCGGCAGCGACGCGAACGCGCCGTCGGTGACGGTGACCGAGTCGCCGACCTCGAAGTCGAGGACCTTGACCTCGGGCTTGGCCTTCTTCTGCTCGGTCTCGACCGCCGGAGCCAGCCACTTGAGCACCTCGTCGAGGCTCAGCGGCGCCGGCCGGTCGGCCCGGTCGGTCGCGCCGACGAAGCCGGTGACCCCCGGGGTGTTCCGGACGCAGGAGTAGGACTCGGCGGTCAGCTCCATCCGGACCAGGATGTAGCCCGGAAAGACCTTCGCCTGCACCTGCGACCGCTTGCCGTTCTTGACCTCGACCTCTTCCCGGGTCGGCACCTCGACCTGGTAGATGAAGTCCTCCATGTCGAGGGAGGTGATCCGGGTCTCGAGGTTGGTCTTGACCTTGTTCTCGTAGCCGGCGTACGAGTGCACCACGTACCAGTCGCCGGGCGCGTAGCGCAGCTTCTGGCGCAGCTCGGCGACCGGGTCGAAGTCCTCGTCCGGGGCCGGCTCGGTGGTCGGGAACTCCGGCTCGCTGGCGGCCTCGACCGACTCGTTGTTGGCCGCCGTCGCCACCGTGGACTGCTCGTCCGGGGTTCCGGCGGTCTCGTCGTACTCAGGCACGCTCGCTCACTTCCGTCAGTATCGCTGTCCGCAGGTCAGCTGGGCTCGCCGAAGACCCACAGCACCGCCTTGGCGAAGCCGTAGTCCAGGCCGGCCACGATCGCCAGCATCACCGCGACGAAGGTGACCACCACAGCCGTGTAGGTCAGCAGCTCCTTGCGGGTCGGCCAGATGACCTTACGCAGCTCTGCCACGACCTCGCGGAAGAACCGCGCGATGCGGGCGAACAGCCCGATCCGCTCGGTGTCCTTGCGGGTCTTCCGGCCCTCGGCCGGCTCGGCCTGCGCCCGCTTACGGGTCGCGGTGCCACCCCGGGAGACCGGTTCGTCCGCGTCGGTGGCGTCGTCGTCGGCCACGTCGTCGTCGGCTACGCCGTCGACGGTCGCGTCGTCGTCCAGACGCTCGTCGCCGTCGTCCTCGCCGCGGCGCTTGCTCTTGGCCACTTCGCCCTCCGTGCGGGATATGGGGTCGCACGCCGGGCGGCGTGCGCGGCGTGTTGGTCACGCCGGCCGGACCAACCGTCCCGCGACGGGCCGCGGCCGGCGGACCGGCCGGGAGGTCCCGAACGCCTCGGAGCCACCCCACCGATGCCACCACCACGGGCCGAGCGCCGCCGGTGAGGGCGGCGCGACCCACGGAACGGTCAGGCCTGAGGCGCAGGGGTGACAGGACTTGAACCTGCAGCCTGCGGTTTTGGAGACCGCTGCTCTGCCAATTGAGCTACACCCCTGTGCGGCAACTCACCTCCACCCGGACACGCTGTGCCGAGCGGGGGTCACTTGCCCCACGGCGGACCAGTGTACGGGTAGTCGTGCGACTTTCCCAACCGGTCTACCCCTCGCGCGTCGGGCGGACCCTCAGCGCGTCGTGCGGATCAGTGCCCGGGCCTGCGACAGCACCTTCTCACCATGGCAGGTGGCGGTGACGTCCAGCCTGGTCAGACCGTCTTCGGTGACCTCCTTGACCACCGCCGACACCTCGATCTCGGTGCCCTCGTCGGTGTCCGGGACGACCACCGGGCGGGTGAACCGGACGCCGAAGTCGACCACCGCGTCCGGCGCGCCGGCCCAGCCGGCCACCGCCCGGCCGACCAGGGCCATGGTGAACATGCCGTGGGCGATGACGCCCGGCAGCCCGACGCCGGTGGCGGTGCGGTCGTTCCAGTGGATCGGGTTGAAGTCGCCCGAGGCGCCCGCGTAGCGGACCAGATCCGCGCGGGTCACCCGGTACGTCTGGGTGGGCAGCTCCATGTCCTCAGCCCTCCCCGCGTACGACGATCTTGGACCAGACGGCGACCACCGGCTCACCGTCCACGGTGCTCACGTCCGTGCGGGTGGTCAGGAAGCCGTGCCCGCCCCGGCTGGTGACCTCCTCGATGGTGTTCACGCACACCAGCTCGTCCCCGGCCACCACCGGCCGGGTGTACGCGAACCGCTGGTCGCCGTGCACCACGCGGCTGTAGTCGACACCGAGCGCCGGATCCTCGACGATCTGCCGGTTGGCCGCCATGGTGACGACCACCGGGAACGTCGGCGGCGCCACCACGTCGCGGTGACCGAGCGCCCGCGCCGCCTCCGGGTCGTGGTGGGCCGGGTCGGTCGCGCCGACGGCGGTGGCGAACTCGCGGATCTTTTCTCGGCCCACCTGGTAGGGGGCGGTCGGCGGGTACGTACGGCCGACGAAGGACGGGTCCAGGGACATGCCGCCGAACCTACACGGAAAACACGAACGCCGATCCGCCCGGTCGGGCGGCCCGGAGGCCACCCGTCAGGTGGATCGGCGTTCGAGAAGCTGGTGCGGTGCCGGCTGCGCCGGCCGCGATCAGCGGGTCTCGCGGTGGACGGTGTGCTTGCCGTCCCGGGGGCAGAACTTCTTCAGCTCGATGCGGTCCGGGTCGTTACGGCGGTTCTTGCGCGTGATGTAGTTGCGCTCCTTGCACTCCACACACGCCAAAGTGATCTTCGGCCGGACATCGGTCGCCTTCGCCACGGCGGAGTGCCTTCCTCGCTCACGGATAACAACTACGGCGTGTCAGCCTACGTGCTGACGACGCGGACATGCAAAGTGGGCGCCTGTGGCGCCCATCCCACCGGCCACCGGGCTGGGCCCGGAGGACGAGAGTAGCGGTGGCCGGACTTGAACCGGCGACACAGCGATTATGAGCCGCTTGCTCTGCCATCTGAGCTACACCGCCGTGGCGGGTCCAGCCGGACCCTCTGAGCCCCCTTACGGAATCGAACCGTAGACCTTCTCCTTACCATGGAGACGCTCTGCCGACTGAGCTAAGGGGGCCTGCCCGATCACCCCTGGGGGGTGTCGCGCAGGGGAAACAGTACACGACCGCGTCGCGGAGGTGAAATCGGATCCCCCAGGTGAGTGTCCGCCCTGGTCAGGGCACCACTCGCAGGCGCGGCAGCTCCCCCGCCACCACCGTCTCCGGGTCGACCTGGGCACCGAACCAGGCCTCCAGCCGCTCGTACGGCAGCGGGCGGCTGAACAGGAAGCCCTGGCCGATCTCACAGCCGATGTCCTGGAGCAGCTCCAGGGTCAGCTCGCTCTCCACACCCTCGGCCACCACCGCCAGGCCGAACTGCTGGGACAGCGTCACCACCGCGTTGACGATCGCCAGGTCGCCCGGATCGGTCGCCATGCCCTGCACGAACGACCGGTCCACCTTCACCTCGTGCACCGGCAGCCGGCGCAGTTGCGCCAGCGACGAGTTACCGGTGCCGAAGTCGTCCACCGAGAGCCGGACACCGAGGTCCCGCAGGCTGCGCAGGGTGGGTATGGGACGTTCGGTGCCGTCCAGGACGCCCGCCTCGGTGACCTCGAGCGTCAGCTGCTGCGGCGGCACGCCGTACTCGGCCAGCAGATCGCGTACCAGCGCCGGGAAGTGCTGGTCGGTGAGCGTACGCGCGGCGAGGTTGACCGCGACGGACAGCGGCTGTTCGCCGTGGCTCCAGTCGCGGCTGCGCCGCAGGCTCTCCCGGAGCACGAACTCGGTGAGCCGGCCGAGCTGGCCGGTGTGTTCGGCCACCGCCACGAAGTCGTCCGGCGCCACCGTGCCGTGCGCCGGGTGCTCCCAGCGGGCCAGGCACTCCACGCCCACCAGGCGGCGGTCCCGCAGCGTGACCTTGGGCTGGAAGTAGACCTCCAGCTCGCCCTCGTCCAGCGCCCGTTGCAGGTCCCCGGCGAGGCCGAGCCGGCGCAGCGACCGGGACTCCAGCGCCGGACTGTAGAGCTGCACGCTGCCCGGCACCGACTTGGCCGCGGTGGCGGCCAGGTCGACGCGTTGCAGCAGCGCCACCGCGTCACTGCCGTGGTCGGGGTGGACGGCCACGCCGACGACCGTGTCCACGTCCAGGGTGAGCGCGTCGAAGACCATCTCGTCGCGGATCTGTTCCCGGAGCTGGGCGGCGAGGTCCAGCGCCGCCTCGGTGCTCTCCAGCCGGAGCGTCACCAGGAACTCGTCCCCGCCGGCCCGGCCGACGAGCGCCGAGGAGGGCGCGCAGGCGCGCAGCCGCTCGGCCACCTCGACCAGCACCTTGTCGCCCGCCGCGTGGCCAAGCGACTCGTTCACCTCGCGGAGCCGGTCGACGTCGAACAGCAGCAGCGCCACCACCTCACCGGGCGCCGCGATCCGGACCGCCTCCGCCACCGCCGCCGTCATCCGCCGGCGGTTGGGCAACTTGGTGAGCGTGTCGTGCTCGGCGTCGTGCCGCAGCCGGTCGACCAGGCGGGTGTTCTCCAGGGCCACCGCGGCGTGGGCGGCCACCGTCTCGAAGACCGCTATGTCGGCCGGGGTGAAGTGGTTGCCGTCGCCGAGCCGGTTGGCCACCTCCAGGGTGCCGATCACCACCGGCCCGGACCGCAGCGGCACGGCAACCGCGTCCTTGATCCGCCGCTCCGCGAGGTCCGCGCGGAACTCGTCGTCCGTCGTCACGCCGTGCCCGACGGCCACGGTACGACGGGCCGACCGCACCTTCTCCCGCAACGCCTGGGGCGTACGTGCCTCGTCGAGCAGGCCGGGGTCGTCGACCCGTGCGGTCAGCAGCGTCTCCGGGTGCCGGCCCTGGGCCGGGAGCCAGAGTGTGGCGTACTCGGCCTGCATGAGTGACCGCACCCGGCCGAGGAGGGCGTCGGCGAGCGTTCCGCTCTGCCCGCTCTCCACCACGGCACGGGTCAGGTCGTACAGGTCGCTGAGGGTGCGGTGCTGCCGGAAGAACTGGGCGTACGACCGGTAGACCAGGACCAGCCCCGCGCCGAGGGCGGACAGCAGCAGCAGCGACCACCACGTGCTGCGGACCAGGATCAGCACGATCAACCCGACGGACACGTTGATGGCCGCCGTCAGCAGACCGGCCTTTGCGCTGCGCAGCGCGCCCCGCCCGGTCTGCCAGCCGTGCAGGAGGGTGTGCACCGCGACCACGCTGACGACGCTCACCAACAGCACCATGCTGACGGCGGCGACGATGCTCACCCAGGTGCGTGGCCCGACCCCCTGGATGGGCGGGAACGCCTGGAGGACCAGCACCCCCAGCGAGGTGCCGGCGGCAGCCCGCGCCACGTTGAACCAGACCTTCGGCGCCGAGAACCGGTGCCGGATGTGCGTGATGACCGCCGTCAGCGTGTAGATGACCACCACAGTCAGCGGCGGCAGGAAGTAGAGCGCCAGGACCAGCGGCAGCTCGGTGAGGGTGACGCCGAGCGTCTGCCGGCGTACGACCAGGCTCAGCAGGGGCAGCCCGGCGACGATCATGAGGCCCAGGAAGAGGAGCGCCTGCGGCCAGCGGCCGAAGGGATCGTCGGCGAGCAGGCCGGTCATCGTGGCGCACGCCACCGCGACGAGCGCCATCGGCGCCGTGATGATCCAGGCGTCCTCAGAGGACCTGCGTCGTGACTGATCGCGACGGATCATGCCGCTCCTTCGGATTGGCGGCGCGCCGCCCCCGTCGTCGACCCCGACAGTCGCCCGACTGATGCGTGCGAGTCGTGCCCGACTGATGCGCTGGTGTCGTGCCCGACTGACGCGCGGACGTCGTGCTCGACGGCAGACCGGAGAAGCCGGTCACTGCCAGACGATGTCCAGGGTCTGAATGCCCCCGTTGATGCCGCCGAAATCGACACCGCCGACACTGCCGCCCACGAGGGCGGCGAGCACAAGGAGTGAGCCAAGCAGCCGGCCCAGCCTTCGACCAGACATGATTGCTCCTGTCGAGAGAATTTCAGAGAGGGTGGAGGTTCCACGATCGTGCCACACCACACGCACCCACAAAAGCGCTGCGCGTGCCTCCATGACGCCCCGAACAGAGGAATCATCCGTTCGTCAGGCGTGCCCCGACCCTCCGGCCCAGGATGAGGTCACGATCAGTCCGGCCGCCGCCACGAAAGGCGCGCACAGCGACTTCAGGCGTAAAGCGCACCTTATCGTCTGATTCCCTCATCAGGCCCTCCACCGACTCACGCGCAGCCACAGTGACGGCTCACGCGCCTCGGCCTCCCGCTCCCCGGACAGCCTCTACCATCATCGATACCTGAGGCAAGGTTTCACGCCGGACGAACCGTGTCAATCATCAGTCAAGGGCTCTCCGGCTCATCTCTCCTCCCATGCCCGACAGATGCCGGTCCGACAGCCCACCTGGGGCGACGGCGCAGCGGCAGGGCTAGTGGCCGACTCAGGGACGACGTGCGGTCAGGGACCTACGAGGTGCGGTCCTCGTGTGAGTACGCGGAGCGGGGTCCGATCAAGTTCCGCAGGTGTCGTCGGCGTCTCCGGCCCCCGTCGCCCCGATCCAGCCTGTACCGGCGGTTCGGCCTCCTGCCTCTCGGCGTCCCAATCGCCACCACACCGCAGAGCCGATTCAGATGTCGGGTCTGAACCTCCGGAACGACAGCCATAGCCACTCCCTAAATCGAGGAGGCCGAGGTCGCAGGATGCTGCCGATTGAGCGACTGCACGTCCCGGACGCTGGGCCTAGCGGGCGGGCCGGCACCACAAGGGCTACCAGCCTTCCGGACGGGGCCAAGGTCGTTCGTCCGGTAGGGCGTCCCCGTTCGGGAAGGCTGGACTGTCTACGACTGCCCGGCAAGGAGATCCGCCAACCCCTTTGGGCGACGGCAGAGGGCAGGGCAGGGCATGATGCTCGGATGACGTTGGCCGATATCTGGCCCGTGCGCGGTGTGCGGGTGACGACGTCCGTGCTTGAGCTGGTTGTACCGGGTGAGGACGAGCTTGCCGAACTGGCGATTCATGCGGCAGCCGGCATCTACGATCCGCAGGACCGCTTTCTGGCGCGTTCGCCGGTAGCGGGGTGGGAGTCGGGGCCGTCTCCCCAGGCCGAGTGGTCGTTCCTGCGGTACTGCTGGGCGTCCCTGGCGGACTGGCGGCCGGGCAGATGGAACCTGGTAATGGCTGTGAAGGTCGATGGCGTCTGCGTCGGGGTGCAGGAGATCGGCGCGCAGGGCTTCGGGATCACCAAGACCGTCTCGACGGGGTCATGGATCGCGCGGCGGTTCCAGCGGCGTGGTTACGGCAAGGAGATGCGGGGCGCCATCCTGCATCTCGCGTTCGCCGGGCTGGGAGCGGAGCGCGCCGAGTCCGCCGCCTGGTCCACCAACGCGCCGTCGCTGGGAGTCTCGTGGTCGCTTGGCTATCAGTCGAACGGCACCACAATCCGGGCTTTCGAGGGTGCCCGCCAGGAGCAGATCAACCTGGTGCTCGACCGCGAACGGTGGGAGAGCCACCGCGACGACATCACGATCCACGGACTCAGCGACGAGATGCTTGAGCTGATGGACGCCAAGCGGGCCGCATCCCGGTGATGGCCGCTGCCCACGTGGCCGCACGTCCGTTGGGCTGTACGGCCACCGGTAAAACCAAGCTGGCCGACAGGCGTGGATGACGAGCGGCGGCAACCGACGAGTTGAGCAGGTCAGCCGCACCAGTCGACGCCAGCCGACAAACAGGCTTGATCCTTGCAAGGCAATGGCTCAGCCCACCGGTTGAGCTTGCGCCCAGCGCGTAACGAACTCTCGGCCGCTCTGGGTGAGGCCAAAATGCTCCATCATGGGCATCCCCATGATGAAGCCCTTCGGTCCTCCCAGGTCGACCGGCACCAGCAGACCGTCGCGGATCAGGTAGCTAAGCATGATCCTGAAGCCACCTGGTAGCTGGATCACGGACATCTCGGGCTCCGCCGCGAAGATTTCCAACAACCTGCGTTCAAGGTCGCCGTAGCGGTGGTTCAAAACAGAGAGGTTTGCCTTGTACTGGAACATTGCCTTGCGATCGATGTGCCCTTGATCGTAACGGGAGTGACACGTCGGGCAGAGAGCGATGATGTTCGCGAAGGTGTGCTCTTGGACCTTGCACCAAGGGTCAATGTGAGCGAACTCCGTTGGCACCTGGCGACACGTCGGGATCGCGCAGCGGTGGCCGGCCTCGACCAGGACGTCCCGCTGTATCGCCATGGGGATCGGTGGCCTTCCCTCTGGCATCTCGTCTCCCATCAGTACGTGCCAGCTACATGCCCGATCAGACGGACTAGCAGGGTCGACCGTGGTAAAACCGCGCGGAGACGACGAAGGCCCCCGACCTTGCATTTCCGCAGGTCAAGGGCCTTGCCGATCCCTGGTGGCGGGTAGAGGATTCGAACCTCTGTAGCTTTCGCGACGGATTTACAGGGCGTCCGTGATCCTGTCCCGATTAGCGGCGTTGACCTGCTCTTTCTCTACATCGACCGCAGCGCTCGCATACGAGCGCCCACCATCCGCCCACGCCCCGACACTGCCCACCTGCCGTCACGATTGACCGTCTCGAAGGAGGTGCTCACACGGTCGTTCGGCGCCGAGGTGCCAGACGCTCCCCGCCACGGCGACGGTATAGGCGACCTCACTCGTCTGCCGGTCCGCGGTCTCGACCGACAGGCGCATCGAAAAAGGCTCACTCCCGAACGCAGTCGCACATTCGAACCTCAGCTTGACGTCGACCCAGCGGGTACCGCCGGAACGTAGCAATACAGACTTTCCGGTACCACGTACCAGAACGCCCGGTCCTTCCCCGGCAACCGCAACAACCGTGATCGGCGCAGGGCCAGTGTTGATCACCGCCAGCTGCCCATCCATCTGGAAAACGCCTTTGACGTCCGAGCCGCCGCCTCCTGCCGACACAGGGATTGCGACGAGTGATACCGACCCGACCCGGTTTCGCTCTTCCTGCGAGTTTCGCAGCTCGTTGACACCGACACCGCCAAGCACAGCACCGATCAGGAAGACCGCGACCAGCCGAACGACCATCTTTGACCTGCGCATCAGGCGGTCAGGGCGGTCCACCGCTGACTGGCGACCATCTTCGTCTAGATCGATCACTCCTCGCTCTGCCAACATCGCGTTAGCCTAGGGCTCACCTTCCCGCAGGTCTGCCCTCTCCTCAGTTCGGCCATCAGCCGAGAGCCTCGCCGATCTTGTCGTTCATGGTGTCGTCGCCGCCGTCGATGCAGTTGGCGTAGACCCGGAGCAGGACGGCGACGCCGTGGCCCAGGCGCCGGGCGACCTCGGTCGGTGGGACGCCGGCATTCAGCCAGAGCGAGGCCGCCGCGTGCCGCAGGTCGTACGGACGGCGGACGAGCGGCGAGGCAACCTGCGATTCGGTCAGCGCCTTGTCGCGGGCGAGCTTCCACCAGCGGTCGTAGACCGACTCGGAGAGCGGCCCACCGTGCAGGCCCCGGAAGAACCGACCGTCCGGACCGATCCCGTGATTGTCGACGTGCGCGCACAGCAGCTCGACCAGCCGGGGCGGGATCGGGACCGTACGAGTCTCGGCCCTCCCCCGGTGCTTGAGTCCGCGCCGCTCGTGAGAGCCGCCATCGTCGGTCCAGTGCGACCCAGCGCGCGGCGAGGTGCCGGCGAGCACCAGGCGACCCCAGCGATATTCGATCTTCTCGTGGTCACAGGACCGGGAGGGCTTCACCGCCGCCAGGTCGTCGAAGTCCGCGCCGCAGCCGGCGCACCGGCCCGACAGGTCGCAGTCTTCCCGCCGCAGGTCGGCCGCTTCTGAGGGCCGCATGCCGGCGTAGTAGAGGCAGCCGAAGAACGCCGTGACCTTGTCGGCCCGTTTGCCGAGAGATTTCACCGCCTCCAGCAGCGTGGCGACCTGGGCCGGGTTCGCCACTACTCGCCGGTCGATGGACTGCGCGACCTCGGGAGCGGTCCACTGGACCTTGTCGACCGGGTTGGAGTCGATCAGCTCCAGCTCGACGGCGTACCCGAGCACGTTGTAGAAGGTGGCTCGCTTCCGCTGGACGGTGGAGGCAGCCGCGGGCTTGCCGTCGAGGCGTACGCAGAGGCTGTCGAGGACGCGACGGACCATCGCGGGTGAGTCCAGCTCGACGACCGGCAGGGACGCGGTTTCCAGCCAGGCCAGCGCCGCCGCGTGCTCGGTGGGGATCTCGTCGGACCAGCGGCGCGGGTTGAGGCCGTAGAGGTACAGCGCCTCGCGAAGCAGCGCGTCAGCCGGTCGGCCCCGCCTCGCTGGGCGGGTCAGGGTCACCGTGATGGAGGTCAGCGCCTCGACGATCGAGCGGCGGGTCTTGGCCGCCGCGCGGGGCCACTTCATCTCAACGTAGGCGCGGCTGTGGGCGTACCAGGTGGTGGGGTTCTTGGTTCTGGCCTCGGAGACCGGGCGGCCGGTGGCCGGGTCAAAGGGCTCCCCCGCGTTGGCCGCCTGGACCAGCTCGGCGCGGAACGAGTGCGCCAGGGCCTTGGTACGGAACATGTTCTCGAAGCGTTGGCCGCTCACCGCCCAGCGGACCCGCCAGGGCCGAGCCTTCCGGTCAGCGCGCTTGCCGATCTCCCAGATCTGGACCTCGTAGCTCTTCATGCCGCGTCCTGCTCCAGCTCGCCGAGCCACCGACCGAGCGCCGACCGGCGGACCCGAAGCTGCCCGTTCGGAAGCTTGATCACCCGTGGTCCCTTGCCGGTCTGCCGCCAGTAGAACCAGGTCGAACGCGGTACGCGCAGCTCGGCGAGCACTTCCGGCACGGTCAACAACTCCTCGTTCACTGCGTCCCCTCCCCGTCGTGCTGTGCGCTGTGCTGAGTTGCCGAAAGATCTGCCGACCCCTGCGCGGCCCGGTCCTTGGCGGCGAGCAGTTCGGACCGCCAGCGGGCACGCTCACTGATGGAGCGCATGAGCCGGTGGGCCAGCGGTCCCACGTCGGGGTCGTCGGGTCGGGCGAGTTCCCAGGCGTGCCGGACCCGTTCGACGGTGGCGTCCTGGTCGTCGACGAGCTGCCCGGCGGTGGCGCTGTCGGTGGTGGCGCCGAGCAGTGCCCGGACCCAGGCGCGTACGTCGTGCTTGTGGTCGGCGAGGGTCTTGCCGGACCAGTCACGGGAGATGAGGATGCGCCGGCCGCCGATGCCGAGGGTGTCGCGCTGGTGGACCTTGCCCTTGCAGCGGCCGGGCTTGAGCTTGGCGTGTGCCTTCTTAGGCTGGACGCCGTAGAGCAACCAGTTGGCGCATCGCTCGGTGCAGGGGGTGAGCTGGAGTTGCTGCCAGAGCCGGTCGAGGTGCTTGCGTTGCCGGTCGGTGGTCGCCTTGTGGACATCGCCGGTGTGCTTGGTGATGTACTTCGTGACGTACCGGATGGTCCTCTCGGCGTCCTCGGTGCCGGGCATGACGCCGCGGGCGTCGACCTGGGCGCCGAAGCGCACCACGTGCACCGGTTCGGCGTCCGGGTCCTCGTCGATGGCGTCGAGGGCTTCCGTCCAAGTGGTCAGCGGCTGCTGGGTGTCCGGGTCGACCCACTCCGCCGCCTGCTCGTCCCAGACGGGAAGCCGGTCGAGGGTGTAGCGCTGGATCTCGACCGCCGGCCACCACACCTGGTGATAGGTCGCCGCCGCCACGGTGCGCAGCACGTCCCGAGGGATGGTCCCTCGGATGGCGAAGTGGGCGTGTGGGGCGAGTCGGCGTTGCGGCTCGACGCAGCCGGCGTACTGGACGTTCCAGCCCTCACAGCGGCGCAAGTTCTGCCAGAACCGGTCGAGCAAACGCGGAAAGTGCACGGCGTCCCAGGCGGCGCGGCGGTAGTCGTACCGGTCGGGGTTGAGCGGGGTGCCGTCGGGGCGGACCGGGCCGTACGAGTCGAGGGTGAGCGTCAGCCACATCGACGGCCGGAACGTCGCGCCGTCCGGAGCGGTGTAGGTCTTGCCGACGGTGCGCCGCTCGACCTTGCGCCGAGGTAGCTCGGGGGCGTCCTGACGCCGCTTGGTGGAGCGCTTGCGCCGGCGGCCGGGCTCGTCGTCGGAGTCCTCGTCGGCGGCGGCGTGGGGTGGCCCGACGCGCCCGCGCAGGCCCTCGGCGGCGATGGCTTCCTCTACCTCGCGGATCGCCTCGTCGAGGTCGGTCACCTGGTCCCACTGGGCACCGCGTACGGCCTCGTCGCGGGAGAACTCCAGGTGTGCGCGGAACAGGATCAGGGACTTCTGTGCCTCGGTCGCAGGTTCCGGGCCGGGTAGGGGTTCGTCGTCGCGGTGCCAGCCCTCGCGGATCTGGGCCTGCCGCAGCCGGCGGTTCTTCTTCGCGCACGGCGCGCACTTGTCCTCGCGGGTCGCGCCGCAGGGCAGGTCGATGACCTCGGTCAGGCCGGTGTCGAGATCCGTGCGGCGCATAGCCAGGGGGCGCACGCAGACGCCGTACTCGGCGGCGATCTCCTTGAGCACGTCGACCGAACGAGGCAGCGCCATGCGGGCCGCCCGCGACCCCGGCCGAGGAGCAGCCGGGGTCGGGGCGGCGGGAGCGAGGCCGGGCAGGGTGGGAGCGGTCATCGGATGATCCCGACGACCTGGGGTCGGTTCGGCTGGACGACGCCGAGCGGAGGCAGCACCGCGGCCGGTGCCGGGCGAAC
The DNA here is from genome assembly GCF_040649715.1 of Micromonospora sp. NPDC048887. Lineage (NCBI taxonomy): Bacteria > Bacillati > Actinomycetota > Actinomycetes > Micromonosporales > Micromonosporaceae > Micromonospora > Micromonospora sp. NPDC048887. The sequence continues at coordinate 12,197 of NZ_JBEZGA010000013.1, read as the reverse complement.
CGCCGGAGCGGGCGCGGTCGGCTGCTGGGGCTCGGGCTCGGTGACGACTTGCTCGGGTACCTCGTAGGTCCAGTCGACCGGCGGTTGATCCGGTTCGGGTGCCGGGGCGGGTGCGCTGGACAGGACGACCTTGACCAGGGCAAGGAACGCCAGCGACGGCACGGCGGACACGATCCAGCCCCACACGGACGGTTCGGCTTCCGCGACCTGGGCGGCGAGGGAGAGCAGGGCGAACGCGACCAGGAGCACGCCGACCAGGCCGACCGGGCGACCGGCGCGACGGCGGGCGCGGATCTCCAGGCCGAGGTAGATCGCCATCAGCTCGACGGCTACCGCGTTGGCCCAGCCGATCCAGTCGGGCTGGCCGTGGGCCACGGTCAGGTCGTGGACGTGGGTGAACGCGGCGGCGCCGGCCATGATCCCGATGGCGAGCAGGATCAGCATCCGGACGCCGGACTCGGCTCGGTGGCGGATCATTCGAAGTCGCCTTCCGGGATGCGGATGGTGACGGTGATGCGGATGCGCTGCCCGTCGAGGTCGTCCCGACGGCGGACCATGTGCGCCAGGCCGTGCAGCGCGGCGGCGAGCCGGTCCGGGGAGCCGTCCAGGTCGATGTTCAGCGGCTTGATGCGGTGAGTACCGAGGAAGAAGCGCTTGAGGGACATCGGGGCTACCTCCGGTCCGGGGTGACGCGGGTACGGATGTGGTCGGGCGGATCGCCGAGGGAGGCGACCGCTTCGGAGAGGCAGCGCCACAGCGCCCACGCCTCGTCGGGGGTCAGGTGCATGCGGCGCCGGCCACCGCCGACGGCGAGATAGATCGGGTACGGGTCGGGCCGGTCGGGGCCGACGCGGACGGACACCGCCGTGCTGCTCGCGCCGTCCGGGCTCGGTGCGCGGAGCCGGTAGAAGGTCGGGGCGGTCACCGCGACTCACCCCCGTCGGCGTCGAGGATGTCGCGCAATGCGTCCGGCAGCAGTGGCCCGCGACGCTGCCGGGGCAGGGCCGACCGGACCGGTTCCGGCGTCGACTCGCGACCGACCTGGGCGAGGATGTCCGCCGCGTTGGCCGGAGCCGGGTATTCGCGGGCGAGTTCGCGGATGTGGTCGTCGGTGATGTACGAGAAGCGGACCCGCATCGGTTCCGGGGTGCCGTCGAGGATCACGTACCCGACGCCCTTGGCCCACCGTGGCATCTGGTCGGCCAGGGCACCCCGATTGCGGGCGCCGTCGCCCAACACGAGGTCGACCTGAGCCGCCTCGGTGAGGCCGAGCGCGATGCGGGTCGGGAACAGGTCCCGGAACGGCAGCACCTCCTTACGGGGGTCCTGCAACGCGGCGACTACCAGGACGCCGACCCCGGCACCCTGGGACAGCAGTAGCCCGAGCGAGCCGGCGATGCGCTTGCGCAGCTCGACGTCTTGCAGGTACGCGGTGAGCGCGGCCATCTCGTCGATGACGACGACGACCAGGGGGTCAGCCTCGGTCGGGGTGTGCACTCGGACCGTCCCGGCGAGCCGGGCTTGCCTCTCCCGCATGACTGCCACGGCCTCGTCGAGGAGGTCGGCCATGGCCTCGAAGGACTTGCAGGCGAACCGGGCGAACAGGGGCTGGCCCATGGCGAACTCCATGCCGCCCTTGGGGTCGATCACCCAGAGCCGGACGAGACCGGAGGTGATGCCGCCGGCCAGCGACCGGACCAGTGACCAGAGCACCGAGCCTTTGCCGGACCGGGTGGCCCCGCCGATCAGGACATGCGTGGCGAGCAGGTGCAGGTACCAGGTGCCTAGGTCTTCCCGCCGGGCCAGCGGCAGCGCGGTGAGGTCCGGAACGGCCGGGGCGTCGAACGGTGCTACGACCGGCCGCAGGGCATCGGTGCGGACGAGGACCAGGTAGACCACGGTCGGCCGGTCCCGGAACCGCACCCGGTCCACCCATCCCAGCAGCCGCGCCCGATAGCCGGTACGGGTGGGCGGGTCGTCGGGCCGCTCGGAGTAGACCCGGGCGTGCCGCCGACCGAAGGCGTACGCGAGGTTCGCTGTGACCTGTTGGAAGTCGGCCGGGGTCTGCCCGCGGACCATGCGGATGGTCAGTACGTCGAGTGCCTGATCCGAGCGCACGCGCAGCAGTTCGGGCAGGACGGCGCGACGGTCGTACGTGTCGGCCAGGCCGCAGAGGGTCATGGCCTCGTGCCACGCCCGCCGGTAGATGAAGAGCTGACGGAATCGGCCGAGCAGCGGCCCGGCGCACCACCGCCACCAGGACGCCTCATCGCGCCACCGCCACAGAGCCGACCCCGCCGACGCCAGGACCAGCGGCACGACCAGGCCCGCCCAGCCGTAGTCGGCGTAGAGGACAACGGCGAGCACGACCAGGCCGACGGTGACGGGGTGGCGCAGGCACCACCAGCAACCCCGGGCGAGCCAGCGCAGCACCAGGCCGAGCACGACCGCCCACATCGGCAGAACGAACCGCTTCGGTCGGACCACCAGCAGATCCCCGGTCGTCAGCACCACCTCGCCACGCGGCCGGCGCATCATCGCGCACCCCGCAGCGACACGAACCGACCCGACCCATCCCGGACCGGAGGGAACGGAAGAACGGGCTGCCCGACCCAGAGCGGGCAGCGGTCAGCCGCACCGCCGGCCGGGTCGAACCGGGACTGACACACGCCGCACCGAGGCTGAACCGGGGCAGGCGAACGCCTACGCTTGGACACGTCACTACCTCTCTCGACAGAGCAGGGGAAAGAGACAGAGGGCGGGGCTGCCGTCCGCCAAGACCTGACAGCCCCGCCCCCACCTGATGCGGCTACGCCGCCGCCTTGCTGGCCACGCCCGCCGGGGCGCGCATGCCGGTCGCCCGCAGCGAGTACGCCATCCGGCCGTTGTTCGACACGTACGGCGTCACCGTCATGCCCTCGAACTCCACCGCCTCGAACGGGGCGCCCGTCGGCGGGACCGGCTGGTAGTCGGCGGAGATCTTGACCGTCGTTTCCCGGGAGCGCTTGCCGAGCTCCGGGTCCAGGTCCATCACGCGGACCTGCCACACCCGCTGGCCGGTCAGCTTGTCCTTCGCCGGGCTACGCCGGCCGGTCTTCTCGTCGTAGTCCTCGACCTCACCCAGGGACTCGGGGACCAAGGCGCATCCCGCCGGGAACACGTCCTCACAACGCACGGCGAACCTCGTACCGCCACGCAGAGCCATCGCTCAACCTCCAGGTTGTTGGCATGTCTGCCAAGTTGAGACTCCAAGGTAGACGGCACTTGGCAGACAAGTCAACAAGTTGCCTCTCCACGCCCCGCTATCACGGCCGGAGGTGAACGAAAACAGCGGCAAGACCGCTTCAAGCGTCGCCAGACTTTCGCTGTCCACAGTGGACAGTCCGCGGACACTGCGAGATGACTGAGGGTGCGAACTTTAGCTGCTTTGCGTCACGTTCAGCAACGGGAAATGACCTCGCGGGCGGGCGACACGCCACGAGCGTGCACATCAGGGACACCGCGGACAGCAGCCGGGGAGAACGAGCGACGGCCCCTCCGATGCAAGCGGAGAGGCCGTCGACCTGTCGGCGCGTCCAGTGCATTGAACCGACCGAAGGGGCACATCGCCGCAGGTCAGGCTAGTAACGCTGCCCTGCGAGCTGCCACCAAGAGTATGGCATACCGCTAGATCTCTCGAAAACTCCGGTACTTCGGCGAGCACAAAGAAAGTCTTGAGTATGCGCAACCATAGGGTGCAGGAATGGTTTCGAATTAGGCCGTCAGCGACCGAGCCGAAAAACGTCCCGATAAGCATCGGGATAGGCCACGAAGAGCACCTCGCTGACTAATCCTTCCATTAATGCTTACAAGTTCCACTCCGTTTGATGCAGGAATGAGTCAACACTCTGACCTGCGACTTCGCCCGCGAGAGACGGGCGAAGTTGGCCCGGCCCGCGTTGGGACCCAGCCCGCCCCGACCGAGTCACCACCGTGAACCGAAACGAGCCACTCAGCGGCTCACGGGATCGGGACTCAGTTGGTCAACCGGGAGGGGGTGAATTGCGGCGTCCGACCCTCTCGTGCGATGATCTGCGTCGGCCAAGGAGAATCCTTCGATCCGGGTGGGAATGCAAGCCCGCCCGACTCAGCGTCGAAGGCCCATCTCTGCAGCTCATTGTCCAGTGCATCGAACCGAAGAAGGTGAAGCTTGACCGAGATGACTCTTTCGCTGCGGCTCCCGCAGGCCGTGATGATCCAGATCCTGGTAGTGATCATCCTCGTCCTGGGCGTCACGCCAGCCATCGTGTAGCTCGCGCGGTCGTGGGGAGGGCCTCCTCCCCACGACCGGCACCCGCCTAGCGAAGCAGGCCAGGTGCCTGGTTCAACCCACAAAAGGCGGGTATCGCCGTGCTATGTCAAGCCAGCAGACACCAGCAGTCGATGACGATCATTCGCGACCCGCGCATGTTGACGACACGACCGTCGAGGCATTGGGCGAGCTGAGCAAGGCACTGGAGACGATCCACCGCGTACGTGGTCACCTGTACTCGGCGCATCAGCTCGTTGGCGGCGCGGATCTCACCCTCGATCGGGTGGTGAAGCTGCTCCGCGAGGCCGGGCACGACGAGACGGCCGACCGGGTCGAGCACGAATTGTTGGGCCGCAACCTGCTACCCGGCCGTTGGACGTTCCAGATCGTGGAGGAGTTCGACGACGGCTACTACGCCGCGTTCCAGGAGATTGAGCGGGACGCGCGGGAGAAGCTAGCCGGCGGTCGGCGGCACATCTACGAAGCGGAGATGAAGGAGCGGCGGCGTACCCACGGGATGCCGGGGCACGAGGCTACACCAGAGGAGTGAGCGGTAGACCGTTAGGCAGCATCGAGGCCAGGGCGTTGGCTCTGGCCTCGATGATCCTCATACGTGCCTGATACTCGGCCGGTTCCCGGTGTGCAGCCTGGCTGGTGACCTGGCCGGGCCACTTGCGGTAGAGCAGCCCGTACTCCCGGGTGAAGTAGCCGGCGCTGACGGCGTTGGCGGCGAGCAGTAGGCCCGTGTCCTCGGAGGCCGGAAGGGCCATCCAGCCGCCCAGGGCGAAGACGAGATCCCGCCGTAGGCACAGGGTCGCCGGGTGCACCGATGCGCGGTAGTCGTTGGTTTGCCAGAACGAGAGGACTGCGCCGCGGTCGACGACTCCGCCGGCTGGATCCTTGTCCCATCCGGCGGTTGACCCGTCCGGCAGCAGATCGAGTACCCGCGAGGTGGTCCAGCCGATCTGCGGGTGCGCGTCGAAGGCGGCGATGTCCCGGGCGAGCGCGCCGGGGGTCAACTGGTCGTCGGCGTCCAAGACCTTGATGAGTTGCCCGGCAACCCGGGAAAGGGCGAGGGTGCGGGCAACACCGGGCCCGCCGGGGCGGCCGGTGCCGAGACTGATCCGGGGATCATCCGGCAGCACGTCGACCAGGGCGCCGGTCTGCCCGTCCTCTTGGACGAGCCATTGCCAGTCCCACGCGGTTGGCATTTCCTGCTTCGCCAAGGACTCGTAGGCGCCGGCAAGGTGCTCGATGCTGGGCGCGTGGACCGGAGTGATGACCGAGACGAGCTGCGTCAAGTCTTCCACCGTTGGAGTTTGTGGGAGTAGACAAGCTCGGTCCGGTCACCCGGCATCACCACGTCGGCGACCTCGACGACCCGGCCTGTGGTGTCGACCGAGGTCTTCCGGACGGTGAGCACGGAGACGCCCGGGTCGATGTCGAGCAGTTCGGCCTCGTCCGGCGACGGCGGACGCGCTCGGATCTCGTCGTCGATCCGGTCCAGCTCGATGCCGAGCGTGTAGAGCTGGTGCTGTGTGCCGCCGGGCCAGGGTTCCTTGCTCTCGTCGAGCAGGTCCGGGTTCGCTGCCACCAGGTCGTACGGCAGGTAGGAGTACGACACGGTCAGCGGCGCGCTCTCGCGGCGGGAGGAGGTCCAGTAGACGCGGCGCAGCAGCGGCGTACCCGGCTCGACCTGCAAGGCCGCCGCCATCTCCGCATCCGCCTCCACCCGGGAGTACTCCGCATGGAACTTCAGGTCGTCGACGGTCAGGCCGGTGTCGTGCTCGGTAGCGCCGGTCTTCAACCGCTCGGCCTCGTCGAGCAGGACCCGATCCTTCTCCCACTGGTACCGCTCGCTGTTGCGACGGCGTACCCGCTGCCGAGGCGCCCGGACGTAGGTCCCGCGCCCCTGCTCGGCCCGGACCAAGCCCCATTCCCGGAGCTGCCGGATAGCGTTGCGAACGCTGGTGCGGGAGAGGCCGGACGACTCGGCCAGCTCGGTCTCGCTCGGCATGAGGGTGCCCGGGGCCATCTCTCCGGCCATGATCTTTACCCGCAACTCCTCCGCGAGTTGCAGGTATCGAGGGCGCCAGTCCCGGCCATGCACACCGGTCACCGTACCCCCTAGACGTTCCAACGTCTGCCAGGTGGTCCCGCCCGCCGGCCGTGGGGGAACCGGAGGGACCGTTACCGCTGCTCGCGGCGGCTGCCCACGACGAGGGCCAGGAGCACGGGGAACGGCGACGCCCCGACGGCCGCCCGAGTTCATCGCCCCTCCCCCGTTCGATGGCCCTGACTGACGGGTGCCCGCATCACCTCACGGGCGCGCGCCAGCTCGTCAATCAGCCGGTCGAGCTGCGCCGCCGAGAGGAGCACCGTTTGCGTCGCGCCGTAGCGGGTCGCGTCGAGCTTGACGGCCAGGTCCCGACGCGCGAACCGGTCGATGAGTAGCTGAAGGCTGACCCAGCCTGTCCGCTCCCGGCCGATGGTGGCGAGGAAGCCGCGGTGCATCGGGTCGTTCGGTCCGCAGCCCCGGCACCATCCCGGGCATGTGACCGACGGCGGGGCACTCTCGGTCATGGGCAGGCCGTCACTCATCGTTGGCTCCCTGGTCGCCGCCGGCCCGCTTCAACAGATCGCGCAGATGCTCGACCAGTTCGGCCACCTGGGGCAGCGACAACTCTGCCCAGCCGCTCCCCGTCCGGCACCACGAGTGCACAGCGACCAACGGCGCCAGCGCGTCAGCACCGATGAGGTAGGTGACGACGGCTCCGCTCGACCGGACGTCACCCACCCGGAACATCGGCCCTCGGTGACGCCGGGCCATGTGCGCCATCAACGGCGGCACCAAGTGGCCGCAGCGATCCGGCGAGCACCAGCCCGGGTGACTCGTGATCTCGGTCGGCTTGTTCGTCCGCCTCATCGCGGCCACCGCCCACCATTGCCCCGGTAGGACTGCGCCAGCGTCATCAACGGCGCGTACCGCAGCGTAGGCAACTCCCGGGTCGGTCCCGCACCCCACCAACACGTCGGGACGGCATTGGTCGGCGTGCACCGCATCGGCGAGACGTTGCTGTCGGTGGCCACAGCCGGCGGACGCCTCCCGGACCACCAGGACGAGAACCAACCGCGCCGACGATGAGAGCCGGACATCGCACCTCCACAGGTAGGCGAGGACCGGTGGCCAGCCACGGGGGAATGCAGCCGGCCACCGGCCCGAATGAAGGCACGGCGCACCGTCCGACACAGACCGGCCGGGTATCACCGAGCCAACTTGTACGCGCGGCTACCGCACCCGGTCCGACAGGACGCCGCGCGTCAGGTGCGACCAGGGCCGGCGCGCCACCACCCCTGATACGAACCGTCACCCTGGCCGCACACAGGGAAACGTACCTACAAGTGGACGTGTTGTCCATACGTCGAAACGTGTCGCTCGGTTGGCACTTGGTAAGACAAGTGCCAGGTACGGTGAGCAGGTGCCCACCCCGCACTACGGCCTACCCCGCTACCGCGTCATCGCCGACGAACTGAGGGAGCGCATCGAAAGCGGCGCTATCCCGCCGGGCGCTCTCTTGCCGCCAGAGAGTGCACTCACCGCCGAGTTTCGGGCAAGTCGAGGGACCGTGCGGCAGGCCATAGCGTTCCTGCGGGACGAGGGTCTGTTAGTAACAGCCCATGGACGGGGCACCTACGTCTCGCCGAATACCCCTCAGAGTGCGAGTACCGTCGTTACGAATACCTGGCATGAACGAGTGGCAGACAGGGAATTGGCCAAGATTCTGGATATTCCAGAGGGGGCGCGGGTGCGCACGCGCCGGGAGATCCGTCGCTCAGGTTCCCGAGTCGAGTCGGTAGTGGATCACTACGACATTAGCTAGTAGCGATACTTCATCGGCCTCGGATAGCATCCACAGTATCGAGCATCCCAGCCTTAGCCGCTTCCTCGCCGGGGTGAACGACGTGCGGAAGCAGGGGCCGCTCGTAGTCGAAGTGAAGTGACCTAATCCAGTCTGCCTTTTCGGGAAAATCGTTATCGGCGATAATGAACTGAACGTCATCGCGATAGGCGTCGACCAAAGTACGAACTCGATCGTAGATGCGCGCACCCATCGCCTTATCGCTGGGATTGACGCCCAGATTCTTTCGCGGCGTGTCGAGGATAATGAACTGGGGCAGCAGCGTGTCTCGCTGCGCAAGCGCATGCCCAAGGATCGTCAGATGATAAGCAACCGTTACGATGGTCTTCGTGCCACCAGCGACCGCAAGTGACTCGAATCGCTCACCGTTGACAAGAGGAAGATAGGTCTTACCGTCAATCGACGCAGAAGTGGCCCACGGAACTTGGAGCTCTCCAACCGTCTGCTCGAAGAGTTCACTCAGTTCACTAAGCACCGATCTGCGCGTCTTCAATCGAGCCTTGGATTTCGCAAGCCGCTCCTCTAATTGATTCCTCCGCGCTTCCATCTCGTTGACCCTTGACTCAAGAGATCTGAGCTCATCCCAAAAACGGATAAGGTTCTGGGTGTGCTCCAACTCAGCAAGAGCCTGCCCCCTCGTGCTACTGAGAAGCTCCACCTCGCTAAAGCGAGGCGTAACCGCTTGAGCCGTCACAAGATCCAATTCATCCTTGAGCCGCCGGAGCCGCTGATCCGCCTCGTCCAACACCGCCTGAGCCCTGTCGGCGTCCGCCATCGCGCGCGCGAGGAGACTCTCCAACTCCAATACCTGCTCCTCGCTATCCCCGAGTGAAGCCTCGAACTCGACACCAGCTAAGGGATCAGCCTGAAGACAGAGCGGGCAGACATGGGCTGGCGCACGCCCCTCGTCTAGGTGCTGGGTACAGCGAGGGCAGACAACGAATTCAAGAGGTGAAAGGCGCCGGCTTGCTGTACGGGCCTTATCTTCGCGAGCAACGTTCAGGTGCAGCTGCGCGAGTGCGTGCTCCCTTCGCGCAACCTCTGAGTACGCAAGCTGACATGCCTCTGCAAACTTCTGCGCATCTTCCTCCGCTCGCAGCACCTGTGAGCGCAAATCTTCGTGGGCGTGCGTTGTCGCGGCAATCTCAGTCCGCAATGCTGCAAGTCCTCGGGCGGCTTCTTCGGCCTGCTCGCCCAGAATCAACTGTCGCTCGCGAAGGCTCTGTTCGTCCCTATCAGTTGCCGTCTCAAGGAAGGTTCTCACCGCTGCTGCGCGGCCTTCAGCAGCCCTCAGCGCATCTCGAACTCGACCCAGTTCCGTCTCAATGTCCAACTGTTCCGGATCAAGAAGCCCGAACATCAACTCGAATACCGCTCGCCGCTTCGGCTCTCGAAATACCTCAGTGTGGTGAACAATGCTCCGGTCGATCTCTTGCTGCTCTACATAGAGATAGCTGAAGATGTCGTTGAATGTAAGGGGAACGGAGGCTGCCGTAGCCTTGGTTCGCGCCCTCGGCATCGCTACGACAGGAATGCCGAGCATGCTAAGCAAGGTTTCACTGACGTTTGCACGATCAGCCGTTGACCGAATTGGAACCTGCTCCACCAAGAGGCCGTCGCGAGGGTCTCGAAATTCCACAGACGTAGCGGCCTTTCCGGCCAGCCCTCGTGTTAACTCTAGCGGTATCCCGTTCAACGAGATCTGAGCACGCACACGGTTAACCTCACTCCTCACAACGGGAGTCAGAACGGCGTTTCCACCAAGGACGTGTTTGATAAGCTCCAGCAGACTGCTTTTTCCTGTTCCCACCGGTCCATCTAGCACCGTGCACGGGCCGGCGAAGGAGTAGGTGTAGTTGCCTGCGTCGGTGGCAAGTTCTACAGAACTGATGCGGAAGCGGACGCTCATCAAATCTCCGTACGATGTGGCCGATCGACTACATCCGGCAGGCGATCGTAAATGAGGTTCTTGAGTTGGTTTCCATTTGACCTAGCAAAGGCTTTACGAAGTACTGCGCATCGCGCCGCGGTTCTTCGCCAAGCGGGGTCAAGTGAGAGAACCTCAGCGACAGCCCGCCCACCTTCGGTAGGACGAAGGGTAACGTTTCCCTGCCTGCCCGGAACATATTCAACTAGACCTCGCCCTACCAGGGCACCGATGATGCCGTAATAGCGATCGTCCCACGGACCGTATTTGTAGCGGACCATCCGAGACTCAACTGCTCTACGCTCGTCTGGTGTAGGCCTTGTTGTTTCGTCAAGGGCGAGGCGCTCAACACCCATATCGGCCAACTGCTCAAGAAATACAGGATATCGTAGAAGAAAGTCGAGCTTGGCAAGCTTTGTCAGTCCGTCGAGAGAACCTCGCTGTCCAGAAAGCGCGTGGATCAGAATAAGTACGCGGGCTTGATGGTACTCCGCTTCGCGTCGCTCGCGGAGCATCGACGCCCTCCGCCGCTTGGCTAGGCGATCGTCAATTGACGACGGAGAGTGAGCGTTTAGCCGGTCGTCGCTGATCTGACGTCTTGCCGCCGCTTGCAGGGCGGCGTTCATGGCTTCTTCCTCAAGTTGAGGCGTAGTCATCGGCCCACCTCTAGGTCAAGCAGAGGCCGTGCGTTTAGCTGCGCTGCTTCCCGTAGTGCCTTCTCGACATCGAACTCCTCACTGAACCAGATCTCGCATTCTGCCGTAAGGTTCAGCGCCAGCCCGAAAAGGTGTTCAGGCGTCAGGGTGAGAGACGGCGATGGAACAACATCCCCGTTGCGGAGCTTTTCACGCAGTTGCTCGTACATTCGCTCGCCCCAATCTGCGCCGGAGTTGGCGACGGCCGCTTCGACATCGCCGGCGATCTCCAAGATCTGGGCCTCAAGATCTTGTCTCTCAGCCTCGTCTCCGGGGAGGTCGTGCCGAGCCTCCTCCCATTGAGCGAGCCAAGCTTCTCTCAGCCGCAGAGCGCCGCGGATCCGAGTACTTCGCACGCCACCGGCAGCCAACTTCACCCTTAGACGATCGTGTCCAGAGGTCGTCCACCGGCGAAGAAGGGTCCGTGGACGCGGTGCAGGAAGCACGTCTTCGAGGTCCGCCCGCCGGATTGTTCGCGCCTCAACCAGTGCCGCTTGGACTGCACGCGCACTTCCATACTGCGGGTTCGTGAGCCACATAGCGTACTGGCCGCGAAGTTCGTTCGCCTTATTCCGATTGGCGATGAGCGTAACGACGCCGTCGTAACAATCACCACAGGCGGCGGAATCGTGCCCAGAGAGGTCTAGTACCGGCCGCATTACCTCTTCTACATGTTGGGTGCGGATGTACATTCTGGATGGCAAGTCGGAACATATCCGCAAGACACGCATGAATCGCTCGACTTCTTCCAGCAGGTCTGCTGGCGGTGTCGGCCTCAGCGCCCTACGGCGAGGCGGCTTGGGTGTTTCAGGAATACCCTCAAACTTTCGCCGGCGACGTGCGGCCAATAGAGCAAATGCGAGTTCGTCACGACAGGCAATCATGTCCCCGTCAAAGGGCACGCCATCTGCCGCCTTCAGGCAGGCTCGATGAAGCTCCAAAGCGTCCGCCGCGCCCGGCTTGAGCCCGGCGTTGGTAAGCAGCCGGGCTCGCGTCGCTCCAAGCGTCTTCCAACGCGAAAAAAGATGCGCGATACCCCCTGAGACCGCAATCTCGGAAAGATTCCACGGTCCTTGGGTGCCCTCTCGATGCTTGCAACTCACTAGTTCTATGTCGTTGTTCGCGCGTTCAACCACATAGTCCTCGTGAAACTCGCATACGATTCGTTGTATAGTCGAGTCCTCATACAACATGGCAATGCAGTCCGCAGCAGTGCAGTGATGTTGCCAACCGTAACGGTCCTGCGTGTCTGACCCACTGTCCTCTTCGTGAGCCACCCCCGCTTTCATGGAGCTTCTTGACCATGGTCTGATGGCCGTGGGGGAGGAAGTCGTCCGTGGCAGCACCGAAGAAGTACCCCGACG
>NZ_JBEZGA010000012.1:71295-204163 GCF_040649715.1 Micromonospora sp. NPDC048887 | reverse complement strand
TTGTAGGGCACCACTGTGAAGTCCTTCAGCGACACCCAGCCCGACCGGGGCTGCGCCAACGCACCTGTGGACGACCACCGGTACGACGACGGCAGGTTGCACGTGCCACCCGGAGGCGGCGTCGTCGGAGGCGGCGTGGTGGGGTTGCCGCCGCCACCGTCCACCCGGACGAGCTGCCACTGCTGGTTGGCGCCGTTCCAGTCGTCGTACTGGACGATGTTCCCGCCGTCGGCGGTCGAGGCGCCCTGCACCTCCACCACCTTGTTGCTGTTGCGGTTGATCAGCCGGACGTAGCCGCTGTCGGAGTCGGCCAGCCGGAACTGCTGGTTGGTCCCGTTCAGATCGGACCACTGCACGATGTTTCCACCGTTGGCGGTGGAGAAGTTGTAGACGTCGAGCACCTTGCCGGACAGCCGCGACTTCAGCCGGTAGTAGCCGCCGCCGGAGTCGACGAACTGCCACTGCTGCTGGTTGCCGTTGTTGCGGGACCACTGCACGATCCGCGCGCCGTCGTTCGTGGCCAGGTTGTAGACGTCGAGCGCCTTGCCGCTGTTGCGGTTCACGAGGACGTACCAGGCGTTCGTGTCGACGCTCGCGGCGGCGGCGGGCGCGGAAACGGCCGCCACGGCGGCGGCACCGACGAGTACCGCTGTCGCGCCAGTGGCGACGACTCGCGGCAACCATCCGCGCCGTCGCGGCGGCGACATCGTCGATGGGGACCTACCGAAAGCAAACATGTTCCTCCTTCAGGTCACACATGTTGTGAGCGCTAACAATGCGTCTTGGCGCGCTTACCCCACAGCCGGCCCGCCCCGCAGCCGTCCGCGCCCGCCCGGTGAGCCATCGACGCCGCCACCCGGTCCATCGACTGTGAGCGATAACACGTCGTTCGTCAAGTCGTAACATTCGATGGACGGGCCCCTCGCTCCTATGGTCGACGGGTGGACGACACGCAGGTACGGCACGCGTACGGGGCGGTGGCGAGCCTCTACATCGACCTGTTCGGCACCACCGCGCAGGTGCATCCGGACGACCTCGCCCTCATCGAGCGTCACCTGGCTGATCCACCTACCGCCGGCGGATCTCGACCGCGTGCTGGCGGAGTTCCGCCGCGCGATGGTGCCGGGTGGGCCGCTCGTGGTCGGCATCTTCGTCGGTGACGAGGTGGGCGCCTTCGACCACAAGGTCGCCACCGCGTACCGCTGGCCCGTGGACGAGCTCTCCGCGCGGCTGCGACGAGCCGGGTTCGCGGAGGTCGAGCGCCTGCTGCGCCTCGACGACGCCGCCCACCGCCCGCACGCCGCCGTCGCGGCCGTCGCCTCCCACCCCTGAGCGAAATCGGCGCGAAGGAATACCGGCAGCTGTGCCAAGATCGACGTTCGGAGCACGACGGCCGGAAGGACCCCATGCCCGCGTACGCCATCGCCCATCTCCAGGACGCCGCCCCGCATCCGGACATCGCCGAGTACATCGAACGCCTCCCGGCCACCCTCGCCCCCTACGGCGGCCGTTTCCTCGTGCACGCCACGCCGCACGAGGTGAAGGAGGGCACCTGGCCCGGAGCCGTCGTGATGCTCGGATTCCCGGGGAACGCCGAGGCGCGGGCCTGGTGGGACTCGCCCGCCTACCAGGAGATCGCACCGCTGCGCTCGCGGCACATCGAGGGCGACGTCATCCTGGTCGAGGGCGTCCCCGACGACTACACCCCGACCGGCATGGTGCAGGCGCTGCGGGCGGCGGCCTCCTGAGCCGGCCCGGCCGGCGCGCCCGCGACCTGGGGATCGTCGTCGGGGCGCAACCCACCGGACGCCTCAACGCGATCACCGACGTCCCCGGTGTGCTGGTCGGGCACACCACCGTCGACGACGGCGCCGACCTGCACACCGGCGTCACCGCGATCGTGCCGAGCGGGCTCGGCCCCGACCGGTGGACGCTGCCCGCTGCGGTGTACGCCGGCAACGGCCACGGGAAGCTCGTCGGCTCGACCCAGGTGGACGAGCTCGGCGTGCTCGAATCTCCGGTCGTGCTGACCGCCACGCTGTCGGTGTTCCGGGCGGCGGACGCGCTGCTCGGGCATCTCATGGAGCGTCGGCCGGACGGGCTGTCGTTCAACCCCCTGGTCGGTGAGACGAACGACGGGCACCTGTCGGACATCCGCCGCCGCCCGATCACCGGGGCGCACGTCTTGGCCGCGGTCGCCGGGGCGACCGGTGGGCTCCCCGCCGAGGGCTGCGTCGGTGCCGGCACCGGCACCACAGCCCTGGGCTACAAGGCGGGCATCGGCACCTCGTCCCGCACGGTCGGGACCGCCGGTCACACCCGGACGGTCGGCGCGCTGGTCCAGTCCAACTTCGGCGGCGTCCTCACCGCGCTCGGCGTGCCACTACCCGTCGACGAGCTGGTGCCGGCCGCCGACCGGACCGAACCGCCGGGCAACTCGTGCATGATCGTGGTGGCGACCGACGTGCCACTGGACGCGCGGCAGTTGCGGCGGCTCGCCCGCCGTGCGGTGTTCGCCATGGCCCGGGTCGGTGCGTCGTTCAGCAACACCAGCGGCGACTACGCGATCGCGTTCACCACGTCGGACCAGGCGCCGATCCCGGACGCCGCGATCGACCCGGTGTTCGCCGCGGTGCTGGACGCGGTGGAGGAGGCGCTGCTCAACTCGCTCTTCACGGCAGTCACCACCACCGGCGTGGGGGGTCGCACCAGCCATGCGGTTCCGCACCGGGCCGCCGTCGAGCGGCTGGCGGCAGCCGGTCGGCTCACGATCCGGCCGTACACCTGATCCACAGTAGATGGATGGTCGTGACCGACGGACGACATTCGTGTTGACAGCGGTGATCGATGCGGCTGGAGTGATGCGCCATGGACGACACCGCCGAATCCCGGCTCGACAGTGAGCAGACCGCGCCCGGAAACCAGGACGACGACAAGACGAGCCGTACCGCATTGGCGCTCGTGAACACCGTCAACAGGGTGGTGCGCAACGGCATCGGCCCGGTGACCGGCTCGGCGACCTGGGCCGAATCCCGGCTGCGGACCGTGCAGGGCGACAGATACGACAGCGCCCTGCTCGGCAAGCGCGGCGGCACCCCCGCCGAGGACGTCGACAAGGTGATCAGCCGGCTCATCAAGGAGTCGGTGATGGCAGCCGGGTCGGCCGGCTTCGTGACCGGACTGGGCGGCTTCGTGACCCTGCCGATCACGCTGCCGGCGAACGTCGCGGGAGCGCTCATCATCAACGTCCGCCTGGCGGGAGCGATCGCCTACCTGCGAGGCTACGACCTCGACGACCCGCACACGCAGGCGATGATCCCGCTCGTCGCGGTGGGCTCGAACATCCAGTCGACACTCAGCACGCTCGGCGCCCAGATCGGCGTCAAGCTGACCGAGCAGGCGATCAGGAAGGTCTCCATCGACCTGATCCGCAAGATCAACCAGAAGCTCGGGTTCATGCTGCTCGCCAAGTACGGCACGAAGCGGGCGCTCATCACGCTGGCGAAGGCCGTACCGCTCGTCGGCGGGGTCGTCGGCGGCGGCATCGACGCGACGCTCACCGCCGCGGTCGGCCGCTCCGCCGACAAGCTCTTCGCTCCGCTCACCGCCTGAGCCCACCCGGCGTCCCGCTCCCGGACCCCTCGCCGTCGGCCGTTCGGCGAGAGGGCGCCCCCGATCAGCTTCGGCATCGACGCCCATCCTGCGGCTGGGACCTGCCGTCTCGTCGCTTATCGCGCCGGTAACGGCCAGTCTGTCGGTTCGGTGACACTCCGGATCGGACTGATCGCTCCACACTGCCCGCTGTGACCGAACTCCCTCCCCAGAATCCGTGGCCCGGGCAGGGCTCGCCGCCCTATCGGCCCGGTATGCCGTTCGCGCCGTCCCGGCCGTCGTGGTGGCGCCGTCAGCCGGCGGCGATCAAGGTGCTCCTCATCAGCGGTGCCGCCGTCCTCACCTGCTGCGGCGGGCTGCTCGGCATCGGCATCGCCGCCGGTCCCGCCACCGAGCCGAGCAAGTCGCCGGAGAAGGCCGTCGCACAGGAGGTGCCGACGGTCGCGGCACCCGCCACCACGACCACCGCGCCCACGCCCGAGGCCGCCACCGCCTCGCCGGAGCCGTCGCCCTCGCCCACCACTGCCGCGCCGACGACCGCGAAGCCCGCGTCGAAGCCGAAGCCGCGCAAGACCACGGCACCCGCCGTCTACTACAAGAACTGCGATGCCGTACGCGCAGCGGGCAAGGCGCCGCTGCGACGCGGCCAGCCCGGGTACCGGACCGGGCTGGATCGTGACCTCGACGGCGAGGCGTGTGAGCCGGATGGCGGCAACGGCGACTCCGGCGGTGGCAGCACGGGCGGCGGCAGTACCGGCGGTGGCGGCAACGATCCGCGTTTCGGCACCTGCAAGGAGGCGAACGCCAACGGGTACGGCCCGTACACGCAGGGCAGGGATCCGGAGTACTACTGGTACATCGACCGGGACAACGACGGCACGGTCTGCGAGTGACACGCAACGCGGGGGCGGGCCGGGCGGTGCCGTCCCGGTGGTCACGTCAGCTCGGCGTCGTACGCCCGCCGGGCGCGCTCGATCCGGGCCATGTGGGCGTCGGCCCATTCGAGGAGTGCGTCGATCGGCGCGCGCAGCGTCTTGCCCAGCGGGGTGATCCGGTACTCGACAGCGACCGGGCGGGTCGCCACGACGTGGCGTTCGACGATGCCGTTGCGTTCGAGGCGTCGCAGGGTCGCCGTCAGCGATTTCTGGGTCACCGCCGGGATGGCGCGGCGCAGCTCGTTGAACCGGCACGGGCGCTCGCACAGCTCGTTCAGGACGCTCAGCGACCACTTGTCCAGCACCTGGTCGAGCAGCTCGCGGTGCGGCGCGTCGATGCGCAGCTCGTCGGCGCGAGCGCCTGCGGTATCGCCCATGAAACCAGGTCTCCTTGAAGTGTCCTCCGTCAACTAGGTATCAATGGTAAACCTCAGTTGCCCAGTGGAGGAGCACCGATGCCCGTCACCCGTCTCAGCCCTGCCGGTCTTCAGCCGAACACGCCGTACCACCACGTGGCAGTCGCCACCGGATCCCGCCACATTCACGTCAGCGGCCAGGTCGCCCGGCTGGGCGACGGCACACCCGTCGCACCGGGGGATCTGGCCGGGCAGGTCGCGCAGGTGCTGCGCAACACGGGCCGCGCGCTCGCCGGCGCCGACGCGTCGTTCCAGGACGTCGTCCGGTTGACCTTCTACGTCACCGAGTGGGCGCCCGAGAAGATCGGGCCGTTCATGGCCGGGATCGAGGCGGTCGCCGAGGAGCTCGGGTTGCCTCAGCCGCTTCCGCCGGCGTCGCTGACCGGCGTCGAGTCTCTCTTCGAGCCCGACGTGCTGGTGGAACTGGAGGCGACGGCGATCGCACAGTGAGCATCTTCCTGCTCGACGCGCAGCGTCCGCCCCGACCTGGGCTCATCCTCCTGCAGCTGCCTGAGCCGGCGCAGCCGCAGGGCCAGTCCGGCCGTGATCTCGTCCGGGTGGGCCCCGTCCGCGATCCGGTCCGTTACCGCCTGCCGAAGTTCCCGGACCAACAGATCTCGTATGTCCTCGGACATGTCGACCCCGATCAGCGGCCGCTGTAGGCCAGCGCCGCCCACAGGGCCGGCCGGGTCAGGTCGGTCGCGGTGACGGTGTTCAGGTGGGCACCGGGCAGATACGGCGGCACGATCCGATCGGGGTCCAGCATCCACCGTTGCACCACGCCGACCGCCTCGGCCGGTGGCCGCCGATTGTCGACCAGCTCCAGATGGACCAGGAAGAGCGCGAGCGCGGCGAACGACGCCGGCACGGCCCAACGCCAGCCGATCAACCCGGTGAACCCGGCGTCGAGCAGCGCCGGCACGAGGTCCGGCGCGGCCGGAGCGGAGAGGACGACCAGGCCACGGGCACCGCTGACCGACGCCAGGTCGAAGACTTCTCCGCCGGCCAGTT
The DNA here is from genome assembly GCF_040649715.1 of Micromonospora sp. NPDC048887. Lineage (NCBI taxonomy): Bacteria > Bacillati > Actinomycetota > Actinomycetes > Micromonosporales > Micromonosporaceae > Micromonospora > Micromonospora sp. NPDC048887. Next base: position 198,189 of record NZ_JBEZGA010000012.1, on the reverse strand, counting down.
GCAGGGCCGTCCCGTCCAGTCCGCACGCGAGATGCAGGAGGGAGGCTCCGGCCAGGTGCTTGCATACGTCTTCCGGCCCACCCACCGCGTCGACCGGCTCCAGCGCGCGGCCCAGGCAGACCGACTGCGGGTAGAACAGCCGGCGCAGAATCATGACCTCGGCCATCGCGTCGTCTCGGTCGCCGCGCGGGTTGACCACGAACACCGGCTCCTCCGTGAGCGGCGGAACGGAGCGCGCGGCCAACCGGACGACGTGCGTGCCGGACGGGACGTCGGTGATGCGGACCTGCTGGCCCAGCCGACGGCCGTCAGCGGTGCACACCGCGCCCAGGCCCACCCGGCTCAGTCCGCGCGTCGCGGCCACCAGTATGCGCCCGGCGGTCCACCGGCCGAGGATCGCCGGCCAACCGGGATCGTCCGAGACGAGCGGATCGGTGACCGGAAGGTTCGCGAGCACGTCGAGCCGACCGGTCGCCGGGTCGAGGCAGAGCACCCCGGCGGTCAGCCCGGCATCGTCGGTCGAGTGCACATAGAGCAGGGCAGCCGCGCCGATCTCGCGGACCGCGGCGGCGACCTCGGCCGGAGTGGGCACCGTCACGATCGGTGTCTCGGCCGGCACGACTCCGACGAGGACCGCCAGCACGTCGTGGGTCAGCGAGTCGGCCCCGGCCCGCTTCGGCGCGACCGCGGCGATCTCCAGCGCGGTGAACGCCTCCGCCCCCCGGCCCTCCGCGAGCATCCACCCGGCGAAGCGGGTCGCGTCGGCGGGGTCGACGTCCGGGCCGTCCAGCGCGTTGCGGCCGGCGTCCCGGCACCGTTCGGTGTCGCCGACGGCACCCCGCCGGCGGTACGCCTCGGCCAGTCGCCACCAGGTTCGGGTGCGCAGGCCGCCCTCGTCGAGCAGCCGCACGACGCCGGCCAGCCGGGTGATCGCGTGGTCGGGATCGTCCCCCAGGCGCAGGCGAGCCGCGCCGAGAACGGCCCGGGCCGATGGCGACGACCGGTCCGCGGCGGCGTCGAGAGCCGTCCGAAGATCGGCTGGATCGTGGCGAAGCAGCGCGTCGAGAACCGCTGTGAGACCGCCGCCGCTGCCCGCGCCGCCCGCGGCCGGGGAGCAGTTGTGCACCGCGGCGGCGAGCCGGGCGTGTGCGGCGGCCGTATCGAGCGGACCCCGCCAGGGATGACCGGCCGGCACGTCGGCCACGGCGGCGAGCGGGTCCGGACTGCTCAGGCCGCCGGAGTGCAGCGCGGACACCGTCCGGCACAGTTCGGCAAGCGCGCTCACCACGGGCGGCCGGGATTCGATCCGTTCCGCGTACGCCAGCAGGTCGTCCGCGATATCGGCGATGGCACCCGACAGCGGCCGCGTCTCGTCCAGCAGACCACCTGCCGCTTCCACGAGCGCGACCGCGGCGGGATGGCCGGGTGGTACGCACCTCGTCGCCACCAGAAGGTCTCGCGCGCCGGCCCGGCGGGCGTCGCCGCCGGCGTCCTCGTCGTCCCAGCCGCTGCCGTCGCGCCGCTCCCGAAGGCACAGCCCGACCACCGACAGCAGCCGGTCGAGGCCCAGTTCGACCGGGTCACCACCATCCTGCGCATCCACCGCGTTGGCCGTCGCCCCGACGAAGGCGTCCAGGGCGGCGGGCTCGATCTCGTCCGGACCGGCCAGCAGCATCGCCAGAGCCTGCTCCCAGACCGGCTGATCGCGGTCGAGGGCCAGCGCCGCGAGCTGCTCCCGGGCAGCCCGGCGGGCGGAGGCCGGCTGCGTGCTGGTTGCCGCCGCTGTCGCTGGCGTGGGCCGTCGCGGTGGCACCACCGGGGCGGACTGCCCGTCGCCGCGCATGGCGGTGACCGGATAGTCCAGCGGGTCGGTCAGGTTCGCCCGGTTCCACAGGTCGGTCGGCAGGCCGTTGCGCTGCAGGTCCCGCAGGCGCGACATGGCGTCGATGATTTTGCTCAGGTCGAAGTCGGCGATACTACCGCTGAGCAGCGGGTGGATCGACTCGGCCACGACCAGCATGGCGCGGGTGATGCTGGTGACGTCGGTGCTCAGGACCGGCCCGGCGAGCAGTTCCCGGAACAGTCGCGCCGCCTCCTCGGCATCCTGGGCCGCACCCGACGACCCCCCGCCGAGGAAGCCGCCGCGTGCGGCAGCCGGGCTCATCGCCTCCGTGGCCCGGGCCAGATACAGCTGCCCCAACGTGATGCGAGCCACGACTCCCTGCATCGGTGCCAGGCCGGGGAACCCGGTCGCCTCGGTGAGCACGGCGATGCCGGTGTTCCGGTCCTCCGGCCCGCTGCCGTGCGTACCGTGCCGGGCCGCCAGGAGCATGCCGAGCCGGACGGCCACCTGGCCACGGACCGGGTCGCCGGGGTCGACCAGCCGGTAGGCCTCGGCCCACGCCTCGATCGCGGCGGACAGGAGACCGAGTGCCGCCGGCCGGCCCGGTCCGGCCCGCCAGTATTCAGTGGCCAGCACCTGCCCGAGCTGGGTCAGCTTCGGCAGCCGGGCCGGTCCGGAGATCCGGGACAGCTCCTCCCGGAGCCGCTCGATGGAGTCCTGCATGGCGCTACCGCCCTTCGGTCGGTCACTGTCCCCAGTGGGTGAAGCCGGCCCACGCCACCACCCGCGCCGGGTCGGTGTCCGCGAGCATGCGACGCAACGGGCCCGGCATGGTTCGGGGCGGCTGCCGGTCACCGTCGAGCATCCAGATCTGCGCCCGGCGCAGTGCGTCCCAGACAGCGCGGTGCTCGGTCGTCAGGAAATGGTGGAACATGAACATGAGTAGCGAGGTGTCCTGATCCGGGATGCTCCACTGGGTGGAGAGCACCGAGCGGGCGCCCGCGGCCAGGAACGTCGTGCCCAGGCTGTACGCCTCGTCGTACCCGTGGATCGAGCGGCCGGTGTGGCAGGCGGCAAGCACGACCAGCCCGATCGGATGCCGGTCCGGATCGGCCAGCAGCGTGATCAGCTCGTCCGCGGTGAGGTCCCCACCCGCCAGCAGCAGGCGCGACGACGTCGAGGCACGAGCCGTCTCGATCACCCCGTGCGAGGCGAGGTGGAGCATCGTGCCGGCCTGGGTGGCGTCGGCGAGCAGCCAGGAGCGTACGTCGGCGGGCGTACCCGCACCGGAGGGGCTCACCCTTCCGTTCGGCCACCGCCCGACGTAGGTGGCCGCGGGATAGAACGACTGATGGATCCCGTACGCCTCGAGCCGCGCCGACCGCAGGTCGGCCGCACGCCGGCCGGTGTCCGGGTCGGCCAGCACCATGCCGCCCGAGGTCAACCGGACCGGCTCGGCCGCGGCCGTGTCACAGAACATCCGGGCGGACGCGGCCTGGGAGAGCGCGACCCGCTCCACCAGGTAGGTGCCGCCCGGGTCGCGCGCCGCCTGCCACGGCACCCGGGCCAGGTCGCCCATCGGGATGAGCACGAGACGTGGCACGCGATCGGCGCTGAGGAACGGTTCGACCAGCGGCCCCATCGCGGCCTTCCACGCCCAGCCGCACAGCGCGTCGACGCGGTCCGCGAACTCGGCCGGATCGTCCGTCCCGACCTCGCGCGTCGTGTGGTCCGGGGAGCGACCGGCCACGGCCGTCAGGTACCGCTCGACATCGGTACCTTCGCCGACGGTGAGGTTCGGCAGGGCCAAGAACCACGGTTCGCCAGCGGCCGGGGCGATCACCGCCCAGCCCGGCGTCGGCGGGTCGGTTGGTACGAGATAGGCCAGCGCGTCCACGCCGAGCCGACGTAGGGCGTCCCGGATCTCGTCGAGGCCGGGCGGGTCGAGCAGCCCGGTGTCGCGTGCGAGGACCTGCAGGACATCCTCCCGGAGCAGGGGGTCGGGGGTGTCGGTCGCCCGCCACCGGGCGGCCAGTTCCGGGTGACCGGCGGCGGTGAGCCGAGTGGCCGGATCGCGCAGCTCGGTCGCGGCGAACAGCATCAGGGCGCGTCCGCCGTCCAGCGCCCGGAGCGCGTCCTCGGGCTGCTGCTCCACCAGGCAATGGCTGGCGGTCACGATCGCCTCGGTGGCCGCCTGCCCGGCCACGGCGCGCGCCGTGGCCGGGTCGGGTTCCAGCAGCACCCGCCAGGCGTAGCCACGCAGCCCTTCGAGCATGGCGAGCCGGGCGGGCGACGCCTCGCCCAACCGGTTCCGCAACTGACCGAGCATGCCGGTGACGTACGACCAGTACTGATTGCCCGGACCACCGGCCAGATCCCGTGCCCGCTCCAGCACGGTGACCGCCTCATTCACGTCGGACAGCAAGCCGGTGACCGTCGAGCGGTGGTACAGGCCCAGCGCCAGCGACGCCAGGTGGAAGACGTGGTCCGGATGGTCCTCCGGGGTGAGGGACACCGCCTCACGCAGATCAGCGATCGCCGCGGCGATCCTGACCTCGTCCCGTTCGTCGCCCATCCGCAGGGCCGTGCCGCCCCGAGCCGCCAGGTGCAAGGCGCGTTCCGCGTCGGAGGACCCGGCGCGCGGCAGCGGCAGCGCGCTCGCCTCACCACGGGTTGCCGCCTGCAGCGCCCGCACCATCGGCATGACCTCGGCCATCGACTCGCGCAGCAAATTGCCCTGCGGCAGCTCGTTCGTCCGGTCCGCCAGGTCGGCCAGCATCGCCACGGCGGCCGAGGTGTCCCCGCCCTGCTGCGTCTGCAACGCGTCCAGGTAGCCCGGAAGCAGTCCCATCAGTTGGTCGCCCTCCGGGTGACCCGCGACCATCGCGCCCAGCTCCGTCACCGAGGCACGGAGCCGGCTCCCGTCACCGATCGAGTACCCGGCGGCCAGTTCCAGGCCCTTGCGGGCGACCTCTGCCAGCGCCTCGACCTGCGGGTCACCACGGTGCTCGGCGATCACCGCATCGATCTCGGCGATGGCCGCGCGAGGGTCGGTCATGGTCCGGTAAGCGGCGGCCTCCAGCAGCCGCAGAACCCGGTTGATCCCGCGCATCCGTCGGGCGACGTTCGTCTCGTCCGGCCGGCTCATCGATGTCCGCCTCCCTGCGTTCGCCTCCTACGGTTCTGACGGACGATCGCGCCGGCCGAGCAGCTCGACGACGGTCGCGACGATGTCGTCCAGCCGCTTCCGGTCGCTGATGAGGGCGGCCACCCGATCCGGGTCGGCCGGGTCCTCGCCCGGCGGACGGTCCAGGTCGTGCTCGGTGGTCAGCTCACCGAAGACCGTGGTCAGCACGTCCGTGACCACGACGTGCGGGTCCTCGCCGGCCGTCATCCGCCCTTCGATGAGATCGATCGCACGGGCGGCCAACTCCTGCAGCAGCGAGTCGTCCCGCTCGTGCCGGGCCACCAGCACGAGCGGCTCGGGCTCCGGGTGACCGGCTGAGAACGAAACCGGTGCCTGCTTGCGGCCGAGCGGTGCTTCCACAGTCCGCTCGTACCATCCGGGCCGGCGCCGCATCGCGGCCAGGACGACCTCCACCTCGGCGGCGACCGCCGGCTCGCCGCCGTGCTGGTCGCCGGTGAACTGGGCACGCCGCTCGGCCCAGCCGGTCAGCGGCCACAGTGAACCGCCCGCGGTGGCCTCGGTGCCCACCCAGTCGAGGATCAGTCTGGCCAGCTCCACCAGCCACGGATCGTCGCCGAGCGCGGCGACCAGGTGCTTGGGTACACGCGGACGCTGCGGAGCCCCGCGCTCGCCCCGGCGCCGGCGGTAGCCGTCGACGGTGGCGCGCTGCATCCACCGGACCAGCCAGCCTTCCAGGTTCTCGATCGGCACATCGGCGTGGGCGAAGAAGTCGTCCAGGACCGCCTCGACGTCGTGGTGGAACCGTTCGAGGCAGTCCGGGGCGAGCCAGGGCAGGCCCTTGGCGCACAGGTGGCGACGCCTGCGCTCGATCGGCTGGGTGACGCGCAGGAAGACGAGCTGCCAGGCGATCTCGAAGGCGCCGCTGCGGAGAAGCCGGCGCTCCTCGGCTGACGCGTGCCGGAAGTACTGAGCCAGCTGTCCCTGCCGGGCCAGCTCGCGGACCCGGTCCGCGTCGGCGGACTGCTTCTGGGAATCTGCCACGACAACCCCTCCTGCCTCGACCTTCGCCTCGATGGTCGAGGCAGGGGCGAGGCGCGGGGAGGCGCCGGCGGCGAGATACCGGGGATTACGTACGGCGGCCCGCACGATACGTACGGGCCGCCGGGAGACTCAGGACATCTGGCTGGGACGGGGATCCCCGTGCGGGTCGAACACCACGAAGGCCGTGGTGGCGCCGTTGAGGTAGACCGTGACCGGACGCCGCTCCTTGTTGTAGAGGCGAAGCTGGACAGTGGTGCGGTTGACCATCGCGTCCTCGACGGCGTGGGACACGTCCTGCGCGTCCTCGTCCGCGACCGACCACTCGGACTGGCCGATGATGAGCTTCTTGTCCATGCGGTTTGGATCCTTCCGGTGATGTGAACGGGTGGACGGTCAGGTCACCTCGTCGACGGTGAACGTGAACGAGAAGTCCTGCGGATGCCGCTCGTGGCGGCCGATGCCGAACTGTTCCTGGGCGAGCAGCGAGGTGCGGTAGAGCCCGATGCTCGGGCCCACCACGCCGGTGAGTAGCTCGTAGGCCGTGTTGACCAGGACCGCCCCGGCGCCCGCAACGGCGACCGCCATGGCCGCGTGCGGGGCGGTCAGCGCCAGCCCGGCCACCTGGAGACCGGCTTCCTGCACCGCCGGGCTGGTGAGCCGCTGCTCGAGCAGCGCGCTGAGGGCGAGGCTGCCGCTGGTGTCGCGGGAGACCCAGACCGCGATGTCGAGGAAGTCGACCGCCGGGCCGTGATAGATCAGCACGTCGTCGAGCGGGAGCCGCTCGCCGTCCCGTACGTTGCTGAACCGCATCGTCGCCGCCCGGTAGACCGGCTGGCTGCCCGGTCCGCCGGTGAGCACGACCGCGTCCACCCGCACGTCGGCGCTGCCCAGGGCCCGGTTGCGGTGCACGGTCAGCTCGGCGATGCGGACCGCCACCCGGGTCGGCGTCGTGCCGCGCGGCGCCAGCAGCCGGATGGGCTGGGCCGGGCGGTCGTCGACGAGGAAGGTCGCCCGCTCGGTGATCGGTGGAGGGGTCGGGCTGACGACGAAGTCGATCGGCTGAATCGCGTAGCGGACCTGGGACGCGGGCGCGTCACCGATCTCGCGGCTCATCCCGTCCGCGATCTGGGCGAGCAGGTTCTCCAGCCCCGACCGGGCCCGGCCGTCGCGGAGCCCGCGCTGCTGGAGCACGGAGACGTCCACCGGACCGTCACTGATCAGCACCAGGACCGTCTCGGGCCGGGGTACCGCCGGATCGATGCTGGACGGCCAGGTCATCGGCACGCCGGTCAACCGCCGCCGGTCCCCGTCCCAGCCGTGCGTGTAGGACGCACCCGCCGCCAGCCTGATGCCGCCGGGGTCGGACTGGTTCAGAACGGCGATCCGGGAGGAGATGCCGATGTCGATCAGCGACACGTACACCGCGCGGTCGCCCTCGTTGCGCACCCGGAACCAGACGCGTTCATCGGACTGGGCGAACAGCAGGCTCCCGGTGAGCTCGAGCGGCTCCTCCCGCCCGTCGCGCACCCGCCCCCACTCGATACGTACGTCGTGCCGGAGCGACCGGTCCGGGTCGCCGGCCAACCGCCGCAGGGCGCCGGCCTGGGCGATCCGCTGGAGGTTGGTGACGATCGCGGCGATGTCGGCGCGAGTCGCCGGTCGGGGCGCGTGCAGCGGGCCGTAGTCGTCCCGGATGACGAGCCGGCCCTGCTCGTCCGCCACCACCTCGACGGTCGCCCGGACGCCCGGGTCGGCCGGCCGCAGCATGGGCCGGGCGGCCAGCGCCCCGATCAGGTCGGCCGTCGCCGGGTGGCCGGCCGGCAGGCGTACCGGCATGGCGGGCGCGGACGCGCGGACCCGGCGTGCCCGCGCGCCCGGTGGCAAGGGCTGCCCGGCGAGCTCGGGCGGCAGCTCGGCGACCGCCGCGGTGGGCAACAGCCGGGTGACCGAGACCGTGCCGAGGTCCGCGTCGCCGGCACCGATCGCGAACTCGTCGCCTACCTCGACCCCGAGCAGCGGCGCACCGAGAAGCTGGATCCGGGTCGGACCGTCGGCCGTCACCGGCAGCGTGTCCAGCGGATCCAGCTCGGTCACCTCGAACGGCACCCGGCTCGACGGCCCCTCTGCCTCGGGCCGTTGGGTGAAGACGATCGCCTGCACCCGGCGACGCACGGCGTCCATCAGGGTCGACCAGTTGACCCGTAGCCCGTCCGTCTCCCGCAACGCCCGGGTCAGCGCGTCGGTGAGCAGCCCCATCTGGACGCCGTCGGGGTTGGCGTCCTCGAATGCCGCCTCGGTCGGCGCGCACGCGACCACCCGGACCGCCAGGTCGTTGCCGATCAGCGGGCGTCGGTCGATGGCCAGGCCGCCGGCGACGAGGCGGTGGACGTGCCGCTCGACGCGCTCGTACGTCGGCTGCCACTGTCCCGGCTTCGTCCGCAGCAGGGCCCGCACCCGTGGGCCGGACTGACGGGACATGTGGGCGGCGTGACAGCAGTCGAGCACCACGGTGACGTTTGGCGCGCGTTCGGTCAACCGGGCGAGCAGCACGGACAGCTCCGGGTCGGTGATGCCCCGGAAGTCGTCGTCGTCGGAGTCCGAGTAGTCGTCCGGGACGATGAACTGGATGGTTCGTCCGTCCGTCCCCCGGATGCGACCGCCGTGGCCGCTGTAGTAGACGACGTACGCCTCGTCCGGGGTGGCGTCGGCGATGAGCTTCTCGTACGCGTCGAGGATTCCCGCCCGGGTGGCCTGCGGCGTCACCAGCTGCTGGACGGCGAAGCCACGCGCCCTCAGGGTCTGCGCCATCGCCTTGACGTCGTTGCGGACTCCGGTCAGACCGTGGGTCGCCGCACCGATCAGAAGTGCCTTACCCGTCATGCCCATCTCTGACGGACGGCACGCCGGGCATGAGCGCTCAGTCGAAGAAGTGTTCCTCCCGAGCCCGGGTGATCGCCTCGACGGCGCTGTGCACACCGAGTTTCTTGTAAACCCGGCCCAGTTGGGTCTCGACAGTCCGCTTGGACACGTCCCGCTGGCTCGCGATCCGGGCCACGTCACTGCCCTGATAGAGCAGGCGGAGAGTGTTCAGTTCGGCGGGGGTCAGCTGGTACGGAAGCCGAGCGGGCGCGGGGCGATCGCCCAGGTCCAGGTCGGCCCTGCGGGCCAGCGTCCGCACCCGTTCGCGCAGCGGTGCGGCACCGAGTTCCGTCGCCGTCTGGTAGGCGATGCGGGCGGGTTCCCGGGCCCCGGCCCGCTCGCCGGCCCGCAACGCGGCCTCGGCCTGGCGCCACCGGGCGTACGCGGCCGGGAACCGCCGGTCCAGCGCCGCCCATCCGTCGGCCACCTGGCCCCAGACCCGCGCGGTGTCGGTCCTGCGGATCCGCCGCCGTTCCGCCGCCAGCAGCCGCGCCAGCTGGGCGGTTTCCTCCGACACCGGTGCGCGCCGCACGGCCTCGCCCGCCAGCAGGGCGAGGCCGTCACCGGCGTCCGCCGCCTCCTGGTCGGCGGCGCAGCGCATCCCGACCGCGCACAACCGCAGCAGCTCCAAGGTGTTCTCACCCTTGCGCACCGCGGCCAGCCCCCGGCCCACCTCCGCCACCGCGCGGGTCAGATCGCCCTCCTCGATCGCCAGCTCGGCGCGGATCGCGTGCAGCGGCCCGAGGAATCGCGGATCGGCGCCGTGCTCCACGTCGTCGATCGAGGCGAGCAGCTCGCTCGCTCGCCGGAGATCGCCACGGTGCACCTGGATCTCGGCGAGCGTGAGACGGGGATACAGGCTTTCCGCCGGACGCAGATCCTGGATCGCCTCCGTGATGATCCGTTCGGCGTCGTCCCACTCGCCCAGCAGCACCAGCGCGGCGCTGGCGTTGTTGGCCACGATGGTGCTCTGCCGGCTGTCGGTCAGGCCGAGCCGGCGTGCCTCGTCCAGCCCGTCCCGCGTGACCTCGGCGGAGTCGCGCAGCCTCCCCGCGTGTTCCAGGATCAACCCCAGATTTCCGTACGACCGGAGCAGGTCCTCGATGTGCGCCACCGACCGGGCAATCTCGATGGACCGGCGGAGCCGCACCTCGCCCTCGGGATCGCCACGCATGCCGAGGGCGAGCCCGGAGACGTTGAGCGCGCGGCCCTCCTCGGCGTACGCCCCCACCTCGATCGCCATGCCCAGCGCTTCGTCGGCGGTCTTTCCGCCCTCCTCGTAGCGGCCGGCCTGGAGGTGGGCGAGGGCGATGCCGGCCAGCACCCGGGCCTGCACGGCCGACGGCGGCCGGTCGGCCAGCAGGCGCGCCGCCTCGCGGAAGGCAGCAGCGGAGTCGGCCCATCTGCCCGCCTCGGCCAGGTAGTTGGCCCGCCGCTCGTGCAGCTCGCCGAGCTGCCCCGGGTCGCCGCCGTGGTCCGGCGCGTCGATGGCCTGCTCGACCAGCTCGATCGCCCGGTCGACCCGCCCGGACCAGCGCGCCGCCGCGGCCGCCTCGGCGAGCAGCCGGAATCGGGGCATTCCGGCCCGCGCCTCGGCGTCCTCGACTCGATGCCACAGTCGCAGGGCCCGGTCGAACTGCAGATCGGCGGAGGGGAACGCCAACGTGCGGGCGGCGGCCTGACCGGCCGCGACCGCGTACGTCAGCGCCTGCGGCCACACTCCCGCCTGGTACCAGTGGATCGCCTGCTCGGCCGCGGCCGAGCCCTCGGTCACGCACAACCGGGAGTCGGCGGCCAGCGCCTCCGCCATCGCGACGTGCAGTTCGACGCGAACATCGGGGGCGGTCTCCTGCAGGACCGTCTCGCGCAGCAGCGCGTGCTGGAACCGGTACACCCCCTGGCCGGCGCTGAGCATCTGGTGGTCGGCGCACTCGTGCAGCGCGTCCCGCAGAGTCTCGGCCGGCATGCCGCTGACCGCGTGCAGCAGCTGCCGGCTCATCGCGCGACCGGCCACGGCCGCCGTCTGCAGGACCCGGAACGCGTCCTCGGTCAACTGGCTGAGGCGGCCGAGCATCATCGACCGGATGTCGGGCGGCAACGCGATGTCCTCGTCCCCGCCCGCCAGCGCGCCGGTGGCCATCAGCTGTTCGGCATAGAACGGAATCCCGTCCGACAGCCGCAGACACCGCTCGGCCAGCCGGCGGTCGACCTCGCCGAGCAGTTCGCGCATCTCGTCGAGGGTGAAGGGCCGCAGCTCGAAGCGGTCCGTGCGGCGCAGGAAGGTGGCACCACCGAACAGCTGCCACAACGGGTGGGCCCGCCCCACCGGCCGGTAGGTGCCGACCAGCAGCACCCGGCGATCCTCCGCGCGGGTCTGGGCGAGGTGCCGCACCAGGTCGAGCGTGGACGGATCGGCCCAGTGCAGGTCCTCCAGGATCAACACCACCGGGGCGTCCGTCGCGATGTGGTCCAGCATCCGGCGCACCGCGAGGAAGACCTGCAAGGGCACGCCCATGGAATCGTTGCCGAGGTCGAAGAAGGCGGTCAGTTTCCGGTACGCCGGGCCGCCCAGCTCGGTGGCCCGGCCCTCGCCGTACTCCAGGCCGAAGTTGTCCAGCACCTCGATCAGCGGTCCGTACGGCATGGGATCACCGAAGTGTTCCTCGCATGCCCCGGCCAGCACGTGGATGCCGGCCGGCCGCTCCCCGCGCAGGAACTCGCTCAGCAGCCGCGTCTTGCCCAGACCCGGCCCGCCGCCGACGAGTACCGTCCGGGCAGCGCCGTCGCGGACCTCGGACAGCCGCCGCGTCAACCGTTCCAACTCGTTCGGACGACCGACGAACGGCGACTCCTCGGTCACCTGCCACCTCCCCCAGGGTCGTCCGTCGTGCCCGCCGGCAGCACCTCCCGAACCACAGCCACGATCCGGTCCAGCTCGCCCGCGTCGCGCAGCACCAGGGCGAGCCGGTCGTCGTACGCCCGCCCGATCGGGCCGCCCCCGGCGTCGGCGCCGAACACCGCGTTCAGCACCTCGGCGACCACCACGCGTGCCGGCTCACCCCGGGCCAGCCGGGCCCGGATCAGCTCGACGGCACTGTGCGCCAGGGCGGTGAGGAGCCGCTCGCGCTCAGTGTACGCATCGACTGGCGTCTCGGTGCGGTCGTCGACCTGCTCCGCCGAGGCGACCGGGGCCTGCTTGTGACCGAGCGGTGTCTCCACGTACCGCTCGAACCACCGCGGCCGGCGGCCCATCGCCCGCAGTACGGCCCGGATGTCGGCCCGTACGTCGGCCTCCCCGTACGATCCGCCGGCGTGCCGCTCACAGTGCCGTGCCACCCAGCTGTCGGTCGGCCACAGGTCGTGACCGGCCGTGACCGGTGTGCCCACCCAGACGAGCATCTGGGTGGCCAGGTCGATCAGCCAGGCGTCCCCGTTCAACTCGGTGGCGAGCCAGGACGGCACCCGGGGTCGCTGAAGCGCGCCGTACGCCCCGCGCCGCCGACGATGTCCGTCGACTGTGGCCGGGACCAGCCGGCCGACTATCCAACCCTCCAGGTTCTCGATCCGCGTGCTCGCCCTGCGGGTGACGTCGTCGACGACGGCCTCGACGTCGTTCTCGAAGCGATCCAGGCATTCGTCGCTCAGCCGGGTCACCGATGCCGCACAGCCGACGTGGCCCCGCCGCATCTCGATCCGCCGGGTGAGCCGCCGGTAGACCACCGGCCACGCGATCGAGTAGGTCGCGCCGGTCAACCGCGACCGGTGCGGCCCGGTCGCACCCGCGATCGCGGTGGCCAGCAGGCCGCGACGCGCCAGATCCCGGACCTCCTCGACGCCGTCGGTTTGGGTCGATCCGAGCACGGCACCCTCCTAGGAGTCGGACCAACGAAGGTGACCAACTCTGACCCGGAGGACTGCGCAGCGTGAACAGCGGGACGATCCGTTTGCGTCACCGGTCAGCCGGACGGGCGCGCGGCTCAGCCGGTCCGGGCAGCCGCTCGGTCCACAGGGGAGGGTGGGTAGGCCGGTTCCGGCGGATGAACGGCGTAGCCCGAGGGTCACCGACTTGGCCCGAAAGCGTGATGCCGTCCTGACCGCAAGCGGCTCCCGATGGAGCCGTGTTCGGTGCATCCTGACGAAGAGGCAACCGAGATCGGCTGACAGGACGGCGACCATGACGGCTTCGGACGAGCTGCGCGAATACCTCGCGTCGGAGCTGCGCGAGGCCACCTCCGCCGCCATCCGCGCCGGGGCGACCCCCGACGCGGTGACGGCCGACCTCGAGGAGCGGTTGCGCCGGGTACGGCTCATGCTGGCCGGGCTGGAGGACCCTGCCGATCCCGGTCCGGCTGACGGATCGACTCGCTGATCGGGCCCACGTGCGGTTCCCGGTCGGTGGCGAAGCGGATCTGGTCGCCGGGCCGCACCCGGGTGCGGTCGTGGATCTCCGTACCGTTGATGAAGGTGCCGTTCGGCGCCTCCGGGAACGGGGTGATCCAGGCGGTTCCCTCCTCGTCCACGCTCACCGTGGCGTGCCGCCGGGAAACGTTGGGATAGCCGGCGAACACGTGTCCGTGCTCGCCGGCCCGGCCCAGCTCGACGGAGCTTCGCCGGGCCGGTACGACCACCGAGCCGGACGGAAAGCTGATCACCAGGGCCGGCGGGACGAGCGACTGGTGGCACACCGTGCACCGGTCGTTGCGAAAGTCCGTTGCCCGGGCACCGCAGGACCAGCATGCCGGAGCCGGCGCTGCGCCCGTGGGCGTGTCCGGCGCGGCCTCGGCCGGCACCGGATCGGTGGCGGCTGGCGCGGGCACCAGCTCCTCGCCCGGATGTTTCGGGCAGAAATAGCCCGTCTCGGCCGGGTAGTTCTGCCCGCAGCGGGGACAGTGCAGCTCGGTATCCATCAGTCGTGCCTCGCGTCCAGCGTCACCACGCCGTCCGTGGCGACGATGTCGTCGACTCGTACCTTGCCCGATCGCACGTCCGCGTCGAAGAGGTAGCGGGCGAGCGGGTTGACCAACTTGCTCTCCACCTCGTTGCCGATTCCCCGGCCGCCGTATGTCAGCGTCTCGGGGGCGGTGCACCACCCCTCCAGACGCTGCCGGGCTGCGGGGGCCAGGTCGAGCTGCACATCGTGCTCCCGGGCCAGCCGGTCCCGGACGTTACTCAACTGCCGGTCCAGGATGCTGAGGGCGGTCGGTTCGTTGATGAAGTCGAACACCACGATGTTGTCGCCGAAGCGGTTGAGCAGCTCGGGACGGCCCAGCTCGCGGGTGAAGGTGTCCTTGATCGCCGCCTTGATGGTGCGCTCCAGCTCCTCGTACGCGATCCCCGGGTGGACGAGCTGGATCTTCTCGCCGGTCTGCGGATCGTCCCGGAAGATGCCCAGGTTGGAGGTGAAGATCAGCATGCACTCGGTGAAGTACGTGGTGACGCCCTGTCCGTCGGTGAGCCGGCCGTCGTCCAGGATCTGCAGGAACTTGTCGAAGATCTGCCGGTCCGCCTTGTCGAACTCGTCGAACAGGACGACCGAGAAGGGCTTGCGGCGGATCGCCCCGGTCAGCTCGCCGCCCGCCTCGTACCCGATGTAGCCGGGCGGTGCGCCGGTCAGCCGGTCGGCCGAGTGGCTCGTCGCGAACTCCGACATGTCGAACCGCAGATACGCCTCCGGGTCGCCGAACAGCATCATGGCCAACTGCTTGGCCAGCTCGGTCTTGCCGACGCCGGTCGGCCCGGCCAGGAACAGCACCCCGCGGGGCCGCTTCGCCGAGCTGGACGCCTGCGCCCCGGACAGGCCCAGCGCGGCGCGCTTGAGGATGTCGAACGCCTTCACCACGGCCGCCTCCTGACCGAAGATCTGGCCCGGGATCTCCCGCTCGCCTCGGACGATCTGTTCCCGGACGGTCTCCTGCCGCCACGGGTTCTCGTCCACGCCGATCCGGTAGATCTGGATCGCCTCGTCGAGGCGGGCGAACGGGATCTTCCGGTCCGCGCCCAGCCGGGCGATCTCCCGCATCGAGTGCAGCGTCATGTCGTCCGTGCGCTGCGCGAACCGGACCACGCCCGGGTCGGTCGCGGCGGGCGGATGAGGGGTGCCGGTGACGATCGGCGCGAAGTACCGGGCGGCCTTGATCCGGTCGGCCAGGCCGCAGTTGGACACGGCGATGGTGCGTACCCGTTCCATCCCGACGGTCAGCCAGGCCGGCAGGTCCCGCTCGCCCTCGGACAACCAGATGACCGGGTTGTAGAGGTCGGTCGGCCGCTCGGGCGGGCCGCCGAGGTGGGTCTCGGCGGTGGCCGCCAGCTTCTGGGCGAACAGGAAGAAGTCCCGCTCGACTCCCTCCAGCGCGGCCTGGCTGCGCGGGATCCGGGCCGCGTAGTCGATGACCAGGGCGGCCCGGGTGCCGGATGGATCCGCGGCCGGGGTGTCCTCGGGCTGCCGGTCGCCGGGGATGGCGTCGGCGTCGATCGGCGGCGGATCGGTCGCCCCGGCCACCCGCGCCATGCAGGTGCGCAACCGCTCAAGGGTCTGTTTCCGCCCGATCATGCGCCGGCCGAGGATCTGCTCGGCGGCCGCGCGCGCGTCCCGGTCATCGGGCGGATAGACGGTGACGCCGTCGACCTGGTCGGAGACGATCAGACAGCGGTAACCGGACGGTCGCAACGCCTGCCAGAGCACTTCGAGCAGGGGAACCGGACGGACACCGTCCGGGGTGGGACGTCGGGTCTCCGGCACCAGATAGAGATCGCGTACGTTGCCGTACAGGACGTACTGGGAGTGCACGGCGAGGGTCCCGGCCAGTTCCTGGGCGAACGACGGGAAGCCGGGCAGGAACTCGGACGATGTGCTCATCGATTCTCCTGGTTGGGGTCGATCTGTCGCAGGACGGGTTCGGGCACCTCGATCGGTGCGGGCGTGGCAGCCGACCGTGGATCGATGTCCACCAGGGCGCGAACCGGCTCGTCGGGCACGTGCACCCGGGCGGCGATGCCGCGCCGGCCCAGTTCCTCGCCGACGCGCCGCAGGCCGTCGTTGAGCTCGGCGCAGCGGACGGCTTCCCCGCCGGCTCCGGCGGCCACCTGGACCAGTTGCGAGTGCACCCGGCCGGCCTCGTCGAGCCACACGTCGGCGACGTGACCGCCCCGCCAGTCCGGCCGGGTCACCAACAGCGCGGCATGACGCCGCACCTGCATGCCGGTGGTGACCGAGTAGCCGAGCTTGCCGAACGCCTCGGCCACCCCCTCCAGCAGCCGCCGGCGGTCCAGCTCCACCTGCACCCGGTTCAACGCGTTCTGCGCATCCCGGCGATCGGCCGAGGTGAGGTCCGCCTCGCCGAGCACCACGGCTCGCAGCCGTTCGATCGCGTCGAAGCACGGGGGCCGCGGCGTACCGAAGTCGTTTATCACCTCGGCGACGAGCGGCTGCTCCAGCGCGGTCAGCAGATTCGCCGCCTCGCGACGGCGCGCGATGCGCGGGTTGAGATCCACGTCCACGGTCCGGGCGAGAGACTCCACGAAGGTACGCCCCATCGGGGAGTGCTTCTTCCGCTCCGCCTTCGCCGCCGCCTCCAGCGCCTGGATCCGGTCGTCCGACGTGGCGTCGGTGTGCAGGCGGCTCAGGATGGCGTCGATGTCGGCCTGCAACCGGCTCCCGTCGACCTTCGCCGGCGCCGGCGGTGCCGCGCTTTCGTGCCGCCCTCGCGAGGCGAGTACCGCCTGATAGCGGGCGAGCAGTTCGGTGGCGCTCGGCTCTCCCGCAGCGCCGGCGGCCATCCGGGACAACAGCTGCTGTCGCTCCCGTGCCGCCTCGGCCCGCTCGACCGCGGCCCGCGCTGCGGACAGCGCCTCCTGAGTCCGCGCCACCAGGCTCGGCGCGCCGGTCAGATGGCATCCGGTCAGATCCACCGGCCGGGGCAGGGCCAGCTGGACGCCCGCCCTCGCGGCGCGGGCGGACAGCAGGCGAAGGTCCTCATTGGTCCGGGCCACGGAACCCGCGGCCAGGTCCCAGAGTTGGGCCCGGATCTCCACGTCGTCCTGCGCGTCCGCCCTGCGCTCCATCTCTTCGCCGAATCGCTCCAGCGCCCGGCCGGTGGCCTCGGTGCCCGCCTGCGCCGCCCGGATCGCCAGCATCGCGGCCGCTCCGGCCCCGGCGGCAGCCAGCGCCACCGGGGCGACGATGAGGCCCACCGGCAACACTGCGATCTCTCCACCACTCATGAATCCGCTCCTTCTGCGGCCCGGGCCGGGCCGTCGTCGTTGTCTGACGGCCGGCGTCGCTCGGCTGCGGCGATCTGCTCCTCCTCGGCCGCCACCTGGCGGCGCCACGCCGCCCAGCGGCGCGACACCCACCCGAGGTGACCGATCGTCGTGGCGATCACCAGGTACTGCGGGAACAGGCTCGCCACCAGAGCGACCGCGGCCAGCGCCCCCAGCAGCGCCAGCGCCGCCGGGGCCCACGATCGCTGCATCCACCGGCCGAGCGGGCGCAGCACGATCGCACCCGCGCCAGGGATCGAGTACCGGTTGTGGAACCGGCCACCGATCTGGACGGCGAGGAGACTCTCGGCGAGCAGCGCGACGGAGAGGCAGCAGGAAGCGGCCACCCAGGCCAGGCCGATCACCCGGTCGTCGGCCCGGCCGGCGGCGTCGGCGCCGGTGATCGCCGCGACCCAGCCCACGGCGATCAGGCAGACGCCGGTCACCGCCCAGCCCAGGGCGACCGGCCGGTTCTGCCGGCGCGACCATTCCCGGAATGCGGCTATCGCGCGCGCGGACTCCTCGCCCAGCTCACGAACCTGGACCCGGTCGGCGATGGTCCGGGCGCGCGCGGTCGCGAGGTCGGCCAACAGCAGCGCCGCCCAGACCGTCTCGGGATCGTGGGCCAGGTCGGTGAACCACGGCACCTCCCAGGCAAGCTCCGCGTCGGTCCGCCGCGTCTCCTCCAGTACGGCGCGCAGGTCGTCCGGCTGGCGCAGTGCGACGCGCAGGCACACCGCCATCCGTTCCCGGTCGGTGACGGTGTCCCGCAGATGCCGCTGAGCCTCCGGGTCGGTCACCTGCCGCACCAGTTCGGGCCACTCCCGATAGGCGCGGCGCCAGGCCCGGTCCAGGTCGGTGAGGGCCTGACCGCCCTGCTCGCCGTCCTCCGGGGCCGACGTGTCGAACTCCCGCAGCAGCCGCCCGTTCCAGAGGTCACTGAGCACCTCGGCGTTGTCACCCTCGTTCGCCAGCGCCCGCTGGGCGATGGCGAGCAGGCCGCGGCGCGAGATGACGTGGTTGCGATAGACCGCTGGCCGGGCCGGATCGAGCGCGCGCAGGATCCGGAGCAGCCGCAGGTGCCCTGACTCCGTGGCCTCTCCGACGGCGGCCACCACCCGGCGGGCCTCGGCCGCGTCGTCGTCGCCGAACTGGCCGAGCCAGGCCGACAACCCGTCGAGCCCGCCGTCCCGCTCGACGATCGTCCGCACGGAATGGTTCCAGGCGGTCGTCATCGCCGTCGCCAGCTCGTCGCGCAGATGATACGAGCTGCCACGGAACCGGTACGGCTTCTCCGCCGCGTGCGGCGTCGACCCGGCCGAGGGTGCGGTACGGGGCGGCGCCGGCGCGCGGCGGGCCAGCCACAACCCGACCTTGGTGCCGCCCCAGCGGTCCGCCGGATCGGTCACCAGAAGCCCCTGGCACAGGGCGCGCAGCCGGTCGTCCGGCACACCGGAGACGTCTATCGGCCGGGTCTGCCCGAAGTGGCGCCGTACGTCCTCGTCGCTCAGTCCCTCGAACGGGTGCTCACCGGCGGCCAGCTCGAGGATCGTCAGCCCCAGGCCCCACCAGTCGGTCGCCGTGCCGACCTGTCCCAGGTTGCTCCACTCGGGCGGCTGATAGAAGCTGCTGATCGGCTCGGTCCACTCGGCCGCGCCGATCGGCCCGGCGATGCCGAAGTCGACGAGGGTCGCCTCCGACCCGTCGAGCATGACGTTGGCCGGCTTGACGTCGCGGTGCACGTACCCGTGACCATGCAGGTCCATCAGTGCCGCGGCGATCTGCCGCACCACGGGGGTGAGCTGGGCCAGCCCGAAACCGCGGGAATCCGCCCGCTGCCGCTCCCGCAGGGTCTGGCCCGGGACGAAGTCCATCACGCTGTAGTCGGCCTCGAACTCGAGGTGCCGGACCACCCGAGCATGCCGGCCGGCGAGGTAGTCGACCAGCCCCGGGTCGGGCCGGCGGGCGAGCTGGTGACGCTTGACGACCGCCTCGGTGCCGTCCGCGCGGACCCGTACGACGAACAGTCCCGGCCGCTCCAACCGCCGGAGCAGCTGGTAACGGGCGGCCAGCCGCACCGGCAGCCCGTCGGCGGGCCAGTCGTCCGGTCGGCTCCGACCGGCGTCCAGCAGCGTCTCGTCCAACGCGTCGCCGCCCCGCGCCGGCGGGAACAGCCTGGTCCGCCCCGCGTCCAGCAGGGTCTCGTCCAGCACGGCCGGTCGATCGGGCTGGCTCATCCGCCGCTCACACCTCCGCGCTCCGGTCCGCCAGAACTCTGGTGACCCACCAACCCCCGCCATAGAGGGAGTGACGGACCAGTGAGCTACGTGCAGCTGTGGGGCCGGCGTTTCGGCCAGGCCCTCACCGTTCTCCGCGACCCCGACGCGGGTCTGCTCGATCCGTTGCCCAGGCCCGCCGTCAACCCAAGGGTCGACGCCGCACAACTCGTCGCGCAGGCCAGGGAGAAGGGTCTGAGCGACGGCCGGCAGGCCCTGTACGACGGGTGGTCGTTCGGGCACGAGGGCGACCCACCGCACGCGGTGGGCGAGCCGAAATACGTCGAGACGCTGCGCCGGCTGCGCGACTCCGCCCTCAACGAGCTCCGTGACCGGCAGCAGAAGACCGCCGACCGGTTGGTCGACCTGCACCACACCGTGCGGGAGGCGGACCTGGCGATGCGGGCGGCCCGCGACCGGATGGCCCGGATCGCCACCCGTGACCAGCACGACGAGGACGACTCGCTGCGCGCCCACCTGCGCCGCCGGAACATCGACACCGACCGGCTGCAACTGCCGCCACTGAACAGCGAGGTGTGGGAGGGCGACGCGCCGCCGATGCGTCTGATCTGGCGGATCCTCGTCCTGATCTTCCTCGTCGCGGTGGTCTTCGAGATCGAGCACTACGTCGCCGGGGCGTACCTGCCGTTGACCGAGCTGGGACGGACCACGGGTCTGCTGCTCACCGGCGCGATCGCCGCCCTGACCGTCCTCGCGCCGCTGATGGCCGGGCAGCTCTTCCGCAACCGGCACGCGACCGGATTCGACCGGCTGCTGGCCCCGCTGACCTTCGTCCTGCTGCTGCCCACAATGGCGATCATCCTGGGCTTCGGACTGCTCGCCGCGAGCTTGTTCGACCGCGGCGTCACCGGCGGGGCACCGTTCGACGCCGCCACCGACCCGTCCCGCACGGCCGCGCTCGGGCTCACCCCGGCGACGCTGATCGTCGTCTTCGACGTGGTGCTGTTCCTGGCGTGCCTGATGGCGTACCTGTTGGGGCTCGCCCAGCCGCATCCGTTCCAGCAGGCCTTCGCCCGCAGCCGGCGGGTGCGCAACCGTACTCTCGGGGTGACCCAGCGGATGGGTAACCGGATCAACCCGGACTACCGGGCGATGACCACGATGGACGACGGGCCGGACGATCGGGACCCGGTGGTCGCGCCGGAACAGGAAGCGGCGATCAGGAACGCCTACCGCGCCGCCGAGGAGGCGTACTACCAGGGGTTGATCGAGGCGGTGGCGGATCCGACGTTCACCGAGGCCGTCATGCGGCATCGGCGAGAGCCGGAGCCGGCCGGTGAGTGAGCACCTGCGGCTGGCCCGCGCCCACTTCCCGGTGACCTCGCTGGGCTACGGTCACCGCCTGGTGCTCTGGGTGCAGGGCTGCCCGCTGGCGTGCCCCGGGTGCATCGCGAAGGACACCTGGGACCCCGAGGGCGGCGTCCCGGTCGATGTCGCGGACCTGCTCGGGGACGTCCGCCGGGCGGTCCTGGCCGGAGCCGACGGGCTGACCGTCAGCGGCGGCGAGCCACTGCGGCAGGCCGCCGCGGTCGGGTCGCTGCTCCGGGGCGTACGGGAGCTGGGCGCCGCCTTCGACGTGCTTCTCTACACCGGGTTCGAGCTGGACGAGTTGGACCCCGCGCAGCGGGAGACGGCCGAGCTCGCCGACGTGCTGATCACCGGGCGGTACGTCGCCACCGCCCCCACCGGGCTCATCTGGCGCGGCTCGGCGAACCAGCGGATGCACCTGCGTACGCCCTTGGCGCGCGACCGCTACACGGAGTTCGTCGAGTACGAGCCCGAACACCCGCCCATCCAGATCGAGGCCGACCGGGAAGGCCGGCTGTGGTGGGCGGGCGTTCCGAACCGTCCCGAGACCAAGCGTGCTCTCGACCGAGGACTGGCGGCGCTCGGCTACTCCGTCGAGTCGGCGAGCTGGCGCCGCCAGTAGCGGCACCTCAGTCCGTCTGGCTCGGCTCCCGCTGCGGCCCCGCGTCCGGCCCTGCGTCCGGCCTTGCGTCCGGGCCCGCGTCCGGCCCCGCGTCCGGCCCCGCGTCCGGGCCCGCGTCCGGGCCGGCGTCCGGGCCCGGCTCGGTGGGCTCGGTCACCGGCCGGCGCGGGCGGATCAGCCGACGCCAGCCCGACTCCGGCGGCGCCTGGAACCGCCGGACGAGCATCGCCGCCTCGGCTCGGACGCGCCGGGCCGCGGACTCGCACCGCTCGACCTCGACGATGTACTGCCGTTTGCGGCTGTCCCGCAGGTGGTCGAGTTGCTGGCCGAGGGTCCGCGCCTCGGCGACGTCGCGCAGCAGCGCCCCCTGCCGCGGCTGGGCCCGGCGGAGGCGCCGATCGCTGCGCCTGACCTGCCCGACCTCCTCGCGGGGCCGGCGATACCCCGCGGTGAACGCGATGGCCCCGGTGAGCAGATAGAGCAGGAGCAGCACCATGGCGCCCAGGCCCGAGCTGGGGTCGGTGGACTCCGTGGCACCACTGATGAACGAAGCCTGCGCGTCGTTGCCGGGCAGCGGGGGTGCGAAGAGGCGGAGGGCGAAGGCGCCCAGCCCCATCGAGAGCCACAGACCGAGGAGCGACCAGCCGGACACCGCGCGCCGGACGTTCCGTCGCTGCTCCCTGACGTGCTTGAACCCCTCACCGGCCCAGTGCGCGACATAGGTCGTGGTCACCGCCAGGGCGGCCACCAGCGGCCACACCCTCGCGTCGTTGAGAATCCGCTCGACGACCTGGTTGAAGGTGATGAGGTCCGCGACCATGGCGAACAGCAGCACGATGTAAAGAATCAACTGGCCGATCCACCCGCGACCGGCCAACTCGCCGACCTTGCCGGTCTGGTAGCTCGGTCCCGAGTCCTCCTCGCCGTCGGGACCGGCCGGTTCCGGGGTGTCACGCTGCTCGACGGCGCGGATCGCCCGCTGCTTCACGTACTCAAGCTCTTTGATCTTGCCGCCCCGGCCCTCCGACTCGTGGTCGAACTGGGTGACGAGGCCGTCGATCCGGGCCTGCAGGTCGCCCAGCTCGACCTCCTCGGCCGTGTGGTGGCGCAGGATCGCGGCCTTCATCTCGATCACGTGCGACTCGATGACCTCGTCGATCGCCTTCATCACACCGCCGTCGATGCCGAACGGCGCGACGGTTGCGAGGTGCCGCCTGACCCGGACCCTGAGCCGGTCTTCGTCGTCCATCGCCGGGACACGATGCAGGCTCAGTTGCCTGAGCCGCTTGGCGGTCCGACGCAACTCGGTACGGCGCTTCCATTCCTTTGGCGTCTTCACGACGAGCTCCCGGTGTCGGGGGAAGGGGACGATGTCTCGAGAACCCAGGTGGGAAGTTCAACCGGGGGGAGGGTGAGCAGCGGGTAGAGCGTCCGCCCGTGCGGGTGGGCCCGTGCCAGCGCCGCCAGATATTCGGCGGTACGCCGCTGGTACAGCTCTACCGCGCCGCGGGCGCGGGTGCCTGGACCGGAGGCCGCCGCCTGGTGCTGGCGCACCGCGGCGACCCGTTCGGCCCGCCGGCGGTCGACCTGGTCGCGGGCGCGGTCGAGTTCTTCCCGCGCTCGCGTGATCCGCCGGGAGCGGGCCACCTCCCGGCGGTGCCGCAACATCGCGTCCGACCAGCGCTGCTCCTCCCGGTTGCGGGGTAACAGCTCCTCATCGGTCAGCGGACGCCGTGCCGCCTCGACGCGCTGCTCGCACCGTACGACGTCCTCGCGAGCCCGTTCGAGCCGCTCGTCGCACCGGTCGAGCTCGATCGCCGCGGCCCGGCCCATCGTGAGGAACTCGGCGTGCAGCTCGTCGAGTTTCTCGTGCAGTTCGGCGAGCAGGACGAGCTGATACCCGACGGTGACGGTCTCCCCGGTGCCGGCCAGCTCCGCCTGGCGGCGCCGCACCTCGGCCAGGGCCGGGATGCCTTGCTCGCCGTCGTGCGTTCCCCGGTTCCGGTCCGCGCGGCGCAGCGCGGCCGGGTAGGACGTGTCGCTCGTGGCCACCATGTCCTGTGCTGACGGACGGTCCGTCAGCACAGGACATGACGACTCGCAAGTCTGCCCGAATCGCCGCCCTGGCACTGTGTGTGCCGCTGGTCGGTGCGATCGCCGGCTGCATCCCGCTGATAGGCGAAGAGTTCACGTTCAACTGTCCGCAACCCGCCGCCGCGGGCCTCGGCATCGCGGTCGGCGCCCGGGCCAACAGCCCCGCCCCGGCCCTGACCACCGACGTGCGCAAGCTGATCGTCGACACGATGAACGGCTGCGGCAAGATCACCACGATCCGGGTGGACGGGCGTCCCAGCATCGTCGACGACGCGGTTTTCGGCACCCAGGCGAAGACCAAGTCCAACTTCGCCATCGACCAGAAGGCGTTCCTGGACCGGGTCGGCGCGATGATCGCGAACGCGAAGGCAGGGGCACCAGAGGCGAATGTGCTGAAGGCGCTGAGCGTGGCGTCGGACGCGGCCGGCCCGGGCGGCACGGTGGTGCTCGTCGACTCCGGCGTGCAGACCACCGCCCCGCTCGACTTCCGCAGGAACGACCTGCTGTCGCGGCGTCCGGAGGCTGTCGCCAAGCTGCTCCGGCAGCAGCGTCTGCTGCCCGACCTCCGGGGCCGGAAGGTCATCATGACCGGCCTCGGCTACACGGCGATGCCGCAGGAGCAACTCGACGACCGCAACCGGTCGACCCTGGTGAACCTGTGGCGCGAGATCGTCCTCGCCGCCGGCGCGAAGGATCCGGTGATCGACTCGAGCGCCAACACAGCGGATTCCGCCGTGACCAGCCCGACCGTGAGCGTGGTGCGGTTCGTGGTCGGCGACATCCGGCCCGACTGCGACACGCTTGCGGTCTTCCCGGACAGCGGCGCGGTCGGATTCGTCCCCGACGAGGCGGAACTCCGTGATCCGGCCGGCGCCCGCAAGGTCCTCGCCACGTTCGTCGCGTTCCTGCGCGGTAACCCCACCGCGCAGGTAGTGGTCAGGGGATACGTAGCCCACTACGGCGCCGGCGACCTGTCCCAACGCCGCGCCGACCGGGTGAAGCGGGAGTTCGTCGCCCTGGGCGCCACCAACAGGATCACCGCGAAGGGAATGGGTTGGGGCCCGTACCCGAGCGTGAGTGCCCCTCCGGACGAACGGTACGACCAGAAGAACCGCATGGTCACGATCGAGGTGAGCTGTTGACCACCGTGGAACTGAGCGAGGCTGCGCCGGCCCCAGCGGCCTGGACGGACATCCCGAATGCCGGACCTCATCGACCTGGCCCGGCCTTCCTCACGGCGGTGGTGCCCGAAGCGAAGGGGCCGTCCCGGTTTCCCGAAACGGCCCCTCATCTGCTCGGGCGCCACGATCCCGTTCTGCGTCAGATGAGCGACGATCAGCCCGTGGTGCAGGAACGGATCTGAGCTCTGGCACCGCTGTTGCCGTTCATCATCGTGGTGAAGCCGAAGGTGTTGCCGCTGCCGTTGGACCGCATCGTCATCACGTAACCGGTGCTGTCCCAACTGGGGGAGCCGTTCCAGGTAGTGACGATCCGCTGCGGCGCGGTCACCGCCACGACCACCGTCCAGTTGCTGGCCCCCTGAACCGTCACCGACGTGTTGTACCGGTCACCCCAGACGTTGGGAGTCGTCGCCGTCGCTGTGCACCCGCTGGTGGGCGGTGGAGTGGTCGGCGTGCCGGTCGGCGGCGGAGTGGTCGGCGGCGGAGTGCCGTCCGGGGCCACCGCTCGGCCGGTGCTCGGTGAGATCATGCCCGGACAGAGGTTGCGGCTGCTCAGGTTGGCCATGATCTGCGGAATCGCGTCGCGGGTGTTCTGTATGCCGTCGTGCATCAGGATCACCTGGCCGGCCTGGAGGCGGCTGGCGTTGGAGACGATCTGGCTGACGCTGGCGCCGTTCCAGTCCTGGGAGTCGACGTCCCAGATCACCTGGCGCAGGCCAAGCGACGTGGCGACCGACTGAAGGGTCGAGTTGGTCTCCCCGTAGGGCGGGCGGAACAGCTGCGGCCGGACGCCGGTCGCCGACTGGATGGCTGAGTTGGTCTGGGCGAGGTCCGACTGCATCTGGCTCTGGCTCATCGAGGTCATGTGCGCGTGGTTCCAACTGTGGTTGGCCACCCACATGCCCGCGTCGACCTGGGCGCGCGCGGCGGACTGGTTGCTCTGCACGTTCTGCCCGACGTTGAACATGGTCGCCCGTACGCCGTTCGCGCGCAGCACGGAGAGCAGTGCGCTGGTGCTGCCGGTCGGCCCGTCATCGAAGGTGAGGCCGACGTACCCGTTGCAGACGGCGGCGCTGGACGGAGTGGCGGCGACCGCGAGACCGGCGGCGCTCAGCGCCACGGCAGAGGCGAGCACGGCCAACCGCGTGAGACGCGATGTTCGGGGGGTGGACGGGCGGCGGGAGCCGCCGATGCTGGAGTACATGCGCAGGTCCTCCTTGGGACGGGTGACACCTGACGACGCATGGCTTCAATCGACACAGGTTGATGTCGCCGTGTTCGGAGTATTGCAGCGGCGTTTCGAACAGGTCAATGATTTTCCGGAAGTTTTCCGGAAAGAGTCAGCCCCTAGTCAGTCGCCATGCATCCCGGTGCCGTGCTGTCCTTCGCTACCGTCAGCCTGGGGCAGCGCACGGCCGCTGGCCGACCTCCACGATCGCCTGGACGATGGTGCCGGCTCCCGTTCCGAGGTAGGCCGCGTTGCGTCGTTCCTGATCCGGCATGTGCGGTCAATCGCTTCGGATTCGTCTCACACTCACGTCACCGTGATATCGCGATAGCGCCACCTACGGAGGTGTCGAATGGCCAACATCCTCATCCGCGATCTCAGTCAAGAAGCGGTCGACCGCATCGACGCGGCGGCCGCCAGCCTGGGGCTGTCGCGCAACGAGTACCTACGCCGCAAGTTCGAGGAGAACATCATCCCCGCTGGCGACCGGACGGTCACCGCCGAGGACTGGCAACGGTCCGCAGAGGCATTCGCCGACCTTGCCGATCCCACGGTCATGGAGGCCGCGTGGCGGTGACGAGCTGGCTGATCGACAAGTCCGCGTACGTCCGGCTCCAACTCGGCCAAACGACCAACCGTGACCAGTGGAGCGCACGCATCAGCCGGGGGCTGGTCCGGCTCTCCACCATCACGCGCCTCGAACTCGGCTACTCGACGCGCTCCGGAGAAGCGGGGCGCCGACAGTTCGCCGCCCCACCGCTGTCACTGATGCCGATCGAACACCTCACACCCGCCATCGAGGACCGCGCACTGGAAGTACAGATGCTGCTCGCTGACCGTGGCCAGCACCGAGCGCCGTCTATCCCCGACTTGCTGGTCGCGGCGACCGCTGAGAAGACCGGCCTGACGGTCCTGGCCGTCGACGAGGACTTCGACCTCATCGCCGCGCTAACCGGCCAGCCGATCGAAACCCTGCCCAGCTGAGCGATGAGCCGGGCCTGTCGCGTTCGGCGTAAGCATGATCGACTCTGGCTTGTCCGGGGCGTAGCCTGTCAAGCCGGTGCGGGATTGAGTGGCCCGACGTTCCGCTTCGGCCCGGATGCGGTCGAGTGCGCTGACCTAGATTTATACGAATTTGCCCGAATTTGTATGTAGCATCTTCGACGGATCGTGACATCAGAGGGCGTTCCCCTCCCCCAGGCGCACCCATAGGTGCGCGATCAACCGGGGGACGCTGACGAAGCCGTGGGCGTAGGTCATCCTCGTCCTTGACCCCAGGCACTTTGCCCCTCAGCTTCGCTTCGAGGCACTACGCCACCTCCGCCTCAGGGGCGGCGGTGTCTCGGACAGAGTTGAGGATCGTGATCAGGCGGTCGACGTCGGCGGACGGGAAAATCGAGTCCGGCCCCTGCGGGGCGATGTCGCTGAACGGCGAATCGTAGAGCCGCTCGGGCTCCATGACCCCGTTCTGGGTCAGATGGGCGACGATCAGGTTCACGAAGTTGATCTGGCTCGCGGTGAGCGTCCGGCTGGTCAGCAAGTCACCGAACGCCTCGGTGGCGGCTTCCCGGTCGAGGCCGACCAGCGAGCGGATGAACAGGCCGAGCCCGTGGGCCGAGCGGCGGGCCTCGTCGATGTCCTCGGTGCCGCCGCCGCTGGCCGCCAGCATCCGCTCCAGCTCATCGAGGTCGGTCGGGGAGAGCTGCTTGTTGCGGCGCAGCTTCTGCAACGCCAGGTGGTCCTCGTGGGCGCGCAGGTACACCCGGGCCTTGGCGCGGAACCGCTCGAAGTCCGTGCCAATCTTGATGTCGTTCAGCGTAACGACGGAGATCTCGCCCAGCTCGTCGGTGAAGTCGGTGTAGACGATGGCCCGCTTGGCCCTCTCGATCAGCTTGACCAGCCCGCGTAGGCGGCGACGCATCAGCTCCAGCATCGGCAGGGTGACGTCCTGCCACCACTCGTCGCCGGCCACTTCGTCGAGGAGCTGCTGCTGGTCGCGGACCGCCGGGATGCTGGTCTGTTCCAGCAGCGTCGAGGCGATGTCCTGCACCTGCCGGCGAAGCCGGTCGTAGGCGGGTTCCACGTCGAGCTGGCCGAGCTGAAGGCGCAGCACCATCAGGTCGAACCGCTTGGCCGCCTCGTCTTCGTCCTTCACGGCGGTGGGCAGGCCGGCGAGGTTGCCGCCGATCTCGTCGACGGCCTCGGGGGTGAGACGGTGCCAGTGCTCGAAGTCGACGTAGTACTCCACCAGGCGCCGCTTGGGGCGGACGACGAAGTTGTCGAGGTGGATGTTCTCCACCCGCTGGTGGAGGTTGCGGGCGAGGTCCCAGCGCAGCGCCGCTTCGTTCTGCGTTCCGTCGGTCTCCGCCTCGACGCCGGTATCGGCCGGGCGGCGCTGGTCGAGACGGTAGATGAGTTCGAGCTGGGCCTTGAACAGCCGCTCGGTCAGCGACTCGCCCAGCTTGCCCTCGGCCGCCTTCGGGTTGTGGTTGAAGTACTCGAAGTTCTGGCAGAAGTCGAAGATGTAGAAGTTCTGCTTGTCCTGGCCGGGGCCGTAGAGGTCCTTGCAGAGCCGGGTGCCGCGGCCGATCATCTGCCAGAACTTCGACTTCGACCGCACGATCTTGAAGAAGACCAGGTTGACGACCTCGGGTACGTCGATGCCGGTGTCGAGCATGTCCACCGAGATCGCGATGTGCGGGTCCTTCTCCTTCTGCGAGAAGTCGTCGATCAGGCTCTGGGCGTACTCGGTCTTGTGGGTGATGACCCGGGCCAGGTGGCCACGGTGCATCGGGTACGCGAGGTCGAACCGCTTCTGGATGAAGTCGGCGTGGGCGTTGTTCTTGGCGAAGATGATGGTCTTGCCGATCCGGTCGCCGCCCGCGACGTGGTGGCCGTGGGTCATCAACGTCTCCAGCACCTTGTCCACGGTGTCGGCGTTGAACAGCCACTTGTTGACCGCGTCCGGGTCGACGCTGTCCGGCGGCCCGTCCTCACCCCAGTCGAGGGCGTCCCAGGCGTCCTTCTCCTCGTCGGTGAGGTCGTCGTAGCGGATGCCGTCGCGCTGAAACTTCAGGGGTACGGAGACCGCCCGCGGCGGGACGAGGAAGCCCTCGTTGACCGCGTCGTCGAGGTCGTAGTGGTCGGTGGGGACGCCGTCTTCGAGGTTGAACAGGCTGTAGGTGTTGCGGTCGATCTCGTTGCGCGGGGTGGCGGTGAGCCCGACCAGGAGGCTGTCGAACCAGGAGAAGATCGCCCGGTACTTCTGGTAGACCGAGCGGTGCGCCTCGTCGATGATGACCAGGTCGAAGTAGCCAGGCCCGAAGCGCCGCTCACCGCTCGCGGTCTCGTTGATCAGGCCCATCATCGTCGGGTACGTCGAGACGTAGACCCGGGCCTCTGCGGTCTTCTCCTCGACCAGGTTGACCGTGGCCGCATCGGGCAGGTGCGCTTTGAACGCGTTGGTTGCCTGCTTGACCAGCGCGTTGCGGTCGGCGAGGAAGAGCACCCGCTTGACCCAGTTCGCCCGCATCAGCAGGTCGACCAGGGCGATCACCGTGCGGGTCTTGCCGGCGCCGGTGGCCATCACGACGAGCGCTTGGCGCTGCCGCTGCGTCTCGAACGCCTCGCCGATGGCCCGGATCGCCCGGTGCTGGTAGTACCGCTCGACGATCTCCTGCCTGATCGGCACGTCCGCGAGCGGCTTGCGGCTGGCGCGGCGCCGGATCAGGAGTTGGAGCTCATCCTTCGTGTAGAAGCCCTGCACCGGCCGGGGAGGGTAGGCGGTGTCGTCCCAGAGCCAGGTCTCGTAGCCGTTGGTGTAGAAGATGACCGGGCGCTGGCCGTACCGCTGCTCCAGGCAGTCGGCGTACAGCTTGGCCTGCTGCTGGCCGACGGTGGCGTCCCGGCGGGTGCGCTTGGCCTCGACCAGCGCAAGCGGCTTGCCATCGTCACCCCACAGGACGTAGTCGACGAACCCGGTGCCCGTCGTGTTGGGCATGCCGGTGACCTCGAACTCGCGGTCCTCCGCGCGGTCGAGCCGCCAGCCGGCCTCCCCCAGCATCAGGTCGATGTAGAGGTCGCGGGTCTGCGCCTCGTCGTAGTCGTGATCGTCCGGTCGGGCCTCGTTGGCGGCCTTCGCGGCGGCGATCTCGGCGCGCAGCTTCGCCAACTCGGCGTCGAGGGTGGCGGACTTCTCCCGCTCGGCCGCCAGCGCTGCGTCCTGGGCAGCGAGCTTGTCAGCCAGCGACTTCAGCTCGGCCTGAGTCTGCTGCCGGACCTGCGACGGAATCGGCCGGGGGATCAGGTCCGGGTTGAAGGTCAGGGCGCTGGCCGGGACCTTGGCCTGGTCGCGGGTGTAGTGCCGGGCGATCCAGTACGTGACATGGAACAGCTCGCGAACAACCGGCACGGACTCCTTCGGCGTCACCGGCGTGCTCTTGTGAACGGCCGTGTTGCCCTGCTTGCGGATGATGTTCATCTTCGCCTGGAGGCTGTTACCCACCAGGTTGCGCAACGACGGCTCGTGGATCATCGCCGACAGGTCGTCCTTGTACGGCTTGGTGAGCGTGCCGTCGGCCTCGAAGAGCCAGGCGAGGGCAAGTTCGAGCGTGCGCCGGGCGTAGAAGCACGAGGCCCGCGGGTCGGCGACGGCCAGCCGCTCGGCCCGCAGGGCCTCGCCAAACAGTCCGGGCCACTCAGCCCGCAGAAACGCGAAGTTGCTCACGGCGGCAGATTCCCCTAATCGTCAACCGCGATCGTAGTCTTAGAGCTCACCACGATACGCGGCGTGCTGGAGCGATGCGAATAACTCGGCAAGGTCATCGATTTGGGCTTTCTGTTGCGCTTTAACCGCATCTACAACCGAAAGTCGATCAACGAACGAGCGCTGAAGCTCCATCGGTGGCACCGGAATCGGTGTTGATGCCAGCGACTTTTGATCAATTGTCGTCATCGTAGAGGTTTTAGACTTGGACTTGACAATCGATCGCATCGCGGGAATCCGGAGAGCCTGATTCACGTATGCCGGCAGGGATAGGTCGCTGTCCAGCCTGATTCGGATAATATGACACTCGAACAAGGCTTGATTGTCTGGCCCGGCATAAACATTAGGGTACGCAATTCCGTCGAAGTTAAGGGACGACCGACAGAACAGAAGGTCGCCTTGCGCGAGGCCGTACCTTTCCACATCAGCGCCCGTCGGTACGATACGGCGAGCGCCAGATAAATCGACAACGTTCCCTCGGAATAGGTTTTCCACCCAGGCCACGGGCAGTCCGCCAGAATCATCGGTGGAGTATTCCGCGCTTTTTCG
Source organism: Micromonospora sp. NPDC048887 (assembly GCF_040649715.1). Lineage (NCBI taxonomy): Bacteria > Bacillati > Actinomycetota > Actinomycetes > Micromonosporales > Micromonosporaceae > Micromonospora > Micromonospora sp. NPDC048887. Next base: position 166,935 of record NZ_JBEZGA010000012.1, on the reverse strand, counting down.
GAAGAGTCCGTTGCTTGGATTTTCGCGAGCAAGAGCAGCCAGTGTGCTCTTCGCCCACCCTCGCGGGTTACCGACAGGGTCCCCGAACATGTCGAGGAAGATGGACTGGGAGAGGTCGTCGAGACGGGTGATGGCCTCGCGGCGCATGGCGCGCAACTCGTCCGCTCGATCCAGCACCTCCGCAATCCTCCGCTGCTCGTGAATGGGAGGAAGCGGGAGTGAAGAGTCATGGATGATGCGGTCAGACACAGCGGGGTAGCTGGCGCCTGTCGCCTTCCGCACCATGTCATTTACGAAATTTGGAGACCTGACCCAGTGGAAGAGGAAGCGGCCGTTGAGTTCTGCCCCCGGACGGAGAACACAGAAGCCGGTGGAGGCTGTAGCACCGTCTAGCTTCTGGGGCACTACGGCTACACCGTTGAGGTTGGGTCGGACGGTGGAGACCAGCACATCCCCAGCCCTAACGAGTTGCCTTGCCCGGCTTGGTGCTTCGCCCGTCGGTGTAGACCGTGCCCCCGTGATGACCTTACGGTCCTGATCCACGGCGCTTAGGTCGATGTAGTCGAACCGGCCGTCCTGCGATCGCTGAGGGTTCCACGTCGTGACCGGCTTGATGAGGTCGCGGAGCTTGCGATGCTTCGTCAGGCTCATGCGAGCAACGCCTTCAGGTCGGACATGCCCTGCTGGATCTCGGACTCTAGGCGTTCGAGATCGGCGAGGATCTTGAGTGGCGGCTGGTGCTCGATCTCCTCGTGCATGACCTCCTTGTAGCGGTTGAGACTGAGGTCGTAGCCCTGCTCGACGATATCGGCCTTGGGTACGCAGTAGCTCTGCTCGGTCCGCGCCCGCTGCAACTCGTCGCCGTTACGCCGGAACCACCGCGCCAAGGCGTCCGGAAGGTTGTTCTTCGCGTGCTCGTCGTCGGACAATGCCACGTCCGGCACCGGCCCGAGCTTTTCCGCCGGTAGCAGCGGGGTTCGCTTGTCGTCCAGACTCCAGCCGTCGGCGATGGCCTCGTAGAACCAGACGTTGTCGGTGCCACCGCTGTTGGTCTTCGTGAAGAGCAGAATCGCGGTGGAGACGCTCGAGTAGGGCTTGAAGGTGCCGCTGGGCAGCTTGATCACCCCGTCGAGCTTCTGGTCCTCGACGAGCACGCGGCGCAGTTCCTTGTGGGCCTTGCTGGATCCGAAGAGCACGCCGTCGGGCACGATGACGGCCGCCCGGCCGCCGGGCTTGAGTAGCCGGAGGAAGAGGGCGAGGAAGAGCAGCTCAGTTTTCTTGGTCTTGACGATCCGCTGCAGGTCCTTGGACGTGCTCTCGTAGTCGAGGCTGCCGGCGAAGGGCGGGTTGGCGAGGATCAGGGAGTACTTCTCCGACTCGTTGCTGACGTTCTCGCCCAGCGAGTCGCGGTAACGGATGTCCGGGTTTTCCACGCCGTGCAGCAGCATGTTCATGCTGCCGATCCGCAGCATCGTGCTGTCGAAGTCGAAGCCGTGGAACATGCTCTCGTGGAAGTGCTTCCGCTGCACCGCGTCGAACAGTGCATTCGGATGCGTTCGGCGGACGTACTCGCCAGCCTCGACGAGGAAGCCCGCGGTGCCGCAGGCGGGATCGCAGATCTCGTCGGTCGGCGTCGGCGCCATCATCTCGACCATCAGCTGGATGATGTGCCGTGACGTGCGGAACTGACCGTTGTGCCCGGCCGTGGCGATCTTGCCGAGCATGTACTCGTAGAGGTCGCCCTTCGTGTCCCGGTCCTCCATCGGGATCTGGCCGAGCATGTCGACCACGCGGGCGAGCAGCGCCGGGTTGGGGATGGTGAACCGGGCGTCCTTCATGTGGTCCGAGTACGTCGACCCGTCGCCGCCGAGCGTCCGCAGGAACGGGAAGACCCTCTCGCCGACGATCTCGAACATCTCGACCGGCGCGGTGCCCTTGAAGTGCGACCAGCGCAGGTCGTCGTACTTGCGTCCCTGCTCGTCGCAGCCCTCCGGGAAGATCCGGCGATCCATCGGCTTGCCCAGCCGGTTCGCCTTGTTCTCCTCAAGCGTGTGCAGGTCATCGAGCCGCTTGATGAAGAGCAGGTAGGTGATCTGCTCGATCACCTCCAGCGGGTTCGAGATGCCACCCGACCAGAAGGCATCCCAGACGCGGTCGATCTTGCTCTTCAGCTCACCGGTGATCACGTAGCTTCGGTCCCCACCCCGTCGTACTGTCAAGTCGACCTAGGCTAGTCCCGCCTCCCGCCCATCGTGATCGGACGTTGGGGCGAAGACTCCGCGAGCGGGGCACAGCAGCGTGGGGGCTATCCGGTGGCCCATCTCGCGGGCGCCTTGTCGTGCATGTCGCCATGTCGCGCCGGGTCTTGATCCCGGACGCGAAGCCCTGGAGCAGCGACCACCCGAGCATCTGACTCGCCGTCAGGCCCGCCACCACAAGTCCGCCAACTCCCACAGGCCGCAGCAACGATGCGGCTGGTGACTCTTGGCCGCGATCAGCCCGCTTCGTGCACCCATGGGTGCGCCTTGGGTGCACGGAAAAAACGCCCCCCGATCGCTATCTCTCGATAGCCGGAGGGCGTTTCCCCTGGTCAAACGCTTGTCAGACCCTGTGCGCCCGAAGGGACTCGAACCCCTAACCTTCTGATCCGTAGTCAGATGCTCTATCCATTGAGCTACGGGCGCCTGGTGCTCGGCCAGTCTACACAACCGGCTTTCGCGCGGAGACTCCGGGATTCGAACCCGGGAGGGGCTTTAAGACCCCAACCGCATTAGCAGTGCGGCGCCATAGACCAGACTAGGCGAAGTCTCCCTGGTGACCCCGAGGTCACCGCGCCCGAGGATACAGGGCCGTACCCGCCCGGGGCAAAGCGACTATCGGAACCCGCCCCCATGACCGTGTCTTGGTCGTGTGCCAGATCACGCCCACGGCTACGCTCCATCGGTATGCAGGAGCAGCCGCCGAGCGATCCGCCCCGTCGCGAGCCCGCCCCCAAGGCCCGGCGGAGCCGCTCCCCACGACCGACGTTCAGCCCGCCGCCCGCACCGGACCCCGCTGCGGAGAGCGCGACGAGCGACACACCGACGCCCAGGCGCCCGCGCCGGGCGGCGCCCACAGTCGTCTTCCAGCCGCCGACGCCGGCCGCCGACGCACCGCCGGCACCGCGCCCGCGTCCGGCCGCCGATCCTTCACCTGCCGATCCGGGTACGCCCGGCGAGCAGGCCGCCCCGGAGGCTGCTGGCAGCGGCCCGGATGCGCCGCCGGCAGACCAGGCCACTCCAGGGACTTCGACGACTCCTTCGGGTACGACCGCCGCCGAACGGACCGCCGCCGGAGACGGTGAGGAGCCGGTCCACGAGCCCCAGCCGGAAGCCGCGACGCCCGCGTCGAGCGCCGGGGAGGGCGCGCTCGCCACCGACGAGAGACCTGTCACAGCGGAGCAGCATCAGGCCACCGAACGTCCGGCCGAGGAGGAGGCGCCGAAGCGGACGCGCCGCGCTCCCGCAGCCAAGAAGGCCGCCCCGGTCGCGAAGAAGGCGGCTCCGGCGGTCAGGAAGGCCGCTCGGAAGGCGTCGCCGCCGAAGCGCGAGACGAAGGCCGCTCGGGCAGAGGTCACTGCCACCACCACCGCAGCCGACGCGGAGCAGTCCGACGAGACGACGCGCCGGCCGGCAACGCCCGCGGCCGTCGTCGGACAGGCGGCTGGACGACCTGACTCCTCGCGTACGCCGGTGGAGGGCTGGCGGGCGGTCGGGCCGAAGCTGCGCGACCACCCCGGGTTCGCGCCGGAGCTGCTGGCCCTTGCGGCAGTGGAGGTGCTCGGGCCGCGGGCCTCGGCCTGGGTGGAGCAGGTCCGGCGGGCCTACCCGGAGGCGGACGCCGACGGGGTGGCCCGGCTGGCGACCCGGCGGTTCGTCCGGATGGCCGGTACGGGTGGGGCGCTGGCGGCGGGCGCCGGGCTGTTCGCGCCGGTCGCGGAGCTGGCGACGGTGCTGTGGACGCAGGCGAACCTGGTGTTGCATCTGGCGGCGGCGTACGGGCGGGATCCGGCACATCCGGATCGGGCGGCCGAGCTGCTGGTGCTGACGTCGGTGCACCCGGACGACGGCACCGCGCGGGCGGCGTTGGCGGCGGCTCGGGCGGCGGACGCTCCGGCGGACGGTCAGTGGGGGCGGGTGGCGCAGGCGGCCTGGCGGCTGGCCACGCCGGTGGCCGCGCAGGCGGGTGGCTGGGTCGGGTTGCGGCTGGTCGCCCGGTTGCTGCCGGGTGCGGCGGCGCTGACGGCGGCGACCGGCGGTACGGCGGTGGCCGGGCGGGTGGCGGCGCGGGCTGTCGCCCGGTACCGGCCACCCCGCGCCTGACCGGCAGCGGCACCGAGCCCACCTCGCCTGATCGGCGGCGGGACGGCGAGGTGGCGACAGCCTAGAGCCAGTCGAACCAGGACTTCGGCAGCATCGCGTAGCCGACGAACGCGAAGATGTCGAGCAGCGTGTGCGCGACGATCAGCGGGGCGACCCGGCGGGTGCGCAGGTAGAACAGCCCGAAGATCACGCCCATCACCGCGTTGCCGACGAACGCCCCGAAGCCCTGGTAGAGGTGGTAGGAGCCGCGCAGCAGCGCGCTCGTGGCGAGCACCGCGCCGATCCGCCAGTTGAGCTGCCGCAGCCGGGTGATCAGGTAGCCGACCACGATCACCTCCTCCAGCACGGCGTTCTGCACGGCGGCGAGGATCAGCACCGGCACCGCCCACCACAGGTCCGGCAGCGCGGCCGGGACGAGCGTGGCGTTGAGCCCGAGCTGCGCCGCCGCCCAGAACAGCGCCAGCCCGGGCAGGCCGATGAGCGCGGTCAGGCCCGCGCCCCGGACCAGGTCGGAGCCGGGCCGCCGGAAGTCGACGCCGAGCGTCCGTGCCGGGTCGCCGGGGTCGCGCGCCAGCAGGTGTACGGCGAGCAGCACCGGCAGCAGCGCGAAGACGATCCCGAGCAGCTGGTACGTGAGATCGAGGTACGGCCGGGCCGACGCGGAGGTGTTCAGCGCGGCGGTCTGCTTGGACAGTCCCCCGGTCGCGGTCAGCTTGGCGATCAGCGAGACCAGCGCGTACACGGCCGACTGGCCGAGGGACAGACCGAGCACGAGCAGCGTCTCGGTGCCCAGCATCCGGCGGGAGACCGGGCGGGCCAGCTCGTCAACCGTCACCGGACCATGAAAGCACTTCGGTGATCGGGCCGGACGGTCGCACAGTCTGTGCGACCGGCGTACACGCTCCGTGGACATTCTATGGCTGCCGATCCGCCGTACGGAGGGAGCGTGCCCCGTGGAGAACTTCGCGCGGCTGCTGAAGGAGAGCTGGGCCCTGGTCGAGGAGGAGCGGGAGCGGCTCAGCGGTCATTTCTACGCCCGGCTGTTCCTCCTCGACCCGGAGCTGCGCAAGCTGTTCCCGGTGCAGATGAACGGGCAGGGGGACCGCATCCTGGAGGCCATCGTCACGGCCACCCAGACGGTGGGCGACCCGGAGAGCTTCGACGAGTACCTGCGCGCGCTCGGCCGGGACCACCGCAAGTACCACGTGGCGGCCGGGCACTACGCGACGATGGGCGTCGCGCTGCTCGACGCGCTGCGCAGCACCGCCGGGGACGGCTGGAACCTGGAGTACGACCAGGCGTGGCGGGAGGCGTACGCGAGCATCAGCGCGCGGATGCTCGCCGGCTCGGCGGCCGACGAGAACCCGCCGTTCTGGCACGCGGAGGTGCTGACGCACGAGCGGTACGGCCCGGACACGGCGGTGCTGACCGTGCGTGCGCTCCAGGATCCGCTGCCCTGGCTGGCCGGCCAGTACGTGAGCGTGGAGGTGCCCCGCTACCACCCGCGGGTGTGGCGGACGTACTCGGTGGCGAACGCGCCGAACGAGGAAAACGTGCTGGAGTTCCACGTGCGTACGCCGCCGGGCGCGGCCGGTTGGGTGTCCGGCGCGCTGGTGCGCCGCACCAAGCCGGGCGACCTGCTGCGGGTGGCCGCGCCGATGGGCTCGATGACGCTGGACCCGGACTCCACCCGGGATGTGCTCTGCGTGGCCGGCGGGGTCGGCCTGGCGCCGATCAAGGCGCTGGTGGAGGAGCTGACCCGGGTCAACCGGACCCGCTGGGTGCACGTCTTCTACGGCTCCCGCCGCCCGGACGAGCTGTACGGGCTGCCCGGCCTGGAGGACCTGGTGGCGTCCCACCCGTGGTTGTCGGTGACGCCCTCGTGCAGCGAGGACCCGGGATTCGGCGGCGAACTCGGTGAGGTCTCCGAGGTGGTCACCCGGTACGGCCCGTGGACCACGCACGACTGCTACGTCTCCGGCTCGGCGGGCATGGTCCGGACCACCCTGCGGGCGCTCGCCGCCGACGACGTACCGCCCGACCACATCCGGTACGACACGTTCGGCAGCCTCTGATCTTTCCTCCCCCCGAGCCGGGTCGCGTGCCCCCGCCCCCTGGGGCACGCGACCCGGCCCCCCGTTCTCAGTAGCGCCAGGGGTTTCCGGTCTCGCGGTACTCCTCCACCGGCACCAGCGGCACACCGGGCGCCATGCGGTCGACGTAGAGGCGCCCGTCCAGGTGGTCGATCTCGTGCGCGACCAGCCGCGCCATCGCGTACTCGAAGGACGTGATCACCCGGCTGCCGTCCCACAGGGCGTGTTCCACGTCGATCCGCAGCGGCCGGGGCACCAGGCCTCTGTGGTCGAAGAAGGAGAGACAGCCCTCGTACTGCTCGTCGGTCTCGGCGGCGGCGTCCACCACCCGGGGGTTGAGCAGCACCACCGGTTCGGCCGCGCGGTCGGCCGGGCGCACGAGCGCGGCGGACCAGCCGATGCCGAGCTGCGGGGCGGCCAGGCCGACGCCCTTGCTGAACGGGTGCAGCTCGTCCAGGCGGGCCAGCATCCCCGCGAGCCGGTCGATCACCTGCCGGGCGTGCTGTTCGTCGGCCGGGAGGTCGAACTGGCGGGCCCGCTGCCGCAGCAGGTCGTCGCCGCGCTGCACGATGCCCACCGCCCGCATCCGGTCGCTGGCCCGCACCCGGGCGCCACCGGTCGGCGCGCTGTCCGGTTCGGCGTCCGGCTCGGGGCTGCGGAACCGCCACTGCATCCGGTATCGGGCGTTCAGCGGCGGGTCGTCGGTCCCCCAGTCGAAGATCACCCGGTCGCCGTCCACCGCCCGCTGGATCGGGGTACGCAACGGCCCCTCCTCCGCCGACAGCGAGGTCTCCGCGCCCCACACCTTGGGGTCGAGGTCCGCGGGCAGGTCGAGCCGCACCGCCAGGTGCCGGGTGGGCAGGCGTACGGCCCGCTGGAACCAGGGGCCCCACTTGTCCCGGCCGACGCGGTACGCGTACTCGATGGTGACCCGGTCGCCGGGATAGAGCGGGAACCGTCCCTCGTCGTTCTCGAACAGCACCCAGATCTCCTTGAACGCGTCCCGGTCGTGCTTGGCCCGCCAGTGCATCGGCTCGCGTCCGTTTCCGTCGTCCCGGTAGGCGGTGAGCTGAAGCTCGGCGAAGGTGAGCGGGTGTTCCCGGTGGTGCCGGTTGGAGCGGCCCGGGTCGTTCGGGTAGCGGTCGACGGCGACCCGGACCAGGTAGCGGGTCACCGGTTCGGTGCCCGCGTTGTACAGCTCCCGGCGGATCGCGCAGTGGTAGCCGTCCCCGGTGTGGGTGAGCGTGGCCACCTCCTGTTCCACCACCAGGCCGGTGCCCGGCGGCAGCCACTGGCCGGGGACCGGGTCACGGTGCGCCGCGCCGGCCCGGCCGTGCCGCAGTTCGTCGTACTCCCGGAAGCGTTGCCAGATCGCGCCGCCGGCCTCCAGGACGGCCTCGGCCCGGCGGGCGAAGTCCTCGGTGGGGCGGTGCCGTCGCCCTTCGACGTGGCTGACGTAGGACGGGTCGAAGCCCATGAGCGTCGCCAGCTGCTTCTTGGACAGCCCTCGGCCGGTACGGTGCTGGGCGAGTGCCGTCGCGAACGAGTCGGCGGCACGCTCGATCGGTGAGGTCGTCATCAGCTTCCTCGTACGCGGGAAGACCATTTTCACGTTCAGTGGCCGAACGTGTACGGAAACTGCCTCGTATTCGACACTCACATTGACTTTTCAGCGACGTACGTCGATCATTACGTCGTCTGCCGCCGGGCTCCGGCGGCGTTTTTCGTCTCCCGGGCCGGGTAGTCCCCCGGCCGGAGCGGAGTGACCGGGACCTCCCCGCGACGCCCGGGACGCCACTTCCCCTCCCGCCCAGGGAGTGGTTAGGCTAGCCTTAGCTTTGGTCGACGGCCCGCGCCGACCGGCACGGCGAGCGGACAGGGGACGGCCAGGTGACTGCGGTGATGCCGGGGCGCGACGCCGCCACCCCGCTCGCCCCGGTGACAGCGACCCTGCGCGCCATGTTCGGCACCGACGACCTGCCCGGGCTCGCGCCCGGCCTGCTGGTCCACGACGAGCTGGACCGCTGGTCCCCGGCCACCCGGCTGATCGACGGCACGCTGCTGTCCGAGTTCCTGACCGCCGCCGGCCGCCGCTGGGGTGGCACCCCGCACGCCTGTGCCGCGCTGGCCTGGAAGTCCTACAGCTACTGGACCGCGCTGCCCGCCGTGCTCGGCTGGGCGTCCGCCCGCCGGGTGCCGCTGCTCGACGCGGCCGACGTGCTCGTGCACTTCGAGGACCACCACCAGCTCCTCACACTGGGGCTGCGCGCCTCGACGCCGGTGGCGGTGCTGCCCGGCGACCCACTGGCGCTGGCCGGCGCCCCGGGCGTACTGGTGGTCCCGGACGAGGCGGCGCTGCTCGGCGCGCTGCGCGCCTCACTGCTCGACGCCCACTTCGCCCCGCTGATCGCCGCCATCCAGGGCGAGGTCCGGATCGGCACCCGTACGCTGCTCGGCTCGGTGGCCTCCGGCATCGCGCACGGCATCCTGCGCGCGTCGGACGCGCTGCCGGGCTCGTCCACGGCGACCGTCGGCACGCTGCTCGACGCGCTCGACCTGAGCGACCTGATCGAGCTGGTGCCGGGCCCGGCCGGCGAGCCGACGGTGCAGCGACGCACCTGCTGCCTGGCGTTCACCCTGCCCCGGCCCAAGGTATGCCAGGGCTGCTGCGTCCGCCAGGCCTGACCGCTCAGCCGACCAGCGGCCGGACGTCCCACAACCACACCCCGCCGGTACGCCTCGGCGTGATCCCGCTCAGCTCCGTCATCGCCCGGCGCAGCGCCTCTGCCTGCGGCAGCCGGGGGTCGAGGATCACCGCCCCGGCTCGCCAGTGGCGCAGGTCGTCCACGGCGGCCACCCGGTCCTGCGGCGTGATCGGCGGCACCCCGTCGGTACGCCGTACCGTCTCGAAGAACGTGCTGGTGGGACGCGGCGGCGCGGTGAAGAGGGCGATCCGGTCCCCGCCGGGGCGGGTGTCCGGATAGAGGAAGTAGCCGCGCGCCAGCGGCATGTCCAGCCGGGTCTCGGCGGACCAGCGCAACGGGACCGCGTACGTGGTGTCGGGCAGCGGCAGCGTGACGATGCTCCGCCCGTCGGCGACGTACGGGCGCCAGGCGCCGGAGGTGACGAACGCCGGGGTCGGTTCGAGGCGCTTGGCGGGCAGCGGGGTCGGCAGGATCGGCACGAGCGCCATGGCGAGCACGGTGACGGTGGCGAACCGGATCTGACCGCGCGCGTCCGGGTGCCGCACGGCGAGCCGCCGGGCCCGGTCGGCGCCGAGCGCGAGCAGCACGCCGATGATCGGGGTGAGCGCCAGCGACCAGCGGGTGGGCACCACCGAGTGCAGGACCGGCAGGTTCTCCAGCGCGGCCCAGGGGCCGGGGATGCCGGTGTCCCGCCCGTCGTAGCGGATCTCCCGGCCGAGCGAGAAGAGGGCGAAGACGAGCCCGAGCGCGGCGAGCCCGAGCACCACCGCGTTGCGGCGCAGCCACCAGACCAGCGCGAGCACCAGGATCACCAGCGGCCAGCCGAAGAACGCGTTCTCCTCGGTGGCGTTCTTGACGAGCGGTTCGCTGCCCCGGGCGTCGCCCGCCACCGACTCCCGGGACCAGGCCACGTACGCGGCGAGGTCGGTGGAGTAGCCCCGGATCAGCGTGGAGAGCCCGCTGTACGAGCCGGGGCCGAAGAACTGGACCCAGAGCGGGTACGCGAGCAGCGCCCCGGCGACCACTGCGGCCACCGCGAGCCCGGCGGCGAACGGGCGGGCCGCCGACCGCAGCTCGGGCCGGCCGAGCGCCAGCGCGAGCACCACCACGCCGAGTCCGATGGCGGTCATCAGCAGGATCTCCAGGTTGAGGAACGCCTGCCAGACCACCACCAGGGCGAGAAGTAGGCCGTTGCGCAGCCACCGGCCGGGCTCGGCCAGCCGCAGCGTCCGCCAGATGATCAGCGGCACCACGAACTGGCTGACGATGTTGGGGTGCGAGTTGGCGTGCGAGACCATGGCCGGCGCGAACGCGCAGAAGGCCGCGCCGAGCCAGGCCGGGCCACGGGCCCCGACCACCACGCGGGAGAGCAGGAAATACCAGGCCACTCCGGTCGCGGCGAGCCCGAGTGTGAGGAAAATCAGGAATGACCAGCGCGGCCCGGCCCAGAGGGTTATCGGGGTGAGCGGTATGGATACGGATAATACGGACGTATTAGCCATCAGATTGACGACGTCCGGCACATTCATCCGGTCGGAGGTGAACGGATAGGCGAAATCAGTGACGACTCGCGCACCGTGCGCCATCATCCATTCGAATTGCGCCTGATCTGTCCGATTATCTCGAATGCCATTGCGGGGATCCACCCACAGGCGAGCCGTCACCCAGAGCGCGAGCAGCACGAAGCTGAGCACGGCCAGCGCGTCGATCCGCCTGCCCCGCCCCGATTTCGCCGAGTCCACGTCCGAATCCGGAGTAGTCATGACATTTCAGAGCGTAGTCACGGAATGGCGGTCAGGTGCGAGGTTCCGCAGACTCACGTAGTATGTGCCGGGTTCGCCGACCCGCCGATCCGACGCCCCTCCGGACCACAATTCGGCCCATCTGCGTCCCCCGATTTCCCCAACAGGCATCCAGATGGTTGACTCTGACGGTCCAGGCGCGGGTCAGTCATATCGTGAGGAATCGACGCATGGCAGAAATCACTGGGGATCAGCGCGTCCAGTCCGAGGTGCTCGAAGGCCTGGCGACAGCTGTCAACCACCGGCAGTGGTTCGTCGAGCTGGCGGTGCCCTACCTCGGTGACAACCCGATCGAGATCGGCAGCGGACTGGGCGACTACGCCTCCGCCTGGGCCGCACACGCGCCCCGGATCACCGCCACCGAGGCCGACCCCGACCGGCTGATCCAGCTCAAGGAGCGGCTGTCCGACCAGCCCCGCGTCGAGGTCCGCGAGATGCTGCTCCCGCACCACGAGCGCGGCGACTACAGCGCGGCCGTGTCCTACAACGTGCTGGAGCACATCGACGACCACGTCGGCGCGCTGCGCAGCATGCGGGAGCTGGTCCGCCCCGGCGGTGCGGTCGTCATCATCGTGCCGGCTTTCCAGTTCGCCATGAGCCCCGCCGACATCGCCACCGGCCACGTCCGCCGCTACACGAAGAAGACGCTCGCCGCGGCGATGACCGAGGCGGGCCTCACCGTCGAGCGGATCCACTACGCCAACGCGCTCGGACTGATCGGCTACTTCATGGCCACCAAGGTCTTCCGGCTGATGCCGAAGGAGGGCCCGATGGTCAAGGTGTACGACACCCTCGTCCTGCCGGTCACCAAGGCCGCCGAGCAGATCGTCCGGCCGCCCTTCGGCCAGTCCGTCTTCGCCGTAGCCCGCGTGTAAGGAAGGGCCCCTTGTTAACAGACGTCTGTTAACAAGGGGCCCTTCCTTACACCTCACTCCTTGATCTGGTACGTGGGGCGGATGACCGCCCGGGCCAGGGTGTGGAACGCCAGGTTGAAGCCGACGAACGCCGGGCTCGCCCCGGCGGGGATGTCGAGGCGGTCCACGTCCACCGCGTGCACCGCGAACACGTACCGGTGCGGGCGGTCCCCGGCGGGCGGCGCCGCGCCCCCGTAGCCGGTGTCGCCGTAGTCGTTGCGGACGCTGAACGCGCCGCCCAGATCGGCCTCGTCGACCCCGCTGGGAAGCTCGGTGACGGACGCCGGCACGTTCACCAGCACCCAGTGCCAGAAACCGCTGCCGGTCGGGGCGTCCGGGTCGAAGCAGGTGACCACGAAGCTCTTGGTCTCGGCCGGGAAGCCCGACCAGGACAGCTGCGGTGAGACATTCTCGCCGCCGGTGCTGCCGTGCGCGTACCGCGCGTCCATCGGCTCGCCGTTGTGCACGTCGTCACTGGTCAGGTCGAACGACGGCACCGTCGGCAGCAGCTCGTACGGGTCCGGGGCGATCGGTCGTTCCAGGGTCATCGAAACGGTCCTTCCGGGTACGCGAATGTCCTGCGCCCCTTCATACCCCGTTGTCCGCCCCGCCGTGCTGCCGGCGCACCATCTCGTTGATCCAGACCGGCGCGTACGGCGACGTGCAACCAGGCGGCGTCGGATAGTCCCTCAGCACACCGAGCCGCTCCCCGATCCCGATCGCGCGCTCCCGGTACGCCGGGTGCTCGATCCCGATCTGCGCCAGGCAGTGGTTCATCGCCCACTGGAGGCGCTCCGGCGCGCCCGCCATCTCCGCCTCGATCACATCGAGCAGACCAGCCAGGTCCAGCCCGTCCGGGTTCCGCGCCACCCGCTCGGTGGTCAGCGCCCAGCCGGCGCTCGCCACCACCGGATCCGGATCGGCCGACCAGGCCAGGCGCAGCGGCTCGGCGTGCGGGCTCTTCTTCACCACGTAGTTCACCAGCCAGTCGTGCACCTTCGGCGTCCGCGCCTCGCGCAGCATGGCGTCCAGCTCGTCCCGCCCGTACGCCTTCGGCCGGCAGATCAGCAGCGCCAGCAGCCGGGCCGCGCTGTCGCCGGTCGCCCACAGCTCGCGGGCCAGCTCCTGCTGCGTCTTCAGCCGCTTCGCGATCACCCGCAGCTTGCCCAGGTTGACCCCGTGGTCGTCGCCGTGGCGCTCGTTGACCGCGCGGATCTTCGGGTCGTCGAGCTCGGCCAGCTCGGCTGTCACCTCGGCCACCGTCGTCGTCTCCGCCACCAGGGCCTCCCGCCGTGTCCGTGTCCCGCAGCCTACGGCCGCACCCGGCGCTCCCGCTGTTCCGGCGCCCCGCCGTCCCTTCCCTTCGCCGCCCCGCCGCCGTCGCCCACATCCCGGCACCGCACATCCGTCGCGCTGGTCGCGACGCCGGGCTGACCGAGGGGCTACGCGACGTCGGACAGGCGGCAGAGCTCTCAGCGGGCCCTATCCCTGACGCGCTCAGGGCGCGGTGGTGGTTCCTGCCATCGACGTTTGCCCGGTACCCGGGTTTGCCTATACGTACCGCTTCGCGGGTCCGGCACGTGTACCCGTCTGTCGTCTCCTACTCTGACGCCTTCGGAGGGCATCGGGGAGGCATGGGTGACGGATGTCGATTGGTCGCGAATGGGGTACGGGTCGTGGTCGGACCTTGCCGTGGTGCGGGAACGGCTCGCGGCCGGCGCTGACCCGAACGCCCTCGTAGGCGGGCGCGGGCGGCCATTGCACCACGCGGCGCAGATGGGCTCGTCCGAGGTGGTGACGGAACTGGCCCGGGTCGTGGACGACGTGGACGCCGTGGACGACGGACGCACCGCGCTCTGGCTCGCCGTACATGCTGGCAAGCCCGCCAACGCCCGCGCGCTCGTGGCCGCCGGCGCGGATCCGGAGCTGCCAATGATGGCCGGCTGGTCACCGGCGCGGCTGAGCCTGGCCGGGGCGACGCCTGCTCTGTTCGACACGAGCGTGACGCTGACGGAGGCGGAGGCCGCCACGGTCGCAGAGGCGCGCAGGCTCATCGACGCGCTGGCCGATATCGACAGCGAAGGTATGAGCCTGTGCTGCGTGGCCGGGATCGACGCTACCAAGGCGGTGCGGCGTCTGGACGCCACGGTGATCGAGGATCAGATCGTCGTCGAGGACATGTGGGACGCTGACGAGGACGAGTCGATCCGGATACTCGGGGTCACAGACGTGCCGGGCGGCTTCGTCGTCAGCCAGCCCTGGGCGTACGGCGCATCAATGCCGTTGGTCGCGCTGCTGCTGTCGGCTGACACGGTGTGTTACGGCATGTACGTCAACCCCAAGAGCGGCAACCAGGGCGCGGCCGTGCACGATGGTGTCATCACCGGCTGGGGCCTGAACCCGGGCGGCGGCTGGTCTGAGGCGAACGCCTCCACGGCCGAAGTTCTGCGCGATTTCCTGTACCGGGGCCACGCCATCGAGTACTGCTGCGCCTACGCCGCGGTGCGCCCTGCCGACGCCCGCCCATTCACCGAGCCGGACCGGTGGGTGCGGCTGCCCGCCCGCGACTGGTGGGCAGTTTCGGTGAACTAACGGGACGAAGTGAGACTGACTCGCCATTCACGGAAGCGCCCCCGGCCAGCATTCGCGCTGGTCAGGGGGAGTTTGGCTGTCCAGGTGGGCGGAGGGTGTGGGATTCGAACCCACGAAGACATCGCTGCCTTACCGGTTTTCAAGACCAGCGCCATCGGCCACTAGGCGAACCCTCCCGGCACGCCCCCGAGGGGTGCGCGACCGGAACCAGTCTGCCACGAACCCCGTACCGGGCAAGCCGCCGTCCCACCTCCCCTGCGAGAATGGGTGCGTGTGGCAGAGCCCGGCAGTAGTGCTGATCAGCGGAATCATGGCGGCCGGCAAGTCCACAGTGGCCGAGTCGCTGGCCCGGCGGCTGCCCCGCGCGGTGCACCTGCGCGGCGACGTGTTCCGCAGCATGATCGTCAGCGGGCGGGCCGACATGACAGCCGAGCCCACCGACGAGGCGCTGCGGCAGCTCCGGCTCCGTTACGACCTGGCCGCCTCGGCCGCCGACCGGTACGCGGCGGCGGGCTTCACAGTCGTACTCCAGGACGTGGTGCTCGGCGCGGAGCTGCCAGCCATGATCGGCCGCATCCGGCACCGCCCGCTCGCCGTGGTGATGCTCGCGCCCCGGCCCGAGGTGGTCGCCGCCCGCGAGCGGGACCGGCCGAAGAACGGGTACGGCGACTGGCCGGTGGCGGACCTGGACGCCGGGTTCCGGGCCGACACGCCCCGGCTCGGGCTGTGGCTGGACACCTCCGAGCAGACCCCGGAGGAGACGGTGACGGAGATCCTCGCCCGCGCGTGGACCGACGGGCAGATCGGGTAAGACTGAGGCATGCGCGCGATCACGATCACGGAACCCGGCGGACCCGAGGCGCTCGTCTGGACCCAGGTGCCGGATCCGGAGCCCGGCCCCGGTGAGGTGATCGTCGAGGTGCGCGCGAGCGCGGTGAACCGGGCCGACCTGTTGCAGCGGCAGGGGCACTACCCGCCTCCGGCGGGCGCGTCCGCGTACCCCGGTCTGGAGTGTTCGGGGACGGTGCGCGCGCTCGGTCCCGGCGTGACCGGCTGGTCGGTGGGCCAGGAGGTCTGCGCGCTGCTCGCCGGCGGCGGGTACGCCGAACAGGTGGCGGTGCCCGCCGGGCAGTTGCTGCCGGTGCCGGCCGGGGTGGACCTGGTCGACGCGGCGGCGCTGCCGGAGGTGGCCAGCACGGTCTGGTCGAACGTGGTGGACCTGGCCCGGCTGGCCGAGGGGGACACGCTGCTGGTGCACGGCGGCGGCAGCGGGATCGGCACGTTCGCGATCCAGCTCGGCGTGGCGCTCGGCGCGACGGTGGTGACGACCGCCCGTTCGGCGAAGCACGAGCGGCTGCGCGAGCTGGGCGCCGCGCACACGATCGACTACCGCGAGCAGGACTTCGTCGACGAGGTACGCCGGGTCACCGGCGGCCGGGGCGCGGACGTGATCCTCGACATCATGGGCGCGTCCTACCTGCCCCGGAACGTGGCGGCGCTGGCGACCGGCGGGCGGCTCGTGGTGATCGGCATGCAGGGCGGGCGCAAGGGCGAACTCGACCTGGGGATGCTGTTGGCGAAGCGCGCGGCGGTGCACGCGACGGCGTTGCGGTCCCGCCCGGTCGAGGAGAAGGCGGCGATCGTCCGGGGCGTACGCGAGCAGGTGTGGCCCCTGGTGGAGGCGGGCCAGGTCCGGCCGGTGGTGCACGCCCGGGTGGACATGGCCGACGCCGCCGCCGCGCACCGCCTGGTGGAGACGAACGACCACCTGGGCAAGGTGCTGTTGGTCCGGTGAGGGTCAGCCCTGGCCGGGGCGCGGGAGCATGAGGCGCGGGCCGGGGCCCTCGGCGGCGAGCGAGTCCTCCGGGTTGTAGAGCGTGCAGCGCTGCAACGACAGGCAGCCGCAGCCGATGCAGCCGTCCAGGTCGTCGCGGAGCTTGCCGAGCAGCCGGATCCGCTCGTCCAGCCGGTCCCGCCAGGCGCGGGACAGCGCGGCCCAGTCGTCCGGTGTGGGAGTGCGCCCCGACGGCAGCGAGTCCAGCGCCGCCCGGATCTCCTCCAGCGACACACCCACCTGCTGGGAGATCCGGATGAAGGCGACCCGGCGCAGCTCGGTGCGGGCGTAGCGGCGCTGGTTGCCGCCGGTGCGGGCGGCGTGGATCAGGCCGAGCCGCTCGTAGTACCGCAGCGCCGAGGGGGCGACGCCACTGCGGTCGGCGAGCTGCCCGATGGTCAGTGTTGCTTCGTGCATCACACGGCCTTGAGTTGAAGTTCGCTTCAAGTCGGAGGCTATCGGTATGACGACCACCACCGCCAGCGACCTGGGCGCGCTCCTGGACCGGGTACGCGCCGGACGCGAGTTCGGCGCCAACGTGTACTCCACGCTCGACGTGCTCCAGGTGCTCTACGACCGGGTGCTCCGGATCACCCCGGCCACAGTGGCCGACCCGGACCGGGACCGCTTCCTGCTCTCCAAGGGCCACGCGGTCGCCGGGTACTACGCGCTGCTCGCCGCCCGTGGCTTCGTACCGCCCGAGTGGCTGGACGACCAGGGCGGCCCGGCGAGCCGCCTCGGCGACCACCCCGACCGCACGCTCGTGCCGGGCGTCGAGATCGGTTCCGGTTCGCTGGGCCACGGCCTCGGGCTGGGCGTGGGCACCGCGCTCGGGCTGCGGGCCCAGGGCCGCACCGAACCCCGGGTGTACGTGCTGCTCGGCGACGCCGAACTCGACGAGGGCTCCAACCACGAGGCGATCGCGTACGCGGGCGCGACCGGGCTGGGCAACCTGACCGCGATCGTGCTGGACAACCGCTCGGCCACGTACGGCTGGCCGGGCGGCGCGGCGAGCCGGTTCACGGTGAACGGGTGGAGCGCCGCCACCGTCGACGGGCGCGACCACGACGCCCTGCACACCGCCCTCACCGGGCACGACGAGCACCGGCCGCACGTCGTCGTCGCGGTCGTCACGGACGGGGAGTGACAATGACCAGCACCATGCGGGACGCGTTCGTGACAAGCACCGAGGAGGTTCTCGCCGATCCGCGTACGACAGTCGTGCTCGCCGACATCTCCGCCGCCGCGTTCGAGCCGGCCGCCGCCCGGTACCCGGACCGGGTGGTAAACGTCGGCATCCGGGAACAGCTGATGATCGGGGTGGCCGGTGGGCTGGCGCTGACCGGGCAGCGGCCGATCGTGCACAGTTACGCCCCGTTCCTGGTCGAGCGGGCGTACGAGCAGATCAAGCTGGATCTCGACCACCAGGACGTCGGCGCGGTGCTCGTCGGCATCGGCGGCTCGTACGACCGGGCGGCGGCGGGACGCACCCACCTCGGGCCGGCGGACGTGGCGCTGCTCGACACGCTCGACGGCTGGACGGTGCACGTGCCGGGGCACCCGGACGAGGTCCGGCCGCTGCTGCGTGACGTGGTGTGCGGGCAGGACTCGGCGTACCTGCGGCTGTCCGTCCGGACCAACGCGCGGGCGTACCCGCAGGCGGGTGACCTGCGTGTGGTGCGGGACGCCGGGCCGGGCGCGCCGCTGCTGGTGGCGGTCGGTCCGGTGCTGGACGCGGCGGTGGCCGCCGTCACCGACCGGCCGGTCACAGTGGCCTACACGCACCGGCCGCGCCCGTTCGACACCGCCGGGCTGCGGGCACTCGCCGGCACCGAGGTGATCCTGGTCGAGCCGTACCTGGCCGGCACCTCGACGCGGGTGGTGTCCGAGGCGCTGGCCGACCGGCCGCACCGGCTGCTCGCGCTCGGGGTGGGCCGCGGGGACCTGCGCCGCTACGGCAGCGCCGAGGACCACGAACGCTGGCACGGCCTGGACGCCGCAGGGCTGCGCCGCTCGGTCGACGCCTTCCTCACCTGAGCGTCCCGGACACGGCGGAACCCCGCGACCTCGGCTCGTGCCGGGCTCGCGGGGTTCCGTCGTTCAGGCTCAGTGCGCGGCGGCGGGACCGGCCGGGCGGCGGCGGGCGCGCTCGCGGGCCAGGATCCAGATCGCCTCGACGCCGTCCTTCCAGGTGATCTTCTTGCCCTCCTCGCGGCCCCGCGCGCGGTAGCTGATCGGCACCTCGTAGGGGCGGATCCGGCGGCGCAGCAGCTTGCCGGTGACCTCCGCCTCCATGCCGAAGCCACGGGAGCGGACCTGGAGCGAGCGGTACAGCTCCAGCGGCATCAGCTTGAAGCAGGTCTCCAGGTCGCCGATGTAGGAGTTGTAGAGGACGTTCGCGGCGAGCGTGACGCCCTTGTTGCCCATCACGTACCAGAAGCTGTACGAGCTGTGGCTGCCGAAGGTCCGATTGCCGTAGACGACTGTCGCCCGGCCGTCGAGCACCGGCTCCAGCAGGCGCGGAATGTCCTGCGGGTCGTACTCCAGGTCGGCGTCGAGGATGACCATGTACTTACCCTCGGCGCTGTCGACAGCCGTCTTGATGGCCGCGCCCTTACCGGCGTTGCGCTGGTGGGTGATCACCCGCAGGCGGGCGTCGTCGACCCGGCCGAGGATCTCGCCGGTGCCGTCCCGGCTGCCGTCGTCCACGACGACAAGCTCGATCTCGCAGGGGTAGTCGACGGCCAATGCCTGCTTGAGGGCATCCGCGATACGTTCTTCCTCGTTGTAGACCGGCATGAGGATCGAGAGCTTCACGGAATCTCCACGGAGGCGATGGCAGGTCGGGGCATAGCGTAGCCTGGCACATTGCTCAGGTCACGACAGGCCAGGCACTCTATTCCTGGCGAAGTGGCACCACCACGAGCCGGGCCACGCTCCTGTCGCCGTCCTTCGCGCCGGCCACCCCGACCGTCGTACCGATCTTGATGTCGGTCGATCGGATCGTGGTCCGCCGCTCGACCACCCGCAGCTTCTCGCCGAACGTCCACGTCACCGTGAACCCGTCGGTGGACTTGACGGTCATCGACCTGCCGTCGATCGCTGTCACCTCGCCGCGCTGGACCGCCACCGTCTTCGTACCGCCGTCCCTGGTCCGCACCACCGCCTCGCCGTGCAGCGTGCCGCGCCGCAGCAGCACCCGGGCCCGGTGGCGCTTGTGCCCCTCCTTCGCCCGCTCGCCCTTACCGTCCGGCCCGGCCTGGGGCGTGCCCGACGGCGCCGGCGCGGCGACCGGATCCACGTCCAGTTCGCCGGCGTCGACGCCGAGCGCGGCGAGCGCCTGCCCGTCTGCCCCCAGCGCGGCGCTCACCTCGACCGCGTCGCCGGACGCCGGTCCGGACCGGGCCGCGCCGCACCCGGCGAGCCCGAGCGCCGTGGCGGCGAGCAGTGCGGCGGCGCCGGTGACGATTCGCTGACGTGTCATCTGTGGTCCTCTCCTCACGGTGGTGGACCGAGCGTCCCGCACCGACGCGAGAGGACGGTCAAGCCGATGTTCGAGCCCGGTAAGGATCCGCGGGCACCCGGACCGTGAACGCGGCCCCGCCCTCCGGGGCGTGCCCCGCGGCGATGTCCCCACCGAGCCGCCGGACCAGCCCGGCGGCGAGCGCCAGGCCGAGCCCGCTGCCCACCTTGCGCACCCCCCGGTACCGCTCGTGCAACGCACCGCGCTCGAACGCCACCATCAGGTCGTCGTCGGTGAAGCCGGGTCCGCCGTCCCGGACCTCCAGCACCCCGCCGCCCGCCGGGCCCGCCGCCCGCACCGCGAGCACCACCGGCGCCCCCGGGGGTGCGACCCGCAGCGCGTTCTCCAGCAGCCCGTCCACCACCTGCCGGATCCGGCCCGGATCGGTGTACGCCGGCACCGGCTCACCCGGTGTCTCCAGCCGGAACGGCACCCCGAGCGCGGCGCACCGGCCGGACCAGGTGCGCTCCGCGTCGGCGGCGACCCGGCTCAGGTCGACAGGGACCGGTTCCAGCGGGAAGTCGACCGCTTCCAGCCGGGCCAGCGCCAGCAGGTCGCGGACCAGCCGGTCCAGGTGCTCGGCCTCGGCGAGCACGGTACGGCCGGTCGCCGGCACCGCGTCGGCCTCGATCACCCCGTCGGCCAGCGCCTCGGCGTAGCCGCGGATGGCGGTGAGCGGCGTACGCAACTCGTGCGAGACGGAGAGCAGGAACTCGCGCTGCCGTCCCTCACTCGTGGCGAGCGCGGCGGCCAGGCCGTTCAGCGCGTACGCCAGGTCCGCCACCTCGTCGGGCGGCTCGACCGGTACCCGGACCGCCCGGTCCCCGGCACGCAGCCGGGCGGCGGCCGTGGCGGCGGTACGGATCGGCCGGGCCAGCCGGCGGGCCAGCAGCGCCCCGGCGGCCGCCCCGGCGGCGAGCCCGGCGAGCAGCGGCAGCCAGAGCCCGCGCAGCACCTGCCGCCACGGTCCGGTGCTCCGGGCCCGGGTCAGCACCACCCCGTCCCGGCCGGGCAGCGCCCGCGCCTCGACCAGCCGGCGTTCCCCGTCGACCAGCCGCCGGCCGGAGACGTTCTCGCCGCCCGCCACCCGGGTCACGAGCGCTCTGGGCAGGCCCGGCCGGTCGGCCCGGCCGTCGCGGATCACGTACACCTCGATCCGCTGCTGGCGCAGTTGCCGCACGAGCCGGTCCCCCGCGCCGTCGCGCCGGCCGGCCGGCCGCACCCGGAGCACGTCGGCGGCGAGCCGCGCCTGGGCGGCGAGCGCCTCCTGGTCCCGGCGCTCCGCGCCGCGTATCGCCAGGGGCACCGCGACGAGCGCGGTGACAAGCACCGACACCAGCGCCACCGCGCAGGTGGCGAGCACGGCGCGGGCGGTGAGCGTCCGCCCGGGGCGGCGCCGCGTCGGCTCGTTCGGTTGTTCAGGCATCGGCGGCGTACCCGACGCCCCGATGGGTGCGGATCACGCTCGCCGCGCCGAGTTTGGCCCGTACCTGCGCCACGTGCACGTCGACGGTCCGGGTGCCGCCGTGTGCCGCGTACCCCCACACGCCGGCCAGCAGTTCCTCCCGGGTGAACACCCGGCCGGGGCGGGCCATCAGGTGGGCCAGCAGGTCGAACTCGGTGGAGGTGAGCTGCACCGGCGTACCGGCGGCGGTCACCGTCCGGCGGCCCGGATCGAGCGTGACGGCACCGAGCGTGCGGGGCTGACCGGCGGGCGTGCCGGCGGTGCGGCGCAGCACCGCCCGGAGCCGGGCGAGCAGTTCACGGGGGCTGAACGGCTTTGTGACGTAGTCGTCGGCGCCCAGTTCCAGGCCGACGACACGGTCCACCTCGTCGTCGCGGGCGGTGAGGAAGATGACCGGTGTCCAGTCGCCGTCCGCGCGCAGCCTGCGGCAGATCTCGGTGCCGGCCAGGCCGGGCAGCGCGATGTCGAGCACGCAGGCCACCGGGCGCAGGCGCCGCGCGGCGGCCAGCCCGGCCTCGCCGTCACGTTCCAGGTGTACGCCGAACCCGTCCCGGGTCAGGTAGAGCCGGACCAGGTCGGCGATGGCCGGCTCGTCCTCCACCACGAGGACGAGCCCGGGCGGGGCGGCGATGGTCACCGGCCCATGATGACCGACCGGTGGCCGCCCGGCCGGTCACCGAATGTTCGGATCCGGTAAGGACGTCAGCGGGCCGGTGCCGGACGCAACACCGAGGGCCGGGTGCCCGCCGGCTGGTCGCCGATGGTCGCCACCACCCGCTCGGCCGGGGTACGCAGGCGGGTCCGGAAGGCGTGGTTGAGCAGGGCGTCGAGCTGCCACACCTGCTTCGGGTGGTGGGTACGCAGGACGAAGCGCTCGCGTACCCCGTCGATCGCGGTGGCCGCCAGCTCCACGCGGTGCGCGCGGGCATCCGGGCTCCACGTCACGTTGCTCAGCTCGCGCAGTTCGGTGTTGAGGTGCAGGCGCAGCCGGTGCAGCACCCGGGTCTGCCGGGTGACCACCAGGCGGCGGTGGGTGAGCAGCATCAGGTAGTCGCCGCCGACCGGGTCGTCCGGGCGGCTGCATCGGGTGACCAGGATGGTCGCGTCGCCGGAACCGACGCACCGGCGGAACACCGGCATGTGCCGGGTGACGGTCTGGGTCGCCAGGCCGGTGTCGGCGGCGGCCGGAAGGAACGTTCGCGAGAACACGTCCATGTGAGGTGCAACGAGCCGATGACCTGGGGTGATATGGGTCACGGCCGATTTCTGGAACTTCCACACCTGCAAGTCGCACCAGCGGTGCGACTCCGCCGCCGGTCGGATCAGAGCAGCTCGACGATCGTGGCGTTGGCCATGCCACCGCCCTCGCACATGGTCTGGAGGCCGTAGCGGATGCCGTTGTCCCGCATGTGCTGGAGCATCGTGGTCATGATCCGGGCACCGGACCCGCCGAGCGGGTGACCGAGCGCGATCGCACCGCCCCGGGGGTTGAGCCGCTCCGGGTCCGCCTCGGTCTCGGCCAGCCAGGCCAGCGGCACCGGGGCGAACGCCTCGTTCACCTCGTACACCCCGATCTCCTCGATGCCCAGCCCCGCGCGGCGCAGCGCCTTCGCGGTGGCCGGGATCGGCGCGGTGAGCATGGTGACCGGGTCGTCGGCGGCGACCACGGCGGTGTGCACCCGGGCCAGCGGGCGCAGGCCGTGCCGGCTGGCCCACTCGGCCGTGGTGACCGCGAGCGCGGCGGCGCCGTCGGAGATCTGCGACGCGGACCCGGCGGTGACCACGCCGTCGGCGCGGAACGGGGTGGGCAGCTCGCCCAGCTTCGCCAGCGAGGTGTCGCGGCGGATGCCCTCGTCGGCGGAGAACTTGCCGCCGTCGGCGAGCGCCACCGGCGCCAGCTCGGCCTCGAACGCGCCCGCGTCCTGCGCGGCTGCCGCCTTCTCGTGGCTGGCCAGCGCGAACTCGTCGAGTTGGGTACGGGACAGACGCCACCGCTGGGCGATCAGCTCGGCCCCGACGCCCTGGTTGAACGGCAGTGGCGAGTCCTCGGCGACGCCCTCGACACCGCGGTAGCGCTCCAGGATCGCCGGGCTGAACGGCATGCCACCGGCGACGCTGGAACCCATCGGCACCCGGGTCATCGACTCGACGCCACCCGCGACGACCAGGTCGGCCTGGCCGGAGAGGACCGTCGCGGCGGCGAAGTGCAGCGCCTGCTGGCTCGACCCGCACTGGCGGTCGAGCGTGGTGCCGGGGACCGACTCCGGCCAGCCGGCCGCGAGCACGGCGTTGCGGGCCACGTTCCAGGACTGCTCGCCGACCTGCGACACGCAGCCCCACACCACGTCGTCGACCTGGCCGGGATCGATGCCGGTGCGCTCGGCGAGGGCGCGCAGCACGTGCGCCGAGAGGT
This sequence comes from Micromonospora sp. NPDC048887, assembly GCF_040649715.1. Classification (NCBI taxonomy): domain Bacteria; kingdom Bacillati; phylum Actinomycetota; class Actinomycetes; order Micromonosporales; family Micromonosporaceae; genus Micromonospora; species Micromonospora sp. NPDC048887. The sequence continues at coordinate 143,233 of NZ_JBEZGA010000012.1, read as the reverse complement.
CGACCGGGTGCACTCCGGCGAGGCTGCCCTTGCGCCGCCCGACCGGGGTCCGTACCGCGCCGACGATGACCGCGTCACTCATGTCTACTCCCCGGTAACCTCGCTTGCCCCGATAGTACGTGCTGACCCGACCGCCGTCCTCCCCCGGCGTGCGGCCGGGACGGCTGGCATGCTGGGCGGATGGATCCACAGTCACCGCCGGCCCGGCAGTGGCGGGTGCCGCGCGAGGTGCCGGTGCTCAAGGCGCTCGGCGCGCTCGGGCTCGTCGCTCTGGGGCTGGTCTTCGCCGGCGGTGACCCGGTCCGTCCGGGGCTGGCCGGGCTGGCCGCCGCCGGTCTGCTCGGCTGGGCGCTGCGCGACGTGGTCGCTCCGGTCCGCCTCGCCGTCGACCCGGACGGGCTCACCGTGCTGCGGGGGTTCGCGGGGCGACGCCGGCTGCCGTGGGACGCGGTGGAGACGATCCGGCTGGACCGGCGCAGCCGGCGTGGGATCACCGCCGAGACGCTGGAGATCGACGCCGGGGAGTCGCTGCACCTGTTCGGCCGCCGCGACCTGGACGCGCCGCTGGACGAGGTGGCGGCGGCGCTGACCGAGGCCCGCCCGACGGCGGGCTGACGCTCAGCCGAGCAGCGCGGCGGTGCGGACGAGGGTCAGGCCGATCAGCGCGACCAGCACGATCGCGCAGCCCGCCACCTGGAAGACGGTCCGCCGCGACCGTGGCGCGTACGCGAGGACCAGCGCCACCAGCGCGCCGGCCACCAGCCCGCCGAGGTGCCCGGCTACCGAGATGCTCGGCACGGTGAACGTGAAGATCAGGTTGATCACCAGGATCGGCACGATCGCCGAGGTGTCCCGGCCGAGCCGCCGCATGATCACGAAGATGGCGGCGAACAGGCCGAACACGGCCGTCGAGGCACCGGCCGTGAACCGGTTCGGCTCGGTGAAGACGTAGGCCGCGACGTTGCCGCCCAGCCCGGCGAGCAGATAGAGCGCCAGGAAGCGCAGCGGCCCGAGCACCGCCTCAAGCGTCCGGCCGAGCACCCAGAGCGCCCACATGTTCAGCAGCAGGTGCAGCACGCCGTAGTGCAGGAACATGGCGGTGACCAGCCGGTACCACTCACCGTCGGCCACCCCGCCGACGTGCCCGTCGGGGAAGCGCGCCAGGCCGAGCACCGCCCCCCACTCGGTGAGCGGGGTCCCGCTGCCCATCAGGCCGCCCAGACCGCCGCCGGCCACCGCGGTCCCGCTGCGGGCCGAGAGGATGGACAGCAGCATCGTCAGCACGTTCAGCGCGATCAGCGCCTTCGTGACGTTGCCCTGGCGGCCGGCGGCACCGCCACCGAAGGCGGTACGCGCCGGCCGCACGCTGCGGCGTCCCTCGGCGACGCACTCCGGGCACTGGTGGCCGACGGAGGCGTCCCGCATGCACTCGGTGCAGATGGGCCGGTCGCACCGGCTGCACCGGATGTACGTCTCCCGACCGGGGTGCCGGTAGCAGACCGGAGTGGTCGGCACCGGGCCCCCGGTGGCGTCGCCTGGCTGGCCGGAGCGCTCAGTCATGCGAGCAAAGGTACAGGTGTGCCGCTCAGGACTGCTTGCGCTCGATCTCGACCCGCTCGATCACCACGTCCTGGACCGGCCGGTCGCTCGGGCCGGTCGGGGTGTTGGCGATCGAGTCGACCACCTTCGCGGACTGCTCGTCGGCCACCTGGCCGAAGATGGTGTGCCGGTTGTTCAGGTGTGGCGTGGGCGACACCGTGATGAAGAACTGCGAGCCGTTGGTGCCCGGCCCGGCGTTCGCCATGGCCAGCAGGTACGGCCGGTCGAAGCGCAGCTCGGGGTGGAACTCGTCGGCGAACTTGTAGCCCGGACCACCGCGACCGGTGCCGGTCGGGTCGCCCATCTGAATCATGAAACCGCTGATCACACGGTGCGAGACGGTGCCGTCGTAGTACGGACCGCTGCCCGGCTGGCCGGTGCGCGGATCGGTGTACTCCCGGGTGCCCTCGGCCAGCTCCACGAAGTTGCGGACGGTCTTCGGCGCGTGGTTCGGGAAGAGCTCCAGCCGGATCGGGCCGGCGTTGGTGTGCAAGGTGGCGTAGACAGCCTCGGCCACGGGTACTCCTCACTCGTAGTTCAGTTCCTTGCGGATCCTCCCATGTGCCCGATCTGGCCATGCGGAGGCATTCGAAGGTGGAGGATGACGAAGGAACAACTCCCAGGAGGTGGGACCGTGTTTGGAATCGGGCGGCGAAAGACCCAGGGCCAGCTCGCCAAGGTCGAGTTGAACCAGGGCATCGGTCACCTGCGGCAGGCCGCGACGCACGCGGCGAAGGGTGCCGGCGCCACTGTCGGCCCGCGGGTCCAGGCAGCCCGGGTCGCCGTCGCGCCGACCGCGGTCATGGTCCGGGACCGGGCGTCCAGCGGCTTCGCGTCGACCGCCGCGGCGCTCGCGCCGGTGATGCTGGCCGTGCGCAACGCCCGGGTCGAGGCCGCCGGCAAGGCGTCGAGCGGCCGCAAGGTGATGGCCGCGAAGCAGGCCTCGGTGACGAAGAAGGCGAAGAACATGAAGGCCGGAAAGAAGAAGCAGCGCAGGTCGCGGGGCATGACCGCGGGCCTGCTGGTGGCCGGCACCGTCGCCGGTCTGGCCGGCGCGATGGCCATGCGCCGCCGCCGCGAGCAGCAGGAGTGGGCCGAGTACGACCCGACCGGCACGCTCGACACGACCGGCACGCTCGGCGCGAGCGGGCGGGACAAGCTGGAGCCGATGCGGGAGGACGTGGACACGATCGTGGTGGAGACCCCGGACGCGAGCGCGAAGGTGACGCAGGCCGGCCCGACCGGTGCCGGTTCCTCGGCGGTGGCCAAGGGCAGCAGCGCGTCGACCGCCACCTCCGGCAGCCAGCCGGTGATCCACCCCAACGACCAGGTCCCCTCCGTCGCCGAGGGTGCCCGGGACGTCACCGGCCGTCCGGCCGACGACATCACCAAGGCCGTGCAGGCCGGCAAGAACGCCGCGAAGGCCGGCGGTCGCCGCTGACCTCGTACCGTCGGATCAGCGCCGGCACGCGGGACACCCCGCGTGGCCGGCGCTTCCGCGTATACGGCGGCCGGGCCGGCGCGGAGTGACGATGGCTACAGCCAGCCGTTGCGGCGGAACAGGCGGTAGAGCGTGAAGGACGCCGCGAGCATCAGCGCCCAGACGCCCGGATAGCCGTACGTCCACTTCAGCTCGGGCATGTTGTCGAAGTTCATGCCGTAGATGCCGGCGATCGCCGTCCACACCGCACCGATCGCGGCCCAGGCGGCGATCTTGCGCATGTCGTTGTTCTGGTCGACTGTGACCTGGGCAAGCCGGGCCTGGAGGATCGAGTTGAGCAGGTCGTCGTAGGAGTTCACCTGCTCGACGGTGCGGCTGAGGTGGTCCTGCACGTCCCGGAAGTAGCGCCGCACCTCCTGCGGCACCGCGCGGTTGACCTGCGAGGTCAGCGTCATCAGCGGGCGCTGCAACGGCACCACCGCCCGCTTGAACTCGACCAGTTCCCGCTTCATCTGGTAGATCCGCTGGATCCGGCCGCTGCTCTGCCGGTCGAAGACGTCGGCCTCCAGCACGTCGAGGTCGTCCTCCAGCCGGTCGGCCACCTCCAGGTAGAGGTCCACCACCCGGTCGGTGATCGCGTACGCGACCGCCCACGGGCCGTGCCCCAGCAGATCCCGCTTCGCCTCCAGGTCGGCGCGGACCGGAGCCAGCCGGCAGGCGTCACCGTGCCGCACGCTGATCACGAAGTGCGGCCCGATGAAGAGCATCACCTGACCGGTCTCCACCACCTCGGAGTTCTCGGTCAGCTCCGCGTGCTCGCAGTAGCGGGCGGTACGCAGCGCCAGGAAGGCGATCTCACCGAAGTGTTCCAGCTTCGGGCGCTGCTGGGCCTTGACCGCGTCCTCCACCGCGAGTTCGTGCAGGCCGAAGGTGGCGGCGATCTCGGTCATCTCGACGAGGTCCGGTTCGTGCAGGCCGAGCCAGACGAAGCCGTCCCGCTCCTGCCGGGCGGCGGCCAGGGCGTCGGCGTACTGAGGGCGGCCGGGGCGGCGCTCGCCGTCGACGTACAGCCCGCAGTCGACGATCCCGCTGCGCTCCGGGCCGGCCGGCTCGGTCGTACGCGGGGAGCCGTCCGCGTTGAGGATGCGGGACATCGCGCGCACCGGGGCCGACCAGGCGCGGGGGCGTAGTGGCCGGCTGCTCTCGGCGCCGGCGGTTCGGTCGCGTGCCACCCGGTCCGTCATCTCTCGCCCCCTTTCCCTGAAGCTGCGGCTTGCAGGTTACGCCGACCGGCGGGAAGCGCAGCGCGGGCGCGGGAAGGGCCGGTTGCGACCGGCCTCACGCGGCGGCGCCGGGCGGGCCGGGCCGCGTCAGGGGGGTGAGGGGCGACACGGCCCACCCGGCACCCCTTGGGGGCGGGAGTGATGCTGGGCGTGCCGCCGGGCCCGGCCGGGTCGTGCCGGCGCACGGACCGGTCACCGGCAAAAGGTGAGCGGCACTCGCAGCATTGTGGGGGTGCCGGCCGGTCCGGCGGGAGAGCCGAACCGGCCAGCGGGGCCCTTTTGTCAGAAACCCGACAGAAATCAGCCGCGCACGGCGGCCATCGCCTCGGCGAGACGCCGCACACCCTCGTCGATCCGGTCGGCAGTCACCGCCGAGTACGCCAGCCGCAGCGCGTGCCGGCCGCCGTCGATCATGAAGTCGCTGCCCTTCACCACCGCCACCCCGCGCTCGGCGGCGGCCGGCGCGAGCCGGTCGACGTCGACGTCCTCCGGCAGCTCGACCCAGAGGAAGTAGCCGCCGTCCGGCTCCACGAACCGGGCCTCCGGGATGTGCCGGCGCAGCGACTCGGCCAGCACCGCCGACCGCTCGCCGAGCGCCGAGCGGACCGTCCGGATCGACTCCTCGATGGCGCCGGAGACGCAGAACTGGTGCACGATCGCCTGGGCCACCATGCCGGGCGAGATGTAGAGGTTGGTGGCCCGCTTGGCGATCGCCGCGATCAGCTCGGCCGGGCCCACCAGGTAGCCGACCCGCACGCCCGGGCAGACCGTCTTGGTGAAGCTGGAGGCGTGCACCACCACGCCGCGGGTGTCCATCGACAGCATCGAGGGCAGCGGCTCGCCCCGGAAGCGGATGTCCGCGTACGGGTCGTCCTCGAAGATCGTGAAGTCGTACTCGGCGGCGAGATCCAGCAGCTCACGACGCTTCTCCAGGGAGAGGGTCACGCCGGCCGGGTTCTGGTAGTTGGGGATCACGTGCGCCAGCCGCGGGCGTACCCCGGACTCCAGCAGCTTGCGCAGCTCGGCGGTGTCCAGGCCGTCCGGCTGGATCGTCACGCCGTGCACCTCGCCGCCCATCTGCTTGAGGTTGAGCAGCGTGCGGTCGTACGTCGGGCGCTCGACCACCACCGCGTCACCCCGGCGCACCAGGTGGTCGAAGAGGAACGCGTCGGCCTGCAACGAGCCGTTCGTGATCAGCACCTGGTCGGCCTCGACACCGTGCTTCTCGGCGATCCACTTCCGCAACGGCGGGTAGCCGACGGAGGTGCCGTACGCGGTGACCCCGGCGGGGTCGGCGTCGAAGGCGCGGACGGCGGCGGCCTTGAGCCCTTCGACATCGACGATGTCCAGCGAAGGCGCGCCACGGGCGAACGAGATCAGCTGCTCGGCGGTCATGCGCAGAGCCTAGGGCCTGGCTCGGCGGGTCCGACCGCGATACACGCGAAGTTCAACATGCGGGCGGCCGGCCGGGTCACCGGTGCGTCCGGAGGATCCGAGAACAGCTCGCACCTGTCTACGATCCGACGGACGCTGGCGCCGGTCCGACCGGACGCCGAAGGATGACGGGTCACGGCAGACCCGGGAGAACAAGGGATGGGGCTCGTGACCGAGGACGAGGCGGGACGGCTCGACGACCAGCGGTTCGCGCAGTGGCTGGCGGCCGAGGCCGGTACGGCGCTCACCGCGCTGCGGGACCGGCAGGGCTTCGCCGACCCGAAGGCGCTCAAGGACGCCGGCGACCGCGCGTCGCACGAGGTGATGACGGCGGCGCTGGCCAGGCTTCGGCCGGACGACGCGGTGCTCTCCGAGGAGGAGGCCGACGCGCGCCGCGCGTGGGCCGACGGCGAGCGCGCGCCCCGGCACGAGGCGGACCGGGTCTGGATCATCGACCCGCTGGACGGCACGCGCGAGTTCTCCGAGGCCGGACGCGACGACTGGGCGGTGCACGTGGCGCTCTGGCAGCGCTCCGCCGCGCCCGACGGCGCGCTGATCGCCGGTGCGGTCGGCATGCCGGCCCGGACCACAGGGGACGGAACGCAGCTCGTGCTCGGCACCGACTGCCCGCAGCCGAAGCCGTCCGACGGCCCGATCCGGATCGCGGTGAGCCGCAGCCGCCCGCCGGCGTTCGTCGGCGAGCTGGTCGAGATGCTCGGCGCCACCGCCGTCCCTATGGGCTCGGCCGGTGTGAAGGTCTGCGCGGTGGTGACCGGCGAGGTCGACGCGTACGTCCACGCGGGCGGTCAGTACGAGTGGGACAGTGCCGCCCCGGTCGCCGTGGCGCTCGGTGCGGGCATGCACGCGTCCCGGATCGACGGCTCGCCGCTGCGCTACAACCGCGCCGATCCGCGCCTGCCCGATCTGCTGGTCTGCCGGCCCGAACTGGCCGACCAGTTGCTCGACGCGATCGCCCGGACCGGGGTCGAGATGCCCGCTTCGACCGTCACCGGCAGGCAGGGTGAAGCGTTCGGCTGAGTGTCACGGTACATACGGCCGGGTGGATGAGGGTTATCGTCGGGCAGGGACGCATGACGATCTGAGCCCTCGACACGGGCCGCCGACAGCCAGGGAGGGTCATGCCGGTCGACCGAGAGCCGCACAATGCCTTCGGGCAGCCGACCGGCCTGTGGCCGGGTCAGGACATTCCGCGCCAGGGAGGCGGTCCTTCGCTTCCCTGGCCGGAAGCCGAGAGCACGCCGCCGCCGGCCCGTTCCGACGGTGACCTGCCCTGGCCCGAGCGGGACCGGCCCGACGCCGGTCACCCGGACGGGCCGGTACACGACACGACGAGCTGGGAGCCCGTGCCCGCCACGGCGAACGGCTGGGCGCCGCAGCGTGACGCGCACGACGACGCCTGGCCGGCGCAGGCCGGCCACGCCGGCTGGGCGCCGCACGACGAGCCCGGCCGGGCTGGCGAGGCGGGCTGGGCCGCGGGCACCGCGGCGACCGCCACCCTGACCGGGCCGCCCCCGGTGGACGTTCCGCACGGACCGGCCGCCGGTGGGCCGGGCCAGCCGCCCGCACCACCGCTCGTCCCGGCACCGCCGCCGTCGTCCGGCGGCTCCCGGCGGCGCTGGCGCGTCGCCCTGGCGGCGGCCCTGGCGCTGGCCGTGGCCGGCAGCGGGGTCGCGGTGGCCGCGCTGCGGCCCGACGCCGCGAACCCGCAGGCCGGCGAGGCACCGGGCGCGGTCGGGCCGGCGACCTCGATGGGCCCGGGCAAGCCCGGGACACCCGGCGCCTCTCCCGGCGCCGACCAGGGTCTCGGCGGCAAGCCCTCGGCACGTCCGTCGGCCTCCGCGAACGCCGGGCCGGGCTTCACCGGTACGCGACTGACGCTCCCGGGCGCCTCGATCGGTGTGCAGAACGGGGAGACCTTCGGCCAGGCGCTGGCCCGTTCCGACCGGACCTTCGGCAAGCTGCGGATGGCCCGGATCTTCTTCCCCGGCCTGCCGCCGGCCTGGTCCGGCAGCCGCGCCGACGTGGTGGACCGAACCGTCGTGGTGTCCTTCAAGGCGTCGCCGCAGGAGGTGAACACCGGCAAGTTCGACTCCCGCCTGGCCTCCTGGTTCGCCTCGATCCCGCGTGAGCACAACGTCTACTGGTCGTACTTCCACGAGCCGGAGGACGACGTCGAGCGCGGCGCGTTCACCACGGCGGCGTACCGGACGGCGTGGAAGCGGATCGCCGGCCTGGCCGACCGGACGGGCAATCCCAAGCTGATCAACACGCTGATCCTGATGTGCTGGACGCTCGACTCGAAGTCCGGGCGCAGCTTCGACGCGTTCTACCCGGGTGGCGACGTGATCGAGGCGCTCGGCTGGGACTGCTACAACTGGGGCAAGAAGTGGAAGCGGTACGCCTCGCCCCAGGAGATCTACGGCCCGATGATCAGCAAGTCGAAGGCGCTGGGCAAGCCGTGGGGCGTCGCCGAGACCGGCAGCGACCTGGTGCCCGGTGACGCGGGCACCGGCCGGGCGGCCTGGATCCGGTCGATGACGAACTTCCTCAACGGCCAGCGGCCGGAGTTCGTGGCGTACTACAACCAGACAGTCAGTCAGGGTGACTTCCGGCTGCTCGACCAGCCGAGCATCCAGGCGTGGAAGTCCTTCTGCACGGCCTGATCACAGCGGAACGACGACGGGCGGGCGACCGAGGTCGCCCGCCCGTCTCGCGTACGGCTCAGATGCCCCGGCCGCGCTTGTGCAGCGTGCGCAGCACCCGGTCGGCCTGCACCGCCCGGCTAGCCACGGCCAGCGCCAGGTAGGCGCGCGGCTCCTTCGGGTTGCGGGCCAGCGTGCGCCGGGCCCAGCGGACCGCGTCCCGCCGGTTGCCCATGGCGGCCTGCGCGAACGCGATCTGACCGGCCACCCGCGCCTCGCCGTGCGGCACCGTGGCGAACTCCGGGTAGCGGCGCAGCAGCCACTGCAACGCGGTCGAGATGGTCTCCCAGCGCTGCGCGAAGTAGGACCGCTTGTGCCAGCGGACCAGCACGTACGGGCTCTCCACGTTCACCAGCGGGGCGTACCGGGCGGCGCGGAGCAGGAACTCGTAGTCCTCCGCGTAGCTGCCCGGGATCTGCTCGTCGACCAGGCCGATCGCGTCGAGCAACGCGGCCCGGCGGATCAGGAACGTGGACGGGTGCAGCTCGGTGAGCCGGTCGCGCAGCAGCGCCTCCAGCGAGATCCGGGCCCGGTCCAGCGAACGGTCCACCGTACGGTCGTCGTAGCTGACCCGGATGCCGCAGCTCACCAGCGCGCCGTCCGGGTGCGCGTCGAGCGCGCCGAACTGGGCGGCCAGCTTGCCGGGCAGCCACTCGTCGTCGTCGTCGCAGAACGCCACCCAGTCGCCGACGGCCGCCTCGATGCCGGTGTTACGCGCACCGGCCAGCCCGGCGGTACGGGTGTTCGTGATCACCCGGACCCGCCGGTCACCCCGGTCGGTCTCCAGCGACCGGTCCGGCTCGGACTGGTCGTAGACCACGATCGCCTCGATCAGGCCCGGGTGCGCCTGGCTGAGGATCGCGTCGAGCGCCGCACGCAGCAACTCCGGACGGTCCCGCGTCGGTACGACGACCGAGATGCTCGGCCCACTCATGCTCTCTCCACGGACTCGTCGGATCCCCGCTGGCCCAGATAGCCGTAGCGGACCCGCAGGGGAAGCGTGGCCAGGCTGACCACGGCACGGCTGCGGCGCGGCAGGCGGTCCCGCCACGCCTCGTCCCGCCGCACGGTCAGCGGTCCGCCGCTGAACCGCAGCGGGTTGCCGGCGACGCTGTGCGCGCGGAACGGCGCGGCGGGCTCGGGCGCCGCGCCGGTCCCGTCGGCCCCGGACAGGATGCGCAGCGCCGCCGGGTCGTCCGGCAGGCCGGCGAAGTCCCGTACCCGGCGTACGGTGCCGGCCGGGTCGGCGGTGAAGTCCTCGTACCGCAGCCGCAGCACCTTCGCCCGGGAGGCGAGCAGGTGGAACGCGGCGTTCTGCGCGGTCCACAGCTTGCTCACCTCGAACGGCGAGAAGGTCGGCATGAAGTCCTCGCCGTCGACCACCTCGGGGCGGCGCACCTGCTTGCCCCACGAGTAAGCCACCGCCCGGCTGTCCCGGACCAGGTGCAGCACCCGCAGGTCGAGCCCTTCGGCCCAGCGCAGCGCGAAGGCGAGCGAGGCGTGCTTGCTGGAGTCGACCACCACCCGCGCGCCGGTCGCCGACAGCGCGGCCCGGTAGATCCGGGTGTACAGGTCGGCGTATCGGCGCACGTCGGCCAGCTGGTCCGGCGGGAGCGCGTCCTTCGCGAGCCGGGGGATGTGCCGGGTCCGGTCGACCCGGTCCTTGAGGGCCAGCACGTCGTCCCGGTCGACGGCGGCCCAGCCGCCGAACGCCTGGTCGCCGACCTGCCGCCAGAACGGGCAGGCGGTGAACCGCTCACCGCAACCGCACCGCTCGTCCGCGCCGAGCGCCCGTTCCCACAGGTGCACGACCTCACCGACGGCGCACACGTCGGCACTCTGCGCCAGCAGCAGCTCCAGCAGCGTGGAGCCGCTGCGGCCGAGACCGCCGACGAAGAGGACCCGCGGCGGCGCCGGATCCGGGGCGCTCATCCGCGACGTCCGACGGCTCGCTGCCGTACCCGGCGGGCCACCAGCTCGTCGATCACGGCGCCGACCCGGGCGACCGCCTCGGCGCGCGGGTCCGGGCGGTTCGGGTCGGCGGCCAGCACGAAGCGGCTCGGGTCGGCCAGCCCCTCGTCCAGCGCGGCGACCAGCTCGGCCTCGGACTCGCACAGCCGCACCATGCCCGCCGCGCCCAGCCGGCGGGAGAACAGCTGCTGGTGGTTGTCGACGTGCTCGTCGTGCGTCGGGTCGCGGGGCACCACGATCGGCAGGTGGCCGTTGCGCCGGGCCTCGGTGATGGTGGCCGGGCCACCGTGGCTGACCACGAGCGTCGACTCCGCCATCGCCCGCTGGAGTTCCTCGTGGCCGAGGAACGGGGTGGCCTCGGGCAGGGCCGGGGTGCGGCTGTGGCCGTACTGGAGGACCAGCCGGACCTCCGGCCGGTTCGCGTGCCAGCGCTCCAGCCAGCCCACCAGCCGGTCGAAGCGGTGCACGTCGGTGCCGACAACGACGAGCACGTACGGCGTCGCGGAGCGCCGGTCCCGCTGCCGGGGGATCACAGGAGGTTCCCCACGACAGTCGCCTCCGGGTACATCCGGCGCTGCTCGTCCCACTGCACGAGCATCGCGGAGAGGAAGGGGCGGCAGAGCCGGGCGGTGAGGGTCGCGCTGTCGATCCGGTCGTACACCTCGATGTAGACCGTGGGGATCCGGCGCATCCGGGCCGCCACCACGAACGGCAGGGCGACCCCGGCGCCGGTGGTGACCACCGCGTCGACCTGACGCCGGCGGATCACCTTCAACGCGAGGAACGCGTTGCGTACCAGGTTCTTGACGTTGCGTGTGGTGGGGTGATGCGCCCAGACCACGTCCTCACCGGCGAGCAGCGAGCGGGCGTCGGGGGTGTCGAACGTTACCCACGCGCGGCGCCGATCCCGGTACCACGGTTCCAGGGCCAGGAGCTGGGCCAGGTGCCCGCCACTGGAACCCACCAGCAGGACCTGCCCCGAGTCCTCGGTTGACCCGCTCACCACAGACTTCCTCCCGTACGCGGACGACCGCGTCCGGAATTTTGTGAATGCCCCTCGGACGCGTCCTGACAACCTACTGGCGCGGCCATGGGCAACTGAAGGGGCCATTGGACGGATACTGACGCGCCGGTCGGCTCACTCCTCGATTCCCGTCACTGGGACATGCACCGATTGGCCACTGTCCAGGTCAGCCCGGTTCGCCCGGGACGCCGGGCCGGGCCACCGGGAGAAAGTGAGATGTGTCAGGATTCCGTCACCGCTCCGCACGAGAGCCGTCGGTGACGCCGGCTGTCCGGGGGCAGGTCGGGCCCGACACCGGGAAACCCGCCGAATGGTCAGCGCCGATCGACCATTTCTACGCGGGCTGCCCACACCCGGGCAGGCTTACCGGAACGTGAGCAGACTTTCCCTCGCCGTTCGGATCGGGGACACTCAAGGCCACGGTCAGGTCCAGCTGCGCCGTGGACTGCCCGGCTCGGTCGAAAGGGAGCGACAGACTCTGATGCCCTCACCCCATTTGGCCGAGAGCGACGCTGACGGTCTTGCCCTGATGGCCTACCTGGGCTGGCTGCGCCGCCGCTGGTGGATCCTGCTGCTCGCCGCGGCCCTCGGTCTTGGTGGTGGGCTGGCGCTGAGCCAGATCCAGGAAGCGCGCTACACCTCGACCACCTCGCTGCTGGTGCGCCCGCTCGGCTCGGGCGCGGAGAGCAACCCCAACGCCAAGGTCAACCTCGACACCGAGGCCCAGGTGGTCCGCTCGCTCGTGGTGGCCGAGCGGGCCAAGACGCTGATGAAGGTCGACACCGGCGCGGATCAGCTGGTCAAGTCGGTCACCGTCAAGGTGCCGCCGAACAGCCAGATCCTCCAGGTGGTGTACGAGACGAACAGCCCCGAGGGCGCCCAGTCGGGCTCGCACGCGTTCGCGCAGGCGTATCTGGACCTGCGCAAGGCCACCGCGCAGAAGACGCTGGAGAACGAGACGAACGCGCTCAAGCAGCAGATCGCCGCGTTGAACAAGGAGCTCAGCGCCGTCGCCGGGCGGATCGCGGCGGCGCCGTCCAACTCGCCGGAGCGGGAGCGGGCCGAGGCCGAGCGGAGCGTCCTGACCAACCAGATCACCGGCCTGAACAACCGGCTCAGCCCGCTGGTCTCGGCCGGCTCCGACCCGGGCGAGATCATCTCTGACGCCCGGCTGCCCGATTCGCCCAGCTCGCCGAACCGCACGCTCAACCTCGCCAGCGGCATGGGCGCGGGTCTGCTGCTCGGCATCGTGCTGGCACTGGTGCTGGACCGGCTGGACACCCGGATCCGGCGTGGCCGCGACATCTCCGACCGGGTCGGCCTGCCGCTGCTCGTCGAGCTGCCGTCGCGGACGCCTTCGCTGGCCGTCCTGCCGCCCACGCACCGGGTCTCCCGCGAGCTGGGCCGGCTGCGCAACGTGCTGCTGTCCGCCGTGCCCGAGCCGGCGCAGGGCGGACGCGGCCGCCAACTGCTGCTCTGCGACGCCTCGGCCGGCACGGCCGCCGGGTTCGTCGCCGCCAACCTCGCCGCCGCGTACGCGCGCACCGGCCAGCAGGTCGCGCTGATCACCACCAAGCCCGACTCGACGGTGGCCGCCATCACCGGCGTGGCCGAGGGGCGGCACAACCTGGCCTCGGTGCTCCGCCGCGACGTCCCCCCGCTCAAGGCGCTGGCGCCGGTGCCGGGGCTGGGCCAGCTCCGCGTGCTGGTGCCGGGCGACCTGGACGCGGAGGTCGAGCTGCCGGTCGCCGGTCTGCTGGAGATCCTGCACGAGCTGTCGGCGCGCTTCGACCACGTGATCATCGAAACCGCGCAGCCCACGTACGCGGTGGAGGCCCAGGCCCTGGGCCGGTACGTCGACGCGGTGATCATGGTGGCCGAGGCGGGTAAGACCCGGAGCGGCGAGATCACCGCCGCCCTGCAGCAGTTCGAGCAGGTGAACGCGCCGGTGATCGGCGCCGTGCTGGCCCCGCGCCTGCCCGCCCCGGCGGGCGACGCCGCCCGGCCGGCGCCCTCGGGCGGGTCGAGCGCGCCGGCGACCCCGGCGGCACCGGCGAACCGGCCCAAGCCCCGGCCGAGCCCCGGCCCGTCCGCCGAGTCGACGATGGTCCTGCCGCGCATGCAGTCCTCCCGCCCCGCCCCGGCGAAGCCGGCTCCCGGCAAGGCCGCCCCGCCGCCGCCTGCCCCACCCGCCCAGGGCAGCCAGGGCCGGCCGGGTAAGCCGGCCCCGCTGAACGGCACCGGCGGCACGTACCGCTCCCGGGGCGACGGCGACGGTCGCAGCTACGCCCTCGACTCCGGCGAGGACCTGGGGTGAACCGCCGGCAGATGCTCCGCGCAGCCCTCGCCCCGGCCGTCGTCCTCGGCGTCGGCACGGGATGCAGCGAGCCCGAGCCCAAGCCGGGCAAGATCCAGGTGGTGGACCCGGGCGACGTCACCGCCTCGCCGTCGGCGGCCAGCGCCTCGCCGAGCCTGCCCACCGGCCCGCTGACCGGTAAGCCGGTGAGCACCCCGGCCGCGGCGGCCCGCCAGGCGGTCGCGGTGCCGCTGCGGGTGAGCCCCGCCACCACCCCGGCCGGCCTGGAGGCCGCCGACCTGGTGTACGCCGAGTTCGCCGAGTCCGACACGCTGCACCTGACCGCCGTGTTCCACTCCAGGGACGCCGCCAAGATCGGCCCGGTCACCGAGATCCGGCCGGTCGACATCCGCTCGCTGTCCGTGCTGCGCCCGTTCGTCGGCTACGACGGCGGCCCCACCGGCTTCCTCACCCAGTTCGAGAACTCCGACCTCGACGGCGTCACACCCGACGACGACAGCAAGGTCTTCTCCGGCGACTACACGTCGACGGCGGCGCTGCTGAAGGCCGCCCCGAAGGGCGGCCAGCCGCCCACCCCGCCGATCGACCACGCCGGTGAGGGCGACGCGCTCGCCGTCCGCGACGTCGCGCCGGCCACCGAGCTGACCGTCACCGTCGCCGGTGGCCCGCCGATGGTCTGGCGGTACGACCAGGCGAAGTCCGTCTGGGCCGGCAAGGTCGGCAAGGTCACCGTGACCGCCGCCTCCGTCATCGTGCTGACGATGGAATACCGCACGCTCGACGTACGCAAGCCATCCCCGCGCTCGCTGCCCTCGGCGAACGTCTTCGGTGAGGGCGCCGTGCTCGCCGTGTCCGGGCCGAACAGCGCGAAGGGCCGGTGGCGCAAGCCTGGCCTGGGCATGGTCTGCACGTTCGCCGACACCGGCGGCGACCTCCTGCGTCCGCAGCCCGGCAACGCGTGGGTGATCTACGCGCCGACCACCGCCAAGGTTTCCGTGAAATGAGCACCGCCACCCCGCCCCGCACCGCGCGCGGGACGGTCCCGGTCGGGGCGGTCTCGCCGCCCGGCGGGAACCGCCTCCGGTCGGTGACGGTACGGCCGGAGAGCTGGTCGTGGCGGCTGCCGACGGCATGGCCGCTGATCTCGCTCTTCCTGCTGTACCCGCTGTGGTGGGTGCTCGGCGTGTCGAGCTTCGTCTTCGTCATCTTCGCCGTGCCGATGGTGGTGCAGATGCGCCGGCGCGGCCCGGTCCGGGTGCCGCCCGGCTTCGGGATCTGGATGGTCCTGCTGCTCTGGGTGTTCCTGTCCGTGCTCACGCTCGACCTCACCGCGCCGAACACGCTGCCCCCGGGCGGCAGCGGCAAGTACATCGGCTGGGGCATCCGGCTCGCCAACTACATCGCGATGACAGTGACCATGCTCTACGTCTACAACCTGCGGGAACGGGAGCTGTCCCAGCGCCGGATGGTCCGGCTGTTCGGGTTCATGGGCGTGGTCGTGGTGCTCGGCGGCTGGATCGGCTCGCTCTTCCCGAACCTCACGTTCGTCGCGCCGCTGCGCTTCGTCCTGCCCCAGTCGATCGCCGGCCACCCGTACGTCTCCTCGCTGATGGAGATCAAGTTCGCGCAGGTCCAGCAGGTGATCGAGGGGGAGGCCAGTTCACCCCGCCCGTCCGCGCCGTTCACCTACACGAACTCGTGGGGCGAGAACACCGCGATCCTGCTGATCTGGCTGATCGTCGGCTGGGTCGTGCTGGGCAAGCCGCTGCGCCGCACCGCCGGGGTGGCCATCGCCCTGGCGGCGATCTTCCCGATCGTCTACTCGCTGAACCGCGGCCTGTGGATCGGTCTGGGTATCGCCGCCGCCTACGTCGCGCTGCGGCTCGCGCTGCGCGGCCGGATGGTGGTGCTCGGTGGGCTCGCCCTCGCGGTCGGGCTGATCGGGGTGCTGATCGTCGCCACACCACTCGGCCGCACCTTCGACGAGCGCCTCCAGAACGGGCACAGCGACGACATCCGCACCACGCTGTCCCAGGGTGCGGTCGCCGCGGCGAACCACTCGCCGATCCTCGGGTACGGCGGCAACCGGGCACTGATCGGCAGCAACCGGTCCATCGCGATCGGCAAGTCCGAGGACTGCAAGCAGTGCGGCAACCGGGAGCTGGGCAGCAACGGCCAGCTCTGGGCGCTGCTCGTCGGGCAGGGCTGGGTCGGCGCGATCTGCTACAACGCCTTCTTCGTCTACGCGATCTGGCGCTACCGGCGCGACCACAGCGCGATCGGGATCGCCGGCACGCTCGTCCTCATCCTCATGCTGTTCTTCCAGTTCACCTACGGGGTGATGGAAGCGACGCTCGCCTACGCCCTGATCACTGTCGCCCTGCTGGCCCGTAACGACCGGATACGCCGGTCGCTCGCACCGGCGGCACCGCAGGGCACGATCGCCGGGCTACGGGCCCGACTGGAAAAGACCGGTGACCGCTGATGGTGTTCCGCGTACCCCCGGACGGCGACGGCCGCGCCGCGTACCTCGGTGACCTGGCCGGGCTGATCTGGCCCGCGCCGGCCGAGCCCAGCCTGCGGCGCGGCGGCGCCGGCTGGGTGGTGGTGCCCTCGGCGGCCCGCCCCCGGCTGCTGGTGCCGACCGGCTCGGGCCGGGCTGCGGCGAGCGCGGTCCGGCACTCCACCGAGGCGGTCGGCCGCAAGGCCAAGCTGGTCCGGCAGGGGCTGGCCACCGCGTTCCGGCTCGGGCTGGGCCCGCTCGTGTTCCGCGACCGGCTGGTGGTCGACGGCGGCGGGCTGGACGCCTACCTGACCGAGGTGCTCGGCGAGCCGGCGCTGGTGAGCCTGCACATCGGGCCGGCGCGGGCGAACCGCAAGCCGGTGCTGCAACTGCTCGCCCCGGACGGCCGGGCCCTCGGTTACGCCAAGCTCGGCGTTGACCCGCTGACCCGTGCCCTCGTGTACGCGGAGGCCGACGCGCTGCGCCGCCTCGCCGAGGTGCCGCTCGGGCCGGTGGTAGTGGCCGGGGTACGCCATCACGGCGACTGGCACGGCCACGCGCTGCTGGTGCAGGAGGCGCTGCCGGTACGGCTGCCCCGGGCGACCCCGGCCGCCGCGGAGGCGGCCGAACGCGCCGCCATGGTGGCGGTCGCCGGCTGTCTCGGCGTACGCAAGCAGTCGTGGGCGGGCAGCGGGCACGCGGCCCGGCTCACCGCCGCGGTGGACGCGCTCGGGCCCCGGCCGGAGGCCGGGCGGCTGCGCGCGGCGCTGAAGTCGGTAGCGGACGCCGACCCGGTGGTGGCCTTCGGCGCCTGGCACGGCGACTGGAACGGCGGCAACAGCGCGGTGCTCGCCGACGGCCGGGTGCTGGTCTGGGACTGGGAACGGTTCGAGGCGGACGTGCCGGCCGGATACGACGCGCTGCACCTGGCGGTGCAGGGCGCGATGAGCCACGACGGGGTGGAGCCGGTCGAGGCGGCCCGGGCGCTTGTCGCCGGCGCCGGCGCGACCCTGGCGCCGTTCGACCAGACCGGTGGGGGCGCCGATCTGGTCGCTGTGCTCTACCTGGTGGAGCTGGCTACGCGCTATCTGCGCGACCGGCAGGCGGAGGCGGGTGCGCGGCTGGGGCACGTCGACACCTGGCTGCTGCCCGCCGTGGAGGAACACCTGGCCCGCCGGGCCCGGTGAGAGTGAGGAGTGGGGACGTGACGGTGGCCAGGGAGCAGGCGCTCCGCGCGGTGAAGTCGGTGAGCCGGACGGTCGGTCGATTGACCGCCGGCTCACGGATGGTGCCGGGATTCCTGATCGTGGGGGCGCAGCGCTGCGGCACCACCTCGCTGTTCAAGACTCTCTCGCAGCATCCCGGTGTGCTGCCGCCCGCGTACCACAAGGGCGTGCACTACTTCGACATGGACTACCACCGGGGCATGAGCTGGTACCTCGGGCACTTCCCCACCACCGGCAAGGCCGAGGCGGTGAAGGCCCAGATCGGGGTACGCGGGATCACCGGCGAATCGAGCCCGTACTACATGTTCCACCCGCTGGCCGGGCAGCGCATCGCCCGGGACCTGCCCTCGGTGAAGCTGCTGGTGCTGCTGCGCGACCCGGTGGAGCGGGCCTACTCCGCGCACTCGCACGAACTGGCCCGGGGCTACGAGACCGAGGCGGACTTCGAGCGGGCGCTGGCGCTTGAGGAGTCGCGTACGGCGGGCGAGCGGGAGCGGATGATCAGCTCCGCGTCGTACGCCAGCGAGCACCTGCAGCACAACGCGTACCTGGCGCGGGGCCGCTACATCGAGCAGTTGGAGCGCCTGGAGGCGCTCGTCGGCCGGGACCGGATGCACGTCATCGACAGCGACGACTTCTTCGCCGACCCGCGTCCCTCCTTCGACGCGGTCTGCGACTTCCTCGGGCTGCCCCGCTGGGCGGACATCGCGTTCGGCAAGCACAACTCGCGCTCGCGTTCGCCCATGTCGGCGGAGCTGCGGACCCGGCTGGAGGACCACTTCGCGCCGTACGACGAGCGGCTGGCGACGTGGTGGGGACGCGTACCGTCGTGGCGGCGGTGACCCGGGCGGACGCCGGCGGCACCCCGACGCTCACCGCACCGGCCCCCGGGCCGGGCGCGGGACTGGGCGGCGCGGCCCGGCAGGGCTTCGCCAACCTGGTCGGGGTCGCGCTGGCCGCGGTGGCCGGTTTCGGCCTGAACATCGTCATCGCCCGGGGCTGGTCGGTCGGCGAGGCGGGCATGTTCTTCGCGGCCACCAGCGCGTTCATGATCGCCGCCTCGGCGGCCCGGCTCGGCACCGACGTCGGCACCGTCTACTTCGTCAGCCGCCAGCGCACGCTCGACCGCCGCGACCAGATCCGGGGCACGATCCTGGCCGGGTTGCTGCCGGTGCTCGTGGTCGGCGCGGTGCTCGGGCTGGCCGGCTGGCTGGCCGCACCGGCGCTGGCGCGGGCCACCATGCCGGAGGCCGGTCCGGAGGCGGTGACCGCGCTGCGCATCCTGCTGGCGTTCGTGCCGCTGGCCGCGCTCAACGACTACGCGCTCGCCGCCTGCCGTGGCTTCGGGCAGATGCGCCCGCTGCTGACAGTCGAGCGGCTCGGCCGCACGCTCGTGCAGTTCCTGGCCGTGGCCGTGGCGGCCTGGCTCGGCCTGTCCGCCACCGTCGCGCTGCCGCTGGCCTGGGTGGTGCCGTACCTGTTCGCCGCGGTGGTCGCGCTGCTCTGGCTGAGCCGGCTGGTCGGCCGGGCCGGACGGCAGGTGACCCGGCCGGTGCCGGCGCGCGAACTCGTCGGGCCGTTCTGGCGGTTCACCGGCCCTCGCGCGATCAGCAGCCTGGCCGCGATCGTGGTGCAGCGGCTGGACATCGTGCTGCTCAGCGCGCTGCGCGGGCCGGCGGACGCGGCGATCTACACGGCCGCGACCCGGTTCCTGGCGCTGGGTCAGCTCTCCAGCGTCGCGCTGTCCAGCTCGGTGCAGCACCGGCTGGCCGCCGCGTTCGCCCGCGACGACCGGGCCGAGGCTCGCCAGCTCTACCAGGCCGCCACCGGCTGGCTGGTGCTGCTCTCCTGGCCCGCGTACCTGATCTTCGCGGCGTTCGCCACGCCGATGCTGGCGCTGTTCGGATCCGACTACGGCGACGGCCGCCGGGTCGTGGTGCTGCTGGCGCTGACGATGCTGCTGGCCACCGGCTGCGGCATGGTCGACATGGTGCTCAACATGGCCGGGCGCACCGCGTGGACGTTCTACAACGCGATGACCGGCACCGTGCTCAACGTGGTCGGAAACCTGGTGCTCATCCCGCGTTACGGCATCCTCGGCGCGGCCCTGGCCTGGATCGTCTCCATCCTGGTCACCAACCTGGTGCCGCTGACCCAGCTCTGGTGGTCGATGCGGCTGCACCCGTTCGGCGCCGGCACCCGGGCCGCGATGGCGCTGGCGGTGGTCACGCTGGGCCTGCCGCTGGGCGCGGCGAGCCTGCTCGGCGCCGGTCCGCCGGTGCTCGCGCTGGTGACCGCCGCCGGTCTGGCCGCGTACCTGGCGGGCGCCTGGCGCTGGCGGCGCACCCTGCACCTCGACGCGCTGCGCGCCCTGCGCCGTGGCCGCAACCGGGCCGGGGCGGACCCGGCCGCCCAGTCCTGACCGATTCTGCGCACCGATGGGATCTTCGATGACAAGCGACTCCCCCCTCGCCCCGCACTCCGGCCTGTCCGCCGTGAAGGCCGCGAAGCTCGCCGCGGTCGGGCTGCTGGCGGACCGCAAGGAACGCCGCGAGCTGGAACGGCCGGTCGAGGCGGGTGGCCGCCGGCTCACCCTGAAGGTGGAGCGGCCGATCTTCATCCTGGGCGCCCCGCGTTCCGGCACCACGTTCCTCGGCAGTTGCGTCGGCGCGCTGCCGGACGTGTCGTACCACTTCGAACCGCGGCTGACCAAGGCGGTCGCCCGCTGTGTCTACGAGGGAAGCTGGACGCCGCAGCGGGCCGCCCGCTACTTCCGCGGCTACTACGGCGCGTTGCTCGCCGCGTCCGGACACGGTGGACTGCGTTTCGCCGAGAAGGACCCGGAGAACTGCTTCATCGTGCCGTTCCTGACCGAGGTGTTCCCGGACGCAGTGTTCCTGCACGTCTACCGGGACGGGCGGGACGTGGCCGTGTCGCACGCCGAGCAGCCCTGGCTGAACGCGGCGTCCACCGGGAGCGGCCGCAGCGGCCGGGGCGGCACGCCGTGGGGGGCCGCGCCCCGGTTCTGGGTGGAGCCGGAGCGGCGCGAGGAGTTCACGCAGGTCTCCGACCTGGGCCGGTCGGCCTGGATGTGGCGGCGGTTCACCGGCAGCGCGCTCACCCAGCTCGCCGAACTGCCGGCGGACCGGGTGCGGCACCTGCGGTACGAGGACGTCGTCACCCGCCCGGCGGAGGCGGCCGAGACCGTGGCCGACTTCCTGGAGGTCGGAGACCCGGCCGGGCGGGAGGCGCTGCACGCCCGCTTCGCCAAGGCGCGGCCCGGCTCGGTGGGCCGCTGGCGGCAGCGACTGACCGAAAAGGACCTTGCCGACGTGATGGCTCAGGCCGGACCGCTGCTGGCGCAACTCGGCTACCCCGCCTGAACGCCGCGTCACGGGTAGAGTGCCAGGGGTCGCCCGCCAGGCCCGGCGTGCCTCTCCGCCCCCGCGGATCGTCAGGGCCTCATGCCGTGGCCGGCGACCGTCCTGGGGAGAGGTTGCGGTGGTACGACGGTTACGACTGACGATGGCTGCCGTGCTGGGCCTGGCCCTTCTGGCTCCGGCGGTGGCGGCCTGTGACTCCGGTTCCGAGCGGTCCGACGGGACGGCGACGACGGCGGCGCCGCCCCCGCCGACAGTGACACCGCGGACCGCTCCGGTCCGCACCACCGGGCGTGGGCCGGAGCCGCCGGCGGAGGGCGCCTGGCTCGGCACCTGGGTCAAGCCGCAGAACCACAACGCCGCCGGGCGGGCCGCGGCGTTCGACGCGTTCAACCAGGCGGCCGGCGGCAAGCTCGCCATCGCGCACATGTTCCACGAGTGGAACGAGCCGTTCCCGACCAACACCGAGAAGATGTTCCAGTCCCGGGGCAGGCTCCAGATGATCTCGTGGCAGGGCACCGACACCCGGTCCACGGTCAGCGGCGTCTACGACGCGCTGATCCGGGAACGCGCGAAGGACGTCAAGGAGTTCGGCGTTCCGATGCTGCTGCGCTACCGGTGGGAGATGGACCGGCCGAACCTGGCCGCGAGCATGCACTCACCGGAGGACTACGTCGCCGCCTGGAAGCACGTCCGCGGCATCTTCACCGAGATGGGCGTCACCAACGCCGGGTGGGTGTGGTGCCCGCACGCGGACGGGTTCGCCGAGCCGCAGCGCCGGGCCGCCGACTACTACCCCGGCGACGACCAGGTCGACTGGCTCTGCGCGGACGTCTACCCCAGTCCGGAGTGGAACAGCTTCTCCAACCGGATGGACCACTTCATGGCGTTCGCCAAGAAGCACCCGCGGCCGGTCATCATCGGCGAGTACGGCCTGACCCAGGACGGGCGGCCGGGCCAGCGCGCCGACTGGATGCGCGAGGTCGGGCCGTACCTGAAGAAGCACCCGCAGATCAAGGCGGCGGTCTATTTCGCGGCCCGGCAGACGGAGAAGCCGATCTACGACAGCACGTTCGGCGACGACCCGGAGAGCGAGAAGGTCTTCCGGGAGATGGCGACCGATCCGTACTTCCAGGCGCCCCTGCCAGACCTGAGTGTTCCCTCAGGGCAACCCTCCGTGTCCACCAGGTGATCGTCGCTCGTCTTTTCGTGTGACCCGGGCCGTTTCCTCGGCCAAAAAGGCCGAACCCGGGTGGACGGGCGATGCCCGAATGCGAGAAGGTATTGCTCTCACGTCTGCGGTCGGTCGAGTGACGCCCCGCCTCATGTCGGCACCGACCACGATCGCAGCGCCTCCGACGTTTCCCCCCGGAGTAGCCTGTGGCTTCCTCGATCCTGAGACACCGCTCGGTGTCCGCCTTCGGCGCTGCCGTGCTCGGCATCGCCACCTTGTTCACACCGGTGCCGGCGCTGGCCGCGCCGGCCTCGGCACCCGCGCCCGACCACAGCACGATGGTCGGCGAGGTGCCCTCGGACAAGACGCCGAACATCAACGACGGCAACGTCGTGGCCATCTACGACGCCGGTAGCAAGGTGATCGTCGGCGGCTCGTTCACGAACGCGCAGAACCGTGGTTCCTCGCCCACTCCGGTCGACCGCCGCGGGCTGCTCGCCTTCGACAAGGCGACCGGCAAGATCGACAACGCGTTCGCGCCGGTGCTGGACAACGACGTCACCGCCATCATCGCCGGCCCGACGCCGGGCACCGTCTACGTGGCCGGCAAGTTCAACAAGGTCGGTGACAAGAACTTCCGCAAGCTGGCGCTGCTGAACGTCGCCGACGGCACCCCCGTCGACGGGTTCAAGGGTCCGGCCTTCAACGGCACCGTCAACGACATCGCGCTCGTCGACGGTCACCTGCTGGTCGGCGGCATCTTCACCACGGCGACCGCGACGATCAACCGCAACGGGCTGGCGTCGCTGAACCCGACCACCGGCGCGGTGGACGACTACCTCACCGTGTCGCTCACCGAGAACCACAACTGGACCCCGACCAACAACGGCGCCTCGGCCGGTGTCGGTACGGAGAAGCTCACCGTCTCCCCGGACGGCAAGCACCTCGTGGTGATCGGCAACTTCAAGAAGGCCGACGGGGTCGTGCACGACCAGATCGTGCGGATCAACCTGGGCGCGAACTCCGCGACCGTCGCCGACTGGAACACCGACGGCTACTCCGCGGCCTGCAAGTACACCGCGTTCGACTCGTGGGTGCGCGACGTCCAGTTCTCCCCGGACAGCAAGTACTTCGTGGTGGTCACCACCGGCGCGTCGTACCCGGGCACGCTCTGCGACTCCGCGGCCCGCTGGGAGACCGCGGCCACCGGCGACGGCCAGAAGCCGACCTGGACGAACTTCAGCGGCGGCGACACCTTCCTCTCCGTCGGCATCAGCGAGAAGGCCATCTACGTCGGCGGTCACTTCCGCTGGTCGAACAACCCGCTCGCCCGCGACAAGGCCGGACCGGGCGCGGTGCCGCGGGCCAGCATCGCCGCGCTCGACCCGGTGAGCGGCCTGCCGCTGTCCTGGAACCCGGGCCGCCACCCGCGCGGCTACGGCGTCACCGAGATGCTGGTGACCCAGGAGGGCCTCTGGCTCGGCAGCGACCAGGAGTACATCGGCAACTTCGACTACCAGCGCAAGCGGCTCGCCTTCTTCCCGCTGGACGGCGGCAACGCCCCGCACTCGACCAGCACGAAGGGCCTGCCGGGCAACGTCTACCAGGCCGGTCGGGCGGCGCAGACCGAGGTGCTCTACCGGGTCAACGCCGGTGGTCCGGCCATCCCGGCCACCGACGGCGGACCGGACTGGGCGGCCGACAGTGCCACCGAGCCCAGCCCGTACCACAACACCGGCAACCAGGTCACCAGCTACACCACGAACGCGACGTTCGACCCGACAGTGCCGGCGAGCACGCCGGCCACGCTGTTCAACACCGAGCGGTGGGACGAGTCGACCGCGCCGGACATGCAGTGGGACATCCCGGTCGCGGCCGGCACCCGGGTCGACGTCCGGATCTACATGGCCAACCGCTGGTCCGGCACGAGCAAGCCGGGCGCCCGCAAGTTCGACGTCAGCATCGACGGCGTGCTCAAGCTGAACGACTTCGATCCGGTCGCCGCCGCCGGCGGCACCGACCGCGGCACCATGCAGTCCATCTCCGTGGTCAGCGACGGTGTGGTCGACATCGACTTCGGCCGGGTGCTCCAGAACCCGCTGCTGCACGGCATCGAGATCGTCAAGACCGCGCCCACGCCGGACGCCTCCGACGTGCTCTACCGGGTGAACGCCGGTGGCGACCAGCTCGCCGCGCCGAGCGGCCCGGCCTGGGCCGCGGACACCGCCGCCGCGCCGAGCACCTACCACAACGCCGGCAACCAGGTGACCAGCTACACCACGAACGCCTCGCTGGACGGCACGGTTCCGTCGGGCACGCCGGTCGAGCTGTTCAACTCGGAGCGGTGGGACGAGTCGCCCGCGCCGGACATGCAGTGGGACTTCCCGGTCCCGGCCGGCACGCCGGTGCAGGTGCGTCTCTACCTGGCCAACCGCTGGGCCGGCACCGCCACCGCCGGCAAGCGCAAGTTCAACGTGACCATCGACGGCGTGGTCAAGCTGAGCAACTTCGACCCGATCGCCGCGATCGGCGCCACCAACCGGGGCACCATGCGCGCGTTCCCGATCACCAGCGACGGCAACATCGACATCGACTTCGGTCGCGTCCTGGAGAACCCGCTGGTGCAGGGCATCGAGATCGTCAAGCTGCCCCCGGTGCCGCCGTCCACCACCGTCGACAGCATCACCAAGCGCACGTACGACGGCTCGACCTCGGTCGGCAACGCGATGTCGGTGCCGAACGCGGACAACACCCGCTGGTCGGGCGTCAAGGGCGCGTTCTGGGTCGGCGGTGACCTGTTCTACGGCGTGGGCGGCGACCTCTACAAGCGCTCGTTCGACGGCAGCGAGTTCGGCACGCCGAAGAAGCTGGACCCGTACCACGACGCCAAGTGGGACCTGGTCGTCACCGGCTCCGCGCCGGAGGGCTCCACCTACGCCGGCATGACCGGCAACTTCGCCGCCGAGCTGCCGAACGTGACTGCGATGTTCTACTCCAAGGGCCGGGTCTACTACTCGCTGGCGGGTCAGAGCACGCTGTTCTGGCGTGGCTTCGCGCCGGACACCGGCACCGTCGGCGCCGAGCGCAACACGGTCACCGGCACCACCGCCTTCGCCGACGCGGGCGGCCTGTTCCTGGACGGCGACACGCTCTACGTCGTGTCCCGGAGCAACGGCAACCTGTCCACGATGGCGTGGTCCGACGGCGTGCCGACCGGCTCCGCCACGCTGCGCAGCGGCCCGTCGGTCGACGACGTGGACTGGCGCGGCACCTCGGTCTTCGTCGGCCCCTGACGGGCGGGCACGACCGAAACAGCACGACGATGGCCCGGCCGGTATCGGCCGGGCCATCGCCCTTTCTCCGGCGCCTGTCGCGCCGGACCACATCAGGTACGGGTCGGCGCGTGCTCTCCCGCCCAGACCCGCATCAGGTCCCGTACCGAGATCACTCCCGCCACCTCCCGGCCGTCGAGCACGACCAGGTGCCGGAATCCGCCCCGGGCCATCGCCGCGGCCGCCTCCTCGACCGTCCAGTCCGGGCCGGCGTAAACGACGTCCCAGGTCAGGTGCGCTCCGGTGCGTTCGACATCCGGGTCGAGCCCGGCGCCGATCGCCTTCAGCACGTCGCGTTCGGTCATGATCCCCACTCCTTCGGAGTCCGGGTCGATCACGACCGCCGACCCGACACCGCGGGCCGACATCATCCGGGCCGCCTGCCGGAGCGTGTGCTCCGGCCCGACCACGAGTACCTCGCTGGACATCGCTTCCCGTACCTGCATCACACATCACCCCTGTGGGACGGCGACTGAGTACGGACATGGTGGGCCATCGATGCGTACCGGGACAAGAACGGGCATCGCCGGAGACGGCGCGGATGGCTACTGTCGGAGGGTGCCCACCGAGCCCCTCCGCTGCGCCGGCGCGCTGATCGTCGACGACGACGGCCGCATCTTCATCCAACGCCGATCCCCCGAACGACGCCTCTTCCCGAACTGCTGGGACATCGTCGGCGGCCACCTCGAACCGGGCGAGGAGATCGACGACGCGCTGCGCCGGGAGGTCACCGAGGAGACCGGCTGGGCCGTCTCGCACGTGCTCGGCCTGGTCGGCGAATACCGGTACACCGCCGACGACGGGCTGACCCGGGTGGAGACCGACTTCCTGGTCCGGGTGGACGGCGACCTGAGCCGGCCCCGGCTGGAGGCCGGCAAGCACACCGAGTTCCGCTGGCTGGCGGAGTCGGAGGTCGCGCTGCTCGACGAGCACCGGGACGTCAACGACGGGCTGATCCGGCGGATCGCCGAGGACGGCTTCGCGGCGCTGCGCTCGATCGGGCTGACGGGCTGAACCACTGCGGGTCGGTGGCCGACGATATCCTCGCCGGGTGGAATCGGGTCGAGAAGAGGAGCGTGTCGGCATGATCGGGATGGTGCTCGCCGCCGGTGCGGGGCGCCGGCTGCGGCCGTACACCGACACCCTGCCCAAGGCCCTGGTGCCGGTCGACGGGGAGACCACAATCCTCGACATCGCGCTGCGCAACCTCGCCGAGGTGGGGCTGAACGAGGTCGTGATCGTGGTCGGCTACGCGGCCGACGCGGTGCGGCAGCGCCAGGCCGCCCTGGAGGAGAAGTACGGCGTCACGATCAGCCTGGTGCACAACGACAAGGCCGAGGAGTGGAACAACGCGTACTCGCTCTGGCTGGCGCGGGAGCACTTCTCCCGGGGTGTGCTGCTCGTCAACGGCGACACGGTGCACCCGGTGAGCGTGGAGAAGACGCTGCTGGCCGAGCGCGGTCCGGGCATCCTGCTCGCTGTGGACACGCTCAAGCCGCTGGCCGAGGAGGAGATGAAGACCACCTTCGACGCGGCCGGCCAGCTCACCCGCATCACCAAGCTGATGGACCCGGGCGAGGCGTACGGCGAGTACATCGGCGCGACGCTGATCGAACCGCAGGTGGCGGTGCCGCTCGCGGACGCGCTGGAGGCGACCTGGCGGCGTGACCCGAACCTCTACTACGAGGACGGCTACCAGAAGTTCGCCGAGCGCGGGGGCGAGGTACGGGCGGCCCCGATCGGTGACGTGTCCTGGGTCGAGGTCGACAACCACGCCGATCTGGCCCGGGCGCGGGAGATCGCGTGCCGCTACTAGCCCGCAGCGTCCTCACCCCGCTGCACATCGACGTGCGGCGGGGCGCGGTGGCCGACCTGGCGTCGATCCTCTCCGACGGGCGGATCTCCGCCGGTGGCGACGTCGCCGTGGTGGTCGGGCCGGGGCAGGGCGAACGGATCGCCGAGCTGATCCGGCCGTCGCTGCGCTCGGCCGACGTGTTCACGGTGGCCGGGGGGACGCTCGACGCCGCCGACGACCTGGGGGCGAAGCTGCGCACCCGGTCGTACGACGCGGTGGTCGGCATCGGCGGCGGCAAGACGATCGACGTGGCCAAGTACGCCGCAACCCGGCGCGGTCTGCCGATGGTGACGGTGGCGACCGCGCTGGCGAACGACGGCATCGCCTCGCCGGTGGCGAGCCTGATCACCGAGGGCCTGAAGGGCTCCTACGGCGTGCACATCCCGATCGCGGTGATCGTGGATCTGGACTTCGTGGAGGCCGGGCCGGAGCGGCACAACCGGGCCGGCATCGGCGACGTGGTGAGCAACATCAGCGCCCTGGCGGACTGGGACCTGGCCCGGCGAGTACGCGGTGAGCCGGTCGACGGGCTGGCCGCCTCACTGGCCCGGGCCGGCGCGGAGGCGGTGCTCAACCACCCGGGCGACATGAACGACGACGCGTTCGTGACGGTCCTGGCCGAAGCACTGATCTCCAGTGGGCTCGCCATGGCCGTCTGCGGCACCAGCCGTCCGTCCAGCGGCGGCTGCCACGAGATCATGCACGCGATCGACGCGCTCTTTCCCGGCACCGCCTCGCACGGCGAGCTGGCCGGGCTCGGCGCGCTGTTCTGCACGTTCCTGCGCGGCGACGAGCGCCGGTTCGCCGAGATGGCGGCCTGCCTGACCCGGCACGGACTGCCCCGGCTGCCCGCCGAGGTCGAGCTGACCGACGACCAGTTCGTCGAGGCGGTGCAGTTCGCGCCGGCCACCCGGCCGGACCGCTACACGATCCTCGAACACCTCACGATGTCGGCTACCGAGACTCGGGAGCGGCTGGCAGACTACGCCGGTGCCCTCCGCGACCACATTGGCTGAGCCCCGTCCCACCGTCGCCGACTTCCACCGGGTCAACCGGGGAGGCGGCCTGTTCAGCGAGTCGATCAGCCAGTGGATCGGGGCGGCGTTCGCGCTTGCGGCCCAGCGGCTGGGGCTGCGCCCGACCGCGCTGACGCTGACCAACCTGGTGCTGGGGCTGGCCGCCTCGGTCACTGTGGTGGCGCTGGCCGACGAGGTGGCCGCCGGCACCGTACCGGCCTGGGCAGTGGGGCTGTTCGCGCTGGTCGCGTGGCAGATCGCGTACGCGCTGGACTGCGCCGACGGGCAGCTCGCCCGGGTGACCGATCAGCGCAGCGCGGCCGGTGCCCGGATCGACGTGCTCTGCGACGTGGCCGCCCAGATCGCGCTGGTGGCCGCCATCGGCGCGACAGCCGTGGCGCAGCGCCCGTCCACGCCGGTGTGGCTGGTGGCGGTGTTCGCGGGCACCTGGATGGTCAACCTGGTGACGTCGGTGATGCAGGCCGGGCCGAACGCGGCGAGCATGGTCACCTCGACCTCGCTCCCGGTACGCCTGGTGAAGCTGGTCCGCGACTACGGCGCGGTGATCTTCGTGGCCGGCCTGGTGCTGGCCTTCGCGCCCGCGCTGGCGTTCTGGCTGATGATCGCGTTCACCGTGGTGAACGGCGGCTTCCTCCTGGCCAGCATCGCCTTCTCCGCCCGCGCCTCCCTGCGGTAAGGAAGGGCCCCCTATTAACGCCTCGTGCATAAAAAGGGGCCCTTCCTAACACCTGGGCTCAGCGCGCGGGACGGCCTCCGGGAGCGGCCAGGCCGGCGTACACGTCGATCAGGCGCTTGGTGATCACGTCGGGGTGGAACGTGCGCTCGTAGCGGCCGCGAGCCGCCGGGGCCAGCGCGGTCGCCTCGGCGGCGGCCAGGGGCAGTGCCGCCGCCAGCGCGTCGGCCTCGGGCGCCACCACCCAGCCGGCCTCGCCGCGCCGCACCCCGGACGGCAACGCGACCCGACCGTCGCCCGGCGCCGCGGTGGCCACCTCGGCCGGTCCGGTCCCGGCGGGCTCGCGCGGCCCGTCCGCGCCCACCAGGTACGGGATCCCGCCGAGCGCGGTGCCGAGCACCGGACGACCGGCCGCCAGCGCCTCGATGATCACGGTGGGCAGCACGTCGTGCCAGGTGGAGGTGGCCAGCACCACGGAGCTGTCGGCAAGCGCCGCGCGTACCCCGGAACGGTCGAGCTGGCCCAGGTAGAGCACGTCGGGCCGTTCGGCGGCGGCCGCCTCGGCGAGCGGACGCAGCTCGCCGTCACCGGCGATGCGCAGCGGGCCGAGCGCGCCCACCGGATGCCGCCGCCATGCCGCGAGCAGCAGGTCCAGGCCCTTCTCCGGGCTGAGCCGCCCCATGAAGAGGAAGCCGTTGCCGACCGGCGCCGGGGTGCCCGGGTCGGGCACGGCGTTCGGCTTGACCACGATCCGGTCGTCCGGGATGCCGTAGTCGCGCAGGTGGTCGGCGACCGCCGTGGTGAGCGCGATGTACCGGTCCACCGACTTCCAGGTGGGGCGGTGCACGGCGAGCGTGGTCGCCATCAGCGCGCTCTGCACCCGCGAGTTGCGGTAGCAGCGGTGCACGATCGCCGGCACGCCCAGCGTCCGGCCCCGGCAGTCCTGGCAGATCACGCCGTCGCGGAAGTAGAGGCCGGAGGAGCAGACCTGCCGGTAGTTGTGCACCGTCTGCACCACCGGCACCCCGCGCTTGTGCGCGGTCCGCACCACCCAGGGCGAGAGCAGAGGGTACGGGTTGTGCAGGTGCAACACGTCCGGCCGGTGCTCGGTGAGCAGGCGGTCGAGGTCGTGCTGGGCCTTCGGGGCCCAGATCGGCGAGATCGGCAGCAGCGCCTTGGCCGGCTTGGACATCGACGGGATCTCGTCGGAGCTGCGCAGGAACGGCAGCACCTCCACGCCGGCGGCGGTGAGCTGGGCGATCTCCGCGTCGACGATGGTGTTCTCGCCGGAGGGCTGGGCTTCCCGGTACCGGTTGTGCGCCACCACGATTCTCACGGGAAAGAAGGCTACCGTTGGACGATGCCCGAACTACCGGAGGTGGAAGCGCTCGCCGGTTACCTGCGCGAGCGTGCGGTGGGCCGCCGCGTCGAGCGGTTCGAGGTCGCCGCGATCAGCGCGCTGAAGACGTACGACCCGCCGCCGAGCGCGGTCACCGGCCGGGCGGTCACCGGCGCGGGCCGGTACGGCAAGTTCCTGGACGTCCGGTTCGACGAGGGACTGCACCTGGTGGTCCACCTGGCCCGGGCGGGCTGGCTGCACTACCGGGAGGCGTTCCCGTCGGCGGCCCCGCTGCGACCGGGCAAGGGCCCGATCGCGGTGCGGGTACGCCTCGACGACGGCTCCGGCTTCGACCTGACCGAGGCGGGCACCCAGAAGAAGCTGGCCGCCTACCTGGTCACCGAGCCGGCGCAGGTGCCGGGTGTGTCCAAGCTCGGGCCGGACGCGCTGGAGGCGGACCTGCCGACCTTCGCCGAACGGCTGCGCAGCCGACGGGGTCAGGTGAAGGGTGTGCTGACCGACCAGTCGGTGCTGGCCGGCGTCGGGAACGCGTACTCGGACGAGATCCTGCACGCGGCGCGGCTCTCGCCGTTCGCGATCACCGACCGGCTCACCGACGATCAGCTCGCCGGTCTGCACGCGGCGACGCGCGCGGTCCTGGGTGACGCGGTGCGCCGGTCGATGGGGCAGCGGGCCGCCGAGCTGAAGGGTGAGAAGCGCTCGGGCCTGAAGGTGCACGCCCGCAAGGGACTGCCGTGTCCGGTCTGTGGCGACACCGTGCGGGAGGTCTCGTTCGCCGATTCGAGCCTCCAGTACTGCCCCACCTGTCAGACCGGCGGCAAGCCGCTGGCTGACCGAAGGTTGTCCCGCCTCGTACGGTGAGTAATGGCATTCGCCGGTTACCGAGCGGAATCGGCCCGCGATCACCGAAGGTCCGGTCCGCCCCTCTACCCGAGCCGTCATCCATCGGTATAGTGGCTCGGTCCCCGGCTTCACAACTGATTCGGAGCCGGCCAGATCTCACCGAGCACCAGCGGAACGGCTTCCTCGCGGGGGCCGGTCCGGGCCGGGCCCGCGTGGGAGACTGGGACGGTGAGCGACCCGGGCCCTCACGCCGAGTGAGGACGCGGGTCATGCGGGAGGACATGGGTTGAGGTGACGACAAGCCTCCAGCGCCCGGTAACCGAAAGAGGCCGGAGCAAGAGCGTGCGGCACGTCGACAGCTTTGAGATCCAGCCGCCGACTCCGCCGTCGCACAACGGCGTGCCCCGGTCGGCGTGGGCCCGCGCCCGGCGCCGGGTGTCCCGGTGGCACCGGCCCTACATCTTCTTCTTGCTGCTGCTCGACTTCGGCGCGGCCGCGCTGGCCAGCTTCCTGGCCGTGCAGATCTTCGAGCAGGCCGACTCCGGCTTCCGCAACTCGCCGCAGGCCTGGTTCTACACCGTGGCGTTCGTGCTCCTGCCGCTCGGGTGGCTGCTCTTCCTCTGGGGCAACCGGGCCTACGACCGGCGCTACCTGGGTCTCGGCCCGGACGAGTTCAAGCGGGTGACCCGGGCCGGCGTCGCGGTGGCGGCGGCGGTCTCGTTCATCGCCTTCGCCACGAAGACCTACTCCCTGTCCCGGTGGACTGTCGGCTTCGCGCTGCTCGGCGCGATGCTGCTGATCCTGCTCGGCCGCATGATCGCCCGGGCCTGCCTGCACGCGCTGCGCCGCCGCGCCGGCCACGCCGGGCACCGGATGGTGCTCGTCGGCACGCTCCCGGAGTGCCTGGAGGTCTACACCACGGTCACCCGGAACCCGTCGGTCGGCCTGGTGCCGGTGGCCATCCACCTCACCGACGGGTACGCCGCCGCGCGCGGCCTGGAGACCCCGGTGCCGGTGTACGCGGGCCGCGACGTGCTGGCCCTGGTGCGGGAGGTCGGCGGCGACACCATCGCGGTCTGCGGTTCGGCCAGCGCCGAGCCGGGCGAGCTGCGCCGGCTGGCCTGGCAGCTGGAGGGCTCCGGTGTCGACCTTGTGGTCGCACCCCAGCTCACCGACATCGCCGGTCCCCGGGTGCACATCCGCCCGATCGAGGGCCTGCCGCTGCTGCACGTCGAGGAGCCGACCCTGTCCGGGCCGGCGCTGCTGGCCAAGAACCTGATGGACCGGGTCGCCGCCGGGCTGGGCCTGTTGCTGCTGGTCCCGCTCTTCCTCGCCATCGGCCTCGCCATCCGCATCTCCGACCCCGGGCCGGTCTTCTTCCGTCAGCCCCGGGTCGGCCACGAGGGGCGGACGTTCCGGGTCTGGAAGTTCCGCACCATGTACGTCGACGCCGAGGAGCGGCTGGCCGGCCTGGTCGACCGGAACGAGACCGACGGCATGCTGTTCAAGATGAAGCAGGACCCCCGTGTCTTCCCGGTGGGCCGCTTCCTGCGGGCCACCTCGCTGGACGAGCTGCCCCAGTTGATCAACGTGCTCTGGGGCGAGATGTCGCTGGTCGGCCCGCGCCCGCTGCCCGCCGACGACGGCGACTTCCTCGGCGACGTCCGGCGCCGCCTGCTGGTCCGGCCGGGCATGACCGGCCTGTGGCAGGTCTCCGGCCGCTCCGACCTGTCCTGGGACGAGGCGGTCCGGCTCGACCTCTACTACGTCGACAACTGGTCGCTGGCGTACGACCTGAGCATCCTGTGGCGGACCGTCGGCGTGGTGCTGGCCCGTAAGGGCGCGTACTAGCGCTATCGGGCCGGCACCCGGCAGGATCGCTGCGTGGGTGGCAACCTCTCCGCCGTCTTCGCCGTCGTCTCGCTGGTCACCGCGCTGGCCGCGGCGCTCTGGGCGGTGCTGCGGCTGCGCGGCCGGCGGGGCATCGCCACCGCCACGCAACGGGCCACGTACGAGGTTCTGCACACCGCGGGGCTCGCGGCCGAGCCGCTGCGGGCTGGCCTGACCGCGGCGGACGCGGCGAAGGCCGTACGCCATCTGCGGGCCCTGGTGGGTGCGGCCGGGCTGGCGCTGACGGACCGGGACGCGTTGCTCGCGATCGACGGGCAGGGGGCGCACCACGGCGACCAGCTGGTCGCGGCGGCCCGGCGGGCGGCCGACAGTGGGCGCTCCACGGTGCTGGGCGAGTCGGAGCTGCGCTGCGACCTGGTCGACTGCCCGGTACGCGGCGCGGTGGTGGCGCCGCTGCGCGCGGACGGGCGGGTGGTCGGCGCGTTGGTGGCGGTGGCCGACGAGCGGCCGGCGCCGGGTCTGGTGCAGGCGACGCTGGAGACCGCGCACTGGGCCGGTGACCAGCTCGCGCTGGCCGAGCTGGAGTCGTCGCGGGAGCGGCTGGCCCGGGCCGAGGTACGCGCGCTGCGCGCCCAGATCAGCCCGCACTTCATCTACAACGCGCTCACCGCGATCGGCTCGTTCGTGCGCACCGACCCGGAACGGGCACGGGAGCTGATCCTGGAGTTCGCCGAGTTCACCCGCTACTCGTTCCGGGCGCACGGCGAGTTCACCACGCTCGCCGAGGAGCTGCGCTCGATCGACCGCTACCTGACCATCGAGCGGGCACGCTTCGGCGAGCGGCTCCAGGTGCGCCTCCAGATCGCGCCCGAGGTGCTGCCGGTGACGCTGCCGTTCCTCTGCCTCCAGCCGCTCGTGGAGAACGCCGTCCGGCACGGGTTGTCCCGCAAGCCGGGCACCGGCATGGTGAGCATCGAGGCCCGGGACGCGGGCGCCGAGTGTCACATCACGGTGGAGGACGACGGGGTGGGGATGGATCCGACGACGCTCACCGCAGGCATCGCCGAGGTGTCCGGCGCGGCCGGTGACCCGGCCGACGACCCGGGGCAGCACGTCGGCCTGTCGAACGTCGACGAACGGCTCCGGTCGGTCTTCGGGGACGGGTTCGGCCTGGTCGTGGAGACCGGCCTGGGTTCGGGTACGAAGGTCAGCATGCGTGTGCCGAAGTTCCACCCCGGGGTACGGGTGTCGTCATGACAGTCACCGGCACCGGGTTCCTGCGGGTGCTGGCGGTGGACGACGAGCCGCCCGCGCTGGACGAGCTGGCGTACCACCTGCGCGCCGACCCCCGGGTGGCCCGGCTGCACACGGCCGGCGACGCGACCGAGGCGCTGCGCGTGCTGCGCGACGACGACGTGGACGTGGTGTTCCTGGACATTCGCATGCCGGGGCTGGACGGCATGGAGCTGGCCCGGGTGCTGCGCCGGTTCGCCCGCCCGCCCGCGATCGTGTTCGTCACCGCGTACGACGACGGCGCGGTGGACGCGTTCGACCTGGGTGCCACCGACTACGTGCGCAAGCCGGTACGCGCCGAGCGGCTGTCCGAGTCGCTGCGCCGGGTGATCGGTTCCCGGGTGGTGGCGTCGCATCCGGCCGCGCTGGCCCGGGCGGAGGAGGATCCGACCATCCCGATCGAGCTGGCCGGCACCACCCGGATGCTGCCCCGCTCGGCGGTGCGGTGGGTGGAGGCGCAGGGCGACTACGCGCGGCTGCACACGGCGGAGGGGTCGCACCTGGTCCGGGTCTCGCTGGCCACGCTCGCCGAGCGCTGGGCCGATGCCGGGTTCGTCCGCATCCATCGCTCCTATCTGGTGCAGCTGCGGCTGATCGCCGAGCTGCGGCTGGTCAACTCCGGCTACGTGGTGGTGATCGACGGGTCGGAGCTGCCGGTGAGCCGCCGGCACACCCGGGAACTGAAGGACAAGCTGGTCCGCGCCGCGAAGCAGGACTGGAACCGCTGAGGGCCGGGTTCGCGTCCGGCGGCTCGCCCTCGCCCGACGCTGGCGTACAATGTACGGCAGACCGTACGACAGCATGGGGGACCGCATGTCCGACGCCCGCTTCGACGCCGCCACCGAATTCGACAGCCAGCTCGACCGCCTCGTGCGGCTCGGCTACCCGGCGCTGGCCGGTCAGACCGAGGAGGAGTTCCGCGCGCTGCTCAGCCCACTGCGCGACGCGGCCGTCACCGGTGCCGCCGGGCTGGCCGCCCCCACCGACGCGCGCGTGCCGTTCCTGCTGGTGACCACGCGGGAGCTGGTGCCGGTACCGGAGCGAATCGCGCTCACCACGCTCGCCGGCAAGCGCAAGACCGGTGTCCTGGACCGCAACTTCCCCGCCGACGACCTGCCCACCTTCCACCCGATCAAGGAACTGGAGGTGCCGGCCGGTCCCGCGTACCTGCTCTTCGACGTGGACCGGGGCGAGGAGTACCGCAACGTGCCGCCGTCCGCGGCGCTGGAGGACATGACCACGAAGGACCGGCTGCCGATCACCATCGACGAGGGACTGGCGTTCGTCACGCTGCACCCGGCGGCGCTGGCGAGCAACAGGTGCTTCTCGCTCGTCGGATCGCGCTGCCGCGACCGGCGGGTGCCGGCGCTCTGGATCAGCCAGGGTGCGCCGAAGCTCGGCTGGTGCTGGTTCGGCAACCCGCACACCTGGCTCGGCTCGGCGACCGCCAACCCGGTACGGGTGGGGCTGGACTGAGCGGTGGCCGGGGCGGGCCGACACCGTCCCGCCCCGGCACGGTCAGGAGGACACCAGCAGGATCCGCGTCCAGACCTGTCCGTCAGGCGTGAGGACCAGATGGTCCGCCTCCCGGGCCTCGCTCAGGTCACCGGTCACCGCGTAGAGCTGGACCACCAGCCGGCGGAAGGACCCCGCGTAGAGCTCCGCGATCAGATCACCGTCGGGCACTGTCACCCCCTCTCCCCACCTGTCCACTTACGGGACGGCGGGAAGGTTCCGGGGTTCTTTCAGAAGATCTCGCCGACCGGCAGGACGAGCGGGAACGGCCGATCGGCGCGGTACACGTCGGCCGTGGAGAGCACTGCGGACTCGCGGTAGCGACCACCGACGTTCTCCAGAACCGTCACGGTCTCCTTGCGCGGCTCCACGAGCCAGTAGTTCGCGATGCCGGCCACGCCGTACTCGTGGCGCTTGAGCACCAGGTCACGGCCGGCGTTGCCGGGCGAGACGACCTCGACCACGAGCAGCACGTCGGCCGGGGTGAGCGCCGGGCCTCCACGCTCCAACGCCTCCTCGCGGGCGACGAAGACGTCCGGCACGAAGTAGGACGAGCGGTTCGCGCTGACGCCGACGTCCTGCCCGACGAGCAGACCGGGCGGCGCCTGCCGGTCGAGGAGGCGACGGAGACGGTTGGCGATCGCCCCGTGGCGGACGTCCGCGTGTGGGGACACGAGCAGGCTCCCGTCGAAGATCTCGTAGTCCTGACCGTCCTCGGGGAGATCCTGGAGGTCGTCCACCGTCCAGACGTCGCCGCTGCCGGGCCGTGCCGGGCTGGTCACTGTCACACCTCCTCTCTACCGGCTCACCCTGACACCCCGTCCGGTCGTCCACAACGACTCCGCGCCATCCACCGGGTTATCCACAGGCGTGAAGCGTTATCCACAGGTTGTGCACAGGGCTCGGAATTGTGCCCTTGACATTCCCGCTGAGCGGGCGAGACTGCCGGGGGTGACCGGAGCCGAGGAACAGCACCCTCCGGGCCGGGCCGCCGAGGCCGCCCCGGTTCCGGGCCCTCGCACGTCCCGCACGCCCGGCCATCGCGAGCCGGAAAGCGGGCCACAGCCGGCCGCCGCGCCGAAGCGGACCCGGATCGTGCTGGCCGAGGTCTCCCGGGTGGGCAGCCCGGCCGACCGCGCCCGCTCCGAGCTGACCCAGCAGACCCCGGTCGGCGAGACGCTCGTACGTGGGCTGATGCGCGCCCAGCTCTCCCTCGCACTGCGGCTCAGCCTGCTGGTGCTGATCGGGCTCGGCGGCCTGCCCTGGCTGTTCGCCATCGCGCCCACCGTCGGCCGGGTGACGGTGCTCGGGGTCAACCTGCCGTGGCTGCTGCTCGGCGTCGTGTCGTTCCCGTTCCTGATCGTGGTGGGCTGGGCGTACGTGCGGCTGGCCGAACGCAACGAGCAGGACTTCGTCGACCTGATCCGACGGCCGGAACGCTGATGTCGAACGACTACGTGGTCCCGGCGATCGTCGCCGTCACACTGGTCACCGTCGGCATCGGCTTCTACGGGCTGCGGCTGGCCCGGACCACCTCGGACTTCCTGGTCGCCTCCCGGGCGGTGAGCCCCACCTGGAACGCCGCCGCGATCGGCGGGGAGTACCTGTCGGCGGCGAGCTTCCTCGGCGTCGCCGGGCTGATCCTGAAGTACGGCGTGGACGTGCTCTGGTACCCCGTCGGCTTCGCCGCCGGATACCTGGCGTTGCTGCTGTTCGTGGCCGCGCCGCTACGCCGCTCCGGCGCGTTCACGCTGCCCGACTTCTGCGAGGTGCGGCTCGGCTCGCGCCGGCTGCGGACGCTCGCCACCGTCTTCGTGATCTTCATCGGGTGGCTCTACCTGGTGCCGCAGTTGCAGGGCGCCGGGCTGACGCTCGCCACGCTCACCGGCTCGCCGTACCCGCTCGGTGCGCTGCTCGTCGCCGTCGTGGTGACCGCGAACGTGGCGCTGGGCGGCATGCGGGCGATCACCTTCGTGCAGGCGTTCCAGTACTGGCTGAAGCTCACCGCGCTCGCCGTACCCGCGATCTTCCTGGCGTTGCAGTGGCAGGCCGACGCCCGCCCGGCGGTGACCCCGCCCGACGGGCCGACGTTCCGGACCGCGACCACAGTGGTGGTCGAGCACCGCGCGACCCTCACCCTGCCCGACGGCGACATCCGGGAGGTACGCCCCGGCGACCGCATCGAATTCGCCGCCGGTGACCCGGTGCCGGAGGTGTCCGGCGCGGCCAACGGCGCCACCGAATGGCTGCTGCCGGACACGGCCGGCGAGGACGACCGCGGGCTGTTCGCCACGTACTCGCTGATCCTGGCCACGTTCCTCGGCACCATGGGCCTGCCGCACGTGCTGGTCCGCTTCTACACCAACCCCGACGGCGCCGCCGCCCGCCGCACCACGCTCGTGGTGCTGGCGCTCGTCGGCGTCTTCTACCTGCTGCCCACCGTCTACGGCGTGCTGGGCCGCGTCTACACCCCGCAACTGCTGGTGAGCGGCCAGACCGACGCGGTGGTGGTGCTGCTGCCCGGTGCGGCGCTCGGCGACGGCACCACCGGCCGGCTGCTCGCCGCGCTCGTCGCGGCCGGCGCGTTCGCGGCGTTCCTCTCCACCTCGTCCGGCCTGCTCACCAGCGTGGCCGGGGTGATCTCCACGGACGTGCTGGGGCGCGGCTCGGTACGCGGCTTCCGGCTCGCCACTGTGATCGCCGGGGCGGTGCCCGCGGTGCTCTCCCTGAACGTCTCCGGGCTCGACGTGTCGCAGGTGGTCGGGCTGGCGTTCGCGGTGGCAGCGTCGAGTTTCTGCCCGCTGCTGGTGCTCGGCATCTGGTGGCGTGGCCTGACCGACCTGGGCGCCGCCGCCGGGGTGCTGGTCGGCGGCGGCGCGGCGGTCGGGGCGGTGCTGCTCACCGTGCTCGGCCCGCCGCTGACCGGGTGGCCGGCCACGCTGACCACCCAGCCCGCCGCGTGGACGGTGCCGCTGGCGTTCACGGTGATGGTGGTGGTGTCGATGGCGAGCCGGCGGCGTCTTCCCCGCGACGTCGGCGCCACCATGCTCCGCCTGCACACCCCGGAGTCGCTGCGCCTGTGATCCGCGCCGTACCTCTCAGGGATGACGCGAGATCATCCTGCCGCCCGAGCAGCCGCTGGCCGGAGCCCGATACGGTCGGACCATGACCGATCAGCACGCGGCGCTCTCCCTTCGCGGTCTGGCCAAGCGCTTCGACACCAAGGTCGCGGTGGCGGGCGTCGACCTCGCCGTGCCGACCGGCTCGTTCTACGGCCTGCTCGGCCCGAACGGCGCGGGCAAGACCACCACCCTCTCCATGGCCGTCGGCCTGCTGCGGCCCGACGCGGGTGAGGCGCGGGTGCTCGGGTACGACGTCTGGGCCGACCCGGTGCGCGCCAAGAGCCTGCTCGGTGTGATGCCGGACGGCGTACGCCTCTTCGACCGACTCAGCGGGGCGGAGCTGCTGGCGTACCACGGTCTGCTGCGTGGCATGGACCCGGCGGTGGTCGACCAGCGGGCGGCGGAGCTGCTCGACGTGCTGGCGCTCTCCGACGCCGGCCGCACGCTCGTGGTCGACTACTCGGCGGGCATGAAGAAGAAGATCGGGCTGGCCTGCGCGCTGCTGCACGGTCCGCGCCTGCTCGTGCTGGACGAGCCGTTCGAGGCGGTCGACCCGGTCTCGGCGGCGCTGATCCGCGACATCCTGCACCGGTACGTCAGCGGTGGCGGCACGGTGATCTTCTCCAGCCACGTGATGGAGGTGGTCGAGCGGCTCTGCTCCCACGTCGCGATCCTGGCCGAGGGCCGGATCAAGCAGGTGGGCACGCTGGCCGAGGTGCGCGGCGACCGGTCGCTGGAAGACGTCTTCGTGGAGGTGGTCGGCGGCCGGACCGCGACCGGCGAGGAGCTGTCGTGGCTGTCCCGGTGACCGTCCCCGAGCGGCCGGCCCGGCGCGTGTCACCCTGGCACTTCGTCCGGCTCAAGCTGCGGGTGCTCGGCAACAACTTCCGGGGTCAGACCTGGCGGATCGCACTGTTCGTCCTCGGCCTGCTGTTCGGGCTCTGGTTCGCCGCCGTCGGGTTCTTCCTGCTCGCCGCGCCAGGGCTGGCCGACGAGTCCCGGTACGCGCTGATGGTCTCCGCCCTCGGTGGTGGCCTGCTGACGCTCGGCTGGCTGCTCCTGCCGCTCGTCTTCTTCGGCGTTGACGAGACGCTCGACCCGGCCCGGTTCGCGCTGCTGCCGCTGCCGCGCCGCACCCTGGTCACCGGCCTGCTCGCCGCCGCCCTGGTCAGCGTGCCGGCCCTGGCGACGGCGATCACGGCAGCCGGGCTGGTGGTCACCGCCGGTGCGCTCGGCGGCTGGGCGGCCGCCCTGGCCGGCGCGCTCGGCGTGGTCGTCGGGCTGCTCGTCTGCCTGGCCGGCGCCCGCGCGCTGACGAGCGCGTTCGCCACCATGCTGCGCTCCCGCCGGGTACGCGACCTGGCCGCCGTGCTGCTGGCCGTGCTGGCCGCACTGCTCGGGCCGCTGCAGTTGCTGGTGCTCGCGGCGGTACGGCAGACCGACTGGGGCCGGCTGGACGGTGTGGCCCGGGTGGTCGGCTGGACGCCGTTCGGCGCACCGTGGACCGTCGGTCTGGAGGTGGCCCAGGGCCGGGCCGGCGCGGCGGTGGTGAAGCTGCTGATCGCGCTCGCGACGCTCGGCGTACTCCTGTTCTGGTGGTCCCGGTCGCTGGAGACGGCGATGGTGGGCGCGGCGAGCAGCGGCCCCGCGCGGACGCCGCGCGGCGTGACCGGCGGCGCGGTCACGCAACTCTTCCCCCGCGCGGTGGGCTGGGCCCGGCGGGACCGGTTCGGCGCGCTCGTCGCCCGCGAGTGCCGCTACTGGTGGCGGGACGCCCGGCGGCGGGCCAACCTGATCACCGTGGCCGTGGTCGGTGTGTTCGTGCCGCTGATGGTCAACCTCGGCGGCGTGTCGTTCACCACCGAGGGCGGGGCGGAGTTCGGTGGCGGTGATTCCTCCCCGGCGCTGGTCAGCCTTTCCATGATCTTCGTCGGGGCGCTCGCGTCGTTGACGCTGGCCAACCAGTTCGGCTTCGACGGCAGCGCGTACGCCGCGAACCTGGTCGCCGGGGTGCCCGGCCGGGTGGAGCTGCGGGCACGGATGGCCGCGTTCTCGATCTACGTGCTGCCGATGCTCGTCGCGATCGCGATCGCGCTGGCCGTCATCCTCGGCCGGCCCGGATGGCTCGGCGTCATGGGTGGCGCGTTGATCGCCTCGTACGGCTGCGGGCTCGCGATCAACGCGTACGTCTCGGTGTTCGGCGCCTACTCGCTGCCCGAGTCGAGCAACCCGTTCGCCATGAACAGCGGTGCGGGTTTCACCAAGGGCCTGCTCACCCTGGTCTCCATGGTCGTCTCGGCGGTGGCGGCGGTGCCGTTCGTGGTGGCCGCCGCGCTGCTCGGCGACGTGTGGCTCTGGCTGGCGCTGCCGGTCGGCCTGGCGTACGGCGGGGGCGCGGCACTGCTGGGGGCGTACCTGGCGGGGGACACACTCGATCACCGGCAGCCGGAGCTGCTGGCCGCTGTCACCCCGAGGCGCTGATGCCCGTCGTCGAAGCGGTCACCACGGTCCCGGTTCCCCCGGAGCTGGCGTTCGCCGTCTCCCAGACCACCGCCCCGGTGCGGTACCGCTGGGATCCGTTCGTCCGCGAGCAGCACTTCGTCGACGGCGCGACGCGGCCCGGGCGGGGCGTGCGCACGTACACCCGCTCCCGGCACGGCCTGGTCATGGTCAGCGAGTACGTCTCCTGGTCACCGCCGACGAACGTCGGCATGAAGATGGTGCGCGGACCGTGGTTCTTCGAGCGGTTCGGCGGCGGCTGGCGGTTCGCGCCCGGC
This sequence comes from Micromonospora sp. NPDC048887, assembly GCF_040649715.1. Classification (NCBI taxonomy): domain Bacteria; kingdom Bacillati; phylum Actinomycetota; class Actinomycetes; order Micromonosporales; family Micromonosporaceae; genus Micromonospora; species Micromonospora sp. NPDC048887. The sequence continues at coordinate 101,500 of NZ_JBEZGA010000012.1, read as the reverse complement.
CCGGATCCCGGCACCACGCTCGCGACGTGGCGGTACAACTTCCGCTGCCGCCCCGCGTTCCTGCGCCCGGTCGCCGAGCGGATCGGGCAGTGGTTGCTCGGGCGCGACATCCGCCGCCGGATCGCCGGGTACGCGGCCGGCTGCGCCGACCCGGAGGTGCTGGCCGCCGCCCGCCGGCTGCTCGCCGACGACTGATCCGCGCGCCCCCGGCCGCCGTCAGGCGGTGCGGCGCATCACCGCGTAGACGGCGGGACCCTCGGAGAGGGCGAGCACGTTCACCAGATCCCAGCCGTAGTTCGACAGGTGCTCGACCGCCGCCAGGAGCAGCGGTAAGCCGCTTCTGCCCCACCTGTGCCGGGTGACGATCATCAGGTGCCGGTGCGGATAGGCCCGGAGATCGACCTGGCCGCCGAGGACGGCGTCGGCGTCGACCGTCCGTTCCTGGGCGATCTGGTGCGGGGGGATCAGCGACATGCCCGGCAGGGTAGGCGCCGGCGTCGAGCCGCGCCCGGGCCGGACCGGGCGGCACAATGTTTCACGTGAATCCAGAGCCGGGCGCGCAGATCCATTCCACCGACCCGTTCGCGGCGCCGGCCGCGCAACGTTCACCGGTACGCCGGCTGCGCGGGCGGCTGGCCGCCCCGGTGACGCTCTGGACCGCGCCCGGCCCGGCCGGGCTGACCGTCTCGTCCACGCTCGTCGCCGAGGGCGAGCCGGACCGGCTGCTCGGGCTGATCGATCCGGAGTCGGACCTGTGGGCGGCGGTCGAGGACGCCGGGCGGTTCGCGGTGGCCGCGCTGGGCCCGCGGCACCGGCAGCTCGCCGACCGCTTCGCCGGGCTGTTCCCGTCCCCCGGCGGCCTGTTCGCGCTGGACGCCTGGACCGAGACGCCGTACGGCCCGGTGCCGGCCGACGCCGGTGGGTGGGCGGGCTGCCGCCTCGACACCGCCCGGGAGTACGGCTGGAGCCTGCTGATCGAGGCGACCATCGAATCGGTGGATCTGCCCCGGGACACCCCTCCGTTGCTCCACTACCGAGGCCGCTACCACGACCTCCCCGGCTGACCCCCCCCCGGCTCCGTCGATCATGAAGTTGACGGCGCTCGGCGTCCGATTTGTCGCCGTCAACCTCATGATCGGCCGGGTGGGGGTGACCGGTTAGCGGAGTGATGTGGGTCACTGGGCGCAGTGGGGGTGCCGTTCGGCGCAACCGTTCACCGCCGGGCGGCGGAGCCTTCCGGGGCCGGGAGCGCGCTCTCTACGGTGCGCGAAACTCCCCACGCCTTGCGAAGGTGGTGATCCACAGATGTCCACGGACACACCCGCGTCCGCACCCGCCGAGTCGGCGGCGGAACGGTACCTCGCCGTCCAGCGGTCGGACGAGTTCGCCGGGTTGCGGCGCACGCTGCGCGGCTTCGTCTTCCCGATGACCGTCGCGTTCTTCCTGTGGTACGCGCTCTACGTCATCCTCTCCGCGTACGCGCGGGGATTCATGGGCACGAAGCTGATCGGCAACATCAACGTCGCCCTGGTCTTCGGCCTGCTCCAGTTCGTCTCCACGTTCCTCATCGCCTGGTTCTACTCGCGGTTCGCCAACCGCCGGATCGATCCGGTCGCCGACCGGATCCGCGACGAGATGGGGGAGGTGACCCATGAACACGGTCCTCGCGGCTGAGGCGGGCAGCACCACCGCCCGGAACCTCACCATCACGCTGTTCCTGGTCTTCGTGGCCATCACGCTGGCGATCACCGTCTGGGCCAGCCGGCAGACCAAGACCGCCACCGACTTCTACGCCGGCGGCCGGTCCTTCTCCGGCTTCCAGAACGGCATGGCGATCGGCGGCGACTACATGTCGGCCGCGTCGTTCCTCGGCATCGCCGGCATCATCGCGCTCTACGGCTACGACGGCTTCCTCTACTCGATCGGCTTCCTGGTCGCCTGGCTGGTGGCGCTGCTGCTCGTGGCCGAACTGCTGCGCAACTCCGGCCGGTACACGATGGCTGACGTACTCGCGTTCCGGATGCGGCAGCGGCCGGTGCGGACGGCGGCGGCGGTCTCCACCATCACCGTGTCGATCTTCTACCTGCTGGCCCAGATGGTCGGCGCGGGCGCGCTCGTCGCCCTGCTGCTCGGCATCAAGCCGGACACCACGTTCCTCGGCATGGACGCCGACACCGCCAAGGTCGCCACCATCATCATGGTCGGTGCCCTGATGATCATCTACGTGACGGTCGGCGGCATGAAGGGCACCACGTACGTACAGATCGTCAAGGCGTTCCTGCTGATGGGCGGCGCGCTGGCGATGACGCTGCTGGTGCTCGCCAAGTACAAGTTCAACCTGTCCTCGCTGCTCGGCGACGCGGCCAGCGCCTCGGGCAAGGGAGCGGCGTTCCTCGAACCCGGGCTGCGCTACGGCGTGGAGACACCCGGCGACGCGCTGAAGACGTTCTACAGCAAGATGGACCTGCTCTCGCTGGGCATCGCGCTGGTCCTCGGCACGGCCGGCCTGCCGCACATCCTGATCCGCTTCTACACCGTGCCGACCGCGCGGGCGGCCCGCAAGAGCGTGCTCTGGGCGATCGGCATCATCGGCACCTTCTACCTGCTCACCCTGGCGCTCGGCTTCGGCGCGGCGGCGATCGTCGGCGGGTCGGAGATCACCGCGCAGGACAAGGCGGGCAACACCGCGGCGCCACAGCTCGCCGAGAAGCTGGGCGAGCAGTTCCTCGGCGGGGACCTGGGCGGCGCGACACTGCTGGCGATCATCGCGGCTGTCGCGTTCGCCACGATCCTCGCGGTGGTCGCCGGGCTGACCCTGGCGTCGTCGTCCAGCCTGGCGCACGACTTCTACGCCAACGTGATGAAGAACGGGCAGGCGTCGGAACGGCAGGAGGTGACTGTCGCCCGGGTCTCCGCGCTGGTGATCGGCGCGGTCTCGATCGTGCTGTCGATCTACGCGCAGAACCTGAACGTGGCGTTCCTGGTCGCGCTGGCGTTCGCGGTCGCCGCGTCGGGCAACCTGCCGGCGATCCTCTACAGCCTGTTCTGGAAGCGGTTCAACACCTCGGGCGCGGTCTGGGCGATCTACGGCGGCCTGCTCGCCGCCGTGGTGCTGGTCTTCTTCTCGCCGGTCGTCTCCGGCGTGCCGACGGCGATGTTCCCCGACCACGACTGGCACTGGTTCCCGCTGTCGAACCCGGGCATCATCTCGATCCCGTTCGGCTTCCTGTGCGGCTGGCTCGGCACGATCCTGTCGAAGGAGAGCGACGAGGAGAAGTACGCGGAGCTGGAGGTGCGCTCGCTCACCGGAGCCGGCGCGCACTGATCACCACCGTCGAGCGGGGTCCCTGCCTTACGCGGGGGCCCCGCCTCGCGTGTATAGGCTGACCGCCATGAAGGTCGCTCCCCGCTTCGGTACCGGACACCGCATCCTCGTCACCGGCGGCGCCGGTTTCGTCCCGTCACACCTGGTCGACCGGCTCGTCGAGCGCGGCTGCACCGTCGTGGTGCTGGACAACTTCGTCACCGGGTCCAAGGACAACGTGGCCCACCTGCTGGACAAGCCGACCTTCACCCTCGTCGAGGCGGACATCTCCGACGGCCTGCCGCAGCACCCGGCGATGGCCGAGCGGTTCGACGCCATCCTGCACATGGCGTCCCCGGCCAGCCCCACCGACTTCGAGAAGCTGCCGGTGGAGATCCTCCGGGTCGGCTCGGTAGCCACGCTGGCGCTGCTGGAGCGGGCCACCGACGACGGCGCGCGGTTCCTGATGGCCTCCACCTCCGAGGCGTACGGCGACCCGAAGGAGCACCCGCAGCGCGAGACGTACTGGGGCAACGTCAACCCAATCGGCATCCGGAGCGTCTACGACGAGGCGAAGCGGTTCTCCGAGGCGGCCACCATGGCCTACCACCGCAGCCGGGGCACCGACACGGCGATCGTGCGGATCTTCAACACGTACGGCCCCCGGATGCGACCGGACGACGGCCGGGCCATCCCGACGTTCATCTCCCAGGCGCTGCGCGGGGAGCCGATCACGGTGCACGGCACCGGCAACCAGACCCGGTCGATCTGCTACGTCGACGATCTGGTGCGCGGCATCCTACTGCTGCTGGACTCGACCGAGACCGGGCCGATCAACTGCGGCACCGAGCACGAGATGTCGATGCGGCAACTGGCCGAGACGATCGTGTCACTCACCGGAAGCACATCCGAGGTGAGCTACATCACTCGCGCTTCCGATGACCCGGAGATGCGCCGCCCGGACCTGACCCTCGCCCGCGAACTGCTCGGATACGAGCCGAGCGTCACGCCCGAAGACGGCCTCCGACGCACCATCGAGTACTTCCGCGAGCGTCTCGGGTACTGAACCCGCCGAGGACCCGGCTGACATCGGCGCGCGTACGAGGGCGTCGGTGGCCCGGCCGACCTACCCTCGGTTACATGTCAGCGACCTCGTCTGCCGGCGCCCCGCTCCCCCGACACCTCAACCGGGGCGCGGGCCGCGCCCCGGTTCCCGGCTCCGGCCGGGCTGCCACCGGGCGTGCCCGGCCCTCGGAAACCAGGTGGTACCCCGCGCACGACGAGGCGCCCCGCTCCGGCGGTCCCGGCGGCCCGGCGGGCCCGGCCGGTCCCGGTGGTCCGGGCGGCGGCGGTCCGGGTGGGTCCGGCCGCCGTGGTCCCCGGCCGCGCTGGGGGCGCATCGGCCTGGTGGCCGGCGTGGCGGTGCTGGTGCTGGCGCTGCTCGGCGGCCTCGGCGCCTGGTTCTACGCCCGCAACCTGGACGACGACCTGGCGCGTACCGACCCGTTCGCCGGGATCACCGGGGGACGGCCGGCCAAGCAGGTCGAGGGCGCGTTCAACATCCTGCTCGTGGGCAGCGACTCGCGGGACCCGGACGCCCCTGTCGACGGCTCGGGCAAGTGGCGCGCGGACACCGTGATCGTCATGCACATCCCGGCCGACCACAAGAGCGCCTACCTGGTCTCGGTGCCGCGCGACCTGTACGTGCCGATCCCGGAGAGCGCCGGCGCGTCCTGCGACTCCGGCTCACGCAACAAGATCAACGCGGCGTTCGCGTTCGGCGGCCTGCCGCTGGCGGTGAAGACCGTGGAGTGCTTCACCGACGTACGCATCGACCACGTCATGGCCATCGACTTCGGCGGCTTCAAGGAGGTCACCGACGCGCTGGGCGGGGTCGACCTCAAGGTGGAGCGGACCATCACCTCGATCCACAAGCCGTACCGGACGTTCACCAAGGGCGTGAACCACATGAACGGCGCCGAGGCGCTGGACTGGGTCCGGCAGCGCAAGCAGTTCCCGGACGGCGACTTCGCCCGGATGCGGCACCAGCAGGAGTTCCTGAAGGCGCTGATGGACAAGGCGGCGAGCACCGGGACGCTCACCAACCCGAAGAAGCTGAACGACTTCCTCAAGGCGGTGACCGCCGCCGTCACGGTCGACCAGGGATTCTCGTTGACCGACATGGCAGTGCAGTTCCGCAGCCTGCGGGGCGAGAACCTGACGTTCGTCACCAGCCCGCACCTGGGCGGCCAGACCATCGACGGCCAGTCGGTGGTGGTGTCCGATCGGGAGAAGGCGCTGGCGATGTACAAGGCGATCGCCGCGGACCGGATGGCCGAGTGGATGCAGGCCAACCAGAAGGGTTCGGGCGACAGCGCGGGCGGCTGACGCCGGCACGGCACGACCTGTGTCGCGTGCTGGATCCTCGCCACCACGGAGGCCAACCGCCGACCGGCTCCTTACTCCTGCCCGTTCGGCCACACCCCGAGGATGTTGGCCGGGATTGACGGGAATTGCCGCCCGACGAGGTCGCAGAAACGAGAACCAGTACGTAAAGTGGTCCCGCCCCCGATCACCGAGCTGGAGCACGCATGTCGGTCCAGACCAGCCGTCGCACCCACTCACCGGCACCCGGGTCATCCGGGCGGGTTCCTCCGGTCATCCCCACACAGCCCGGTTCCGGCGGTCGCGGTCCCGGCGGTGGCAAGAAGAAGCGCACGAAGCGCAAGGACCCGCTCTGGGCGAAGCTCACGCTCGTGCTCGGCGCCGTGCTGATGGTGACGAGCGGCGTGGCGATCGTCGGCAGCAAGGCGGTCATCGGCCAGGCCACCAACAACATCGCCCAGCGCAACCTGCTCGGCGAGGCGGGCAAGACCGAGGCCGAGGGTGGCAACAACCTCGAAGGCCCGATCGACATGCTGCTGCTCGGCGTGGACGCGCGGGCCCGCTGGGCCGCCGACGACGTCCGGGCCGACACGATCATCGTGCTGCACATCCCGGCCAGCCACGACCAGGCGTACCTGATCTCGATTCCGCGTAACACCGAGGCGCACATCCCGGCGTCCAGCAACGGCTTCAAGGGCGGCACCGACAAGATCAACGCCGCCTTCCAGATCGGCGCGCGCAACGGCGGCGGCTGGGAGGGCGGCGCCCAGATGATGGCCAAGACCATCAAGGGGATGACCGGGATCAGCTTCGACGGCGCCGCGATCATCAACTTCGGCGGCTTCAAGAACGTCATCGACGAGCTCGGCACGGTGCGGATCTGCGTGACCGAGGAGGTCTCCTCCCTGCACATGTCGTACGTCGACGGCAAGCCGATGTGGAACGCGGACGCCAAGAAGACCGGCAAGGCGCGCAAGCCGGTGACGTACAAGAAGGGTTGCCAGGAGATGGAGGGCTGGCAGGCGCTGGACTACTCCCGGCAGCGCAAGACCCTTCGCAACGGCGACTACGACCGCCAGCAGAACCAGCAGCAGCTGATCAAGGCGATGGCCAAGAAGGCCTCCGAGAGCGGCACGCTGACCAACCCGATCAAGCTGAACGGGCTCATCAAGGCGGCCGGCAAGGCGTTCGTGCTGGACACCGGCGGCGTGTCGATCGAGGACTTCATCTTCACGATGAAGGGTGTGACCGGCAACGACCTCGTCACCCTGCGGACCAACGGCGGCACCTTCAACGGCAACGGCAACAACCGCGAGGTGCTCAACCAGCTCAGCATGGACATGTTCCAGGCGGTCAAGGACGACAAGCTGGCCGAGTTCGTGGTGAACAACCCGGACGTCCTCTCCACCCGTAAATGACGCTCTGACCTGCGCGAAAGCGATACCGGTCGGCCGATCCCCCCGTAGCCTGACGTGAGCGGGTCTCATGTCGCGGCTACGGGGGGATCGTCACGTCCAGGCCAGCACGGAACCGACGCGGGCGGGGTGGACCCGCCCGCCGGGCCCGGTTCCTGCTCGGCGCCGGGCTCGCCCTGGTACTGCTGGCCACGCTCGGCGTCGCCGGTCTGCACTGGCTCACCTCGCGCTACGACCGCACCGTCGCCAAGGAGCAACTGCTCGACCCGGCCGCCCGGAAGAAGCGGACAGACCTGGACGGCGCACTCAACTACCTGCTGATCGGCTCGGACCACCGGCCCGGCGCGAGCCCGGAGGACCAGCGCTCCGACAGCATCCTGATCGTGCACGTACCGGCCGGGATGCGGCAGGCGTACCTGATCTCCGTGCCGCGCGACCTGCTGGTGGCGCTCCCCGCCGCGCCCGGATTCCCCGGCGGCCAGGACAAGGTGAACGCCGCGTACGAGCACGGCGGCGGCGGTGAGGGCGGCGCGCGGCTGCTCAGCACCACCCTGAGCCGGCTCACCGGGATCCGCTTCGACGGCGCGGCGCTCGTCGACTTCTCCGGCTTCAAGCAGGTGATCGACCAGCTCGGCGGCATCCGGATGTGTGTGGACACGCCGGTGCGCTCGATCCACACCCAGCACCAGTTCGACGCCGGCTGCCAGCAGATGGACGGCGCGCGGACGCTGGACTACGTACGGCAGCGCTACGACCTGCCCGGCGGCGACTACGACAGGCAGCGGCACCAGCAGCAGATGCTGCGGGCGATGGTCGACCGGGCCGGCCAGACGCGGCTGCGCGACGACCCGGTCAAGCTGGACCGGGTGCTGCGCGCGGCGGGCGGGGCGCTGACCGTGGACACCAACGGCGTACCCCTCGGCGAGCTGCTGTTCGCGCTGCGCGGCCTGCCCGCGGACGCCCTGCGCGGGGTCCAGGTGCCCTCCTACCCGCAGACCATCGACGGCGTCTCGTACGTGGTGCTCGACGACGGTGGCGCCGGGCTGTTCGCCGCGCTGCGCGACACGCGGGTGCCGCAGTGGGCCGGCGCGAATCCGCGCTGGGTCAACCGGCTGTGAGCGGCTCGGGCGACTAGGCTTGGTTACCGTGTTCGGAGCCTCACTACCCAGCGTCCCCGCGTCGGCCGTGCCCGACGACGTCTACCTGCTCGACGTCCGGGAGGACGACGAATGGGCCGCCGGCCACGCGCCGGCCGCCCATCACCTGCCGATGACCGAGCTGCCCGCCCGGATCGCCGAGATCCCGCAGGACCGCGACGTGGCGGTGATCTGCCGCTCGGGCGGACGGTCCGCCCAGGTGGTCGGTTACCTCATGCGCAACGGCTGGGACCAGGTGCGCAACGTCGACGGAGGGATGGGCGACTGGGCCGCCGCCGGCCGTCCGGTGGTAACCGACGACGGGCAGCCGGGCCGGGTCGCCTGAAGTCGGTGACGCGTCCGTGACCGCCCCCCTGGTCTTCGCCCATCGCGGCGCCTCGTACGACCTGCCGGAGCACACGCTCGCCGCCTACCTGCGCGCCCTCGACGAGGGCGCGGACGGGCTGGAGTGCGACGTCCGGCTGACCCGCGACGGGCACCTGGTCTGCGTCCACGACCGCCGACTGGACCGCACCAGCAACGGCCGTGGGCTGGTCAGCGCGCGTACGCTCGCCGAGCTGGAGGCGCTCGACTTCGGCTCCTGGCACCGCGCCGCGACGCTCGCCGAGGACGACGTGCGGCTGGACGAGTCGCACACCCGGCTGCTCACGCTGGAACGGCTGCTCGACGCGGTGCTGGCCGCCGGGCGGCCGGTCCGGCTGCTGGTCGAGACCAAGCACCCGTCGCGCTACCGGGGCGACGTGGAGCGGCGCCTGGTCGAGATGCTGCGCCGGTACGGGCTGGCCGAGCCCCGCCCGGACGATCCGGTCCAGGTGACCGTGATGTCGTTCTCGCCGCTCGCCGTACGCCGGGTCCGGGAACTCGCGCCGGCGCTGCCCACGGTGCTGCTGCTGGAGGTCCTGCCCCGCCTGCTGCCGCTGGGCCGGCTGCCGTTCGGCGCCCGGATCGCCGGTCCCGGCGTGGATCTCGTCCGGGCCCGCCCGCGCCTGGTCCCCGCGCTGCGCGCCGCCGGCAATTCGGTCTACGTCTGGACCGTCAACGAGCCGGAGGACCTGGAACTCGTGCTGGAAGCGGGCGTGGACGGGGTGATCACGGACCGGCCGGCCCGCGCGCTGGCCCGGTTGGGCCGGTGAGTCCCGTCGATCGGTACGGGGGACGGTCGACCGGCCGGGGGTGTCCCGGACGCGGACGGCGCGGCACACTCGGGACATGCCGGAGCGAACCGACTACCCCGCCTTCATCGCCGGCCACACCGCAGTGATCAATATGATCAACTCCGGCGAGTCCGGTCTCGCCGTGCTCACCCGACTCCTCGGCGAGGTCCAGCCGGCGGTCGGCGCGGCCGGCCTGGTCTTCGTGGAGTTCACCCCGGCCGGCGGACGGGTCGTCGCCGCGACCGGCAGCGCCGAGTTCGTCCTCGGCCGCCCGCTGCCCGCCACCGACCCGGCCACCGTCTGCCTGCTCGCCGGCCCGCCGGTACGGGAGGTCCGGGTCGACGCGATCCCCGGTGCGCTCGCCGACGAGGTCGCCGGCCGGGGCCTCTGCCGGATGATCGTGGCGCGCGCCGAGATCGGCGGGCTCACCGTCGGCAGCCTGCACGCGCTCTACCCGCTGGGCGAACCGCTGCAACCCTCGCAACGCGCCGTCATCGGCTACATCGCCGCCTGCGTCGCCCACATGTACGGCGACCAGACCGGCCTGCCCGTACACGGGGACGGCCCGGTCGTGGCGGCGCTCGCCGACGGCCTCGCGGTGGTGGACCGGGACGGCCGGGTCCGGCTCTGGAACCCGGCCGCGGTCGAGGTGACCGGCCGGCCGGCGGACGAGGCGCTGAGCCGCCCGCTGCCGTTCCCGCTGCCGCCGCCCGGCCAGGTGCTCGACCACCGGCTGCCGGACGGCCGCTGGCTGCGGATCACCTCCGGCGAGCTGCCCGGCCCGAACGCGCTGCGCGTGGTCACCTTCCGCGACACCACCGACCAGCAGCGGCGCGACCACGACCGGGACCTGTTCGTCGCGGTGACCAGCCACGAGCTGCGTACCCCGGTCACCGTCATCAAGGGGTACGCGGACACGCTCACGGACCACTGGGACTCGCTGAGCGACGGCGACCGCAGGCAGGCCGCCCGGATCATCGGCCAGCGCGCGAACGAGCTGGCCCGCCTGGTCGACCGGCTGCTGACCGCCGCCACCGAGAACCGTCCCGGCGGTGAGCCGGCCGCGCCGTTCGACCTGGTCGACGCGCTGCGCGCGGCGGTGACCGACCTGCCGGCCGACGTCCGGCACCGGGTCGTGCTCGACCTGCCCGCCGACCTGCCGAAGGCGCTCGGCGACCGGCACAGCCTCGCCACTGTGCTCACCGAACTGGGCACCAACGCCGGGAAGTACTCGCTGCCGGACACGCCGATCGAGATCACCGCCGAGGCGAACGAGCGGACCGTCTCGTTCCGGGTGGCCGACCGGGGCATCGGCATCCGCCCGGAACACGTGGAGCGGGCCTTCGAACGGTTCTGGCAGGGGGAGTCCGGCGACCGCCGCCGCTATCCCGGCGCCGGGCTCGGCCTCTATCTCGTCCGCCAGATCGTTGAACAGCAGAATGGATGGGTATCCCTCCGGCCCAGAGCCGGTGGCGGTACGGTCGCAGAGGTGCGGCTGCCCCGGGGCTGACCCGGGGCGCTCACGGGCGGGGAAGGAACGACGTGTCGACTGGTCCGGCCGAACGGTCGTGGTGCGTGGTGGTGCCCCACGACGCCACCGGCGCGCGCCTGGCCCGGCACCGCCTCGCCGACGAGCTGACCGGCGTCGTACCCCCGGTCCTGATGGCCGACCTGGTCGCGGTCCTCGCCGAACTGGTCGGCAACGCGGTCCGGCACGCCGACGCCCTGCCCGGCGGCGTGGTGCGGGTCGCCTGGCGGCTGCGCCCGACCGAGCAGGGGCCGAGCATCGAGCTGCGGGTCACCGACGGCGGCGCCGGCGCCGGCCCGTGCATGCGTACCGCCTCGCCGGACGCGGCCGACGGGCGTGGGCTGCACATCGTCGCCGGGCTCGCCAGCGGCTGGGGGGTGGAGCGCGACGGTCTGGGCCAGAGCGTGTGGGCCCGGTTCGACCCGGTCCCGGCGCATCGGACGGACCTGGTCGCCGCGGGCTGACCGGCGCGACAGCCGGGTCCGGCCCCCACCGCCGGGGCCCGGCATCTAGGCTGTCTCGCCATGGGCGAGCGGAGCGGAGCGGGCGCATGAGCAAGCGTCGGAAGAACCAGCGGGCCGTCGAGGCCACCCCGAAGCGGGAGAAGGTGCGCGACGTCTTCGTGCCCCGGCCGTTCGAGGGCCTGGCCGACGAGCCGGAGTGGATCGCCCTGCGCGAGCTGGTCCCGGCCGCGTCCGCGCCGCTGCGGCTGACCCCGGAACTGATCGAGGAGTACGGCGACCGGCCGGTCACGCTGGCCACCGTGCTGCCGATGGCCGCCCCGGCGATGACCAAGCCGGACGGGCGGGTCTTCATCGGCCTGCAGCGGCACCAGCAGTCCGGCGACGTCTCCCGCGACCTGGCCGACGCGCTGATCTCCGCGCTGCGTACCGAGCCGGGCGGCCAGGTGAGCGTGCCGCCGCTGCCCGGGCCGGGCCCCCGCCTCCAGGACATCCTGGTGGACGGCCCGCTGGAGATCACCATGCACGACGGGTTCGACTTCTGGCTCGACCCGGGCGCTGCCGACGACCCGAACGTGCAGGCGTCCCTGGAGCGGGCCAACTCGGCGATCTACCCGACCGTCAAGCTGGCCGCCGCGCGGGCCGCGTACTGGTGCCAGGTGCCGGAGAAGGCCCACGTGCGCCTGGTCCTGCCGGACGACGAGGACACCGCGCTGGACGCGCTGTCCCGGCTCGCCGCGGCGGGCGCGCTGACGCTCGGCGACGACACGAAGTTCGCTGGCATGTTCCGGGCGCACGGGCGGCTGGCGCCGGTCTGGGACCTGCCGGAGGACACCCCGGCCGCCGAGTGGGAGGCGCCGGTGGCGGAGTTCGCCAAGCGCTACGCCGAGGCGGTCGCGGAGCGGGAGCCGCTCGACGCGGCCGGCCGCCGGGCCCGCCAGGGCCTGCTCGGCCGCCAGCTGACGCTGCGCTGACGTCTCCGGGTCAGGCGGCCCCGCCCTTCTCCCGCACCAGCGGGCAGGACATGCAGCGCGGGCCGCCCCGCCCGGAGCCCAGTTCCGACCCGGCGATGGCGATGACCTCGATGCCGGCGCGTTCCAGTTGCGCGTTGGTCTCCACGTTGCGCTCGTAGCCGACGCAGAGCCGGGGCGCGAGCGCGAGCGTGTTGTTGCCGTCGTCCCACTGCTCGCGTTCGGCGGTGACCGGGTCGAGGCCGGTGTCGATCACGCGAAGCTGGTCGAGGTCCATCGCATCGGCGGCGGCCCGCAGGAACGGCGCCGGCCCGTCGACCCGCAGGTCGTCGCCGTCCGCGCCGGCGATGACCGTGTACGCGGACAGCTCGTGGGCGACGTTCGGGTACATCAGCACGGCGTCCACGTCGACCATCGTGCAGATCGTGTCCAGGTGCATGGTGGCGCGTTCCTGCGCGATCGGCACCACCAGGATGGTGTGTGCCAGTCCGGCCGCGAACACCTGCCGGGCCAGCCGTTCCGCACCGGCCGGGGTGGTGCGCTCACCGACACCGACGGCGAGCACTCCCGGCGCGAGCAGCAGCACGTCGCCGCCCTCCAGATGCTCCAGCCGGGGGTGGTAGACGAACTCGGTGCCGGCGAAGCGCGGGTGGTAGCGGTAGATGGCGTCGGTGAGCGTGGTCTCCCGCCGCCGGGCCGGCATGGCCAGGCTGGTCACACCGACCCGGTCGCCGATCCAGACCGACGAGTCGCGGGTGAACAGCAGGTTCGGCAGCGGGTCGATGACGAAGTCGTGCCGGTTCATGAGCGTCCAGACCAGACCGCCGGGGCGGTCGGCGCCGATCCGCAGTTCCTCGTGGGCGAGCCCGGCGGTGAGCACGTCGGCCAGCCCGGCCGGGTCGAGGTACGTCAGATGGTCGGCGACCCGGCGCCGCAGGGTGTGGCCGAGCCGGCGGGACCGCAGCACCTGCTCGGTCAGCTCGGCCCGGGCGTCTGCCACGGCGAGCGTCTCGACCAGCAGGTCGACCAGATAGAGCACCTCGACCCCACGGGACCGCAGCGCCGCCGCGAACGCGTCGTGCTCCTCCTGCGCGCGTCCCACCCATGGGATAGCGTCGAACAGGAGACTGTCGTTGTTGCGTGGGGTGAGGCGGGCCAGTTCCGGTCCCGGGCGGTGCAGCAGCACCGTCCCGAGTCGGGCGACTTCGCTGTCCACATAGTGGGTCACTCCCGCAGCCTAGGGCAGGCTTGCGCAGCATCCGGAAAAGAAGTGTGAATGAATATGGCATTCATCCGCACTCACTCCGGCGGTCCAACTTGCCGAGCCCCCGGGGGCGCAACGTAGGGTAGTGGAGACATAACTTCGAGAGACCTTTTGCCGGAGGTCGCGATGACTGTCTTTCCCGCTCGTCGAGCCGTACCGAGCAGGGCACTGCCGCCCCGCACGGTGCCGCACTCCCGGGTCGAGCCCACCTCGGTGCTCGAGCCGGCCCGACCGACTCCATTGGAGTGGGCCCGGCGTCGCCGGGCGGAGCGGGGGGCCCGCCGGTTGGAAGCGGCAGGGGCCCGCGCCCTGGGCCAACTCGACCACCTCGGTCCCGCCTGGCACGTCATCGAGTGGCCCCGGACGGATCCGGCCGACATGCTGCTCGACCGCGACGGCGACGACCGGGCCGGGTTCCTGGCCATCGGCCCGAGCGGCCTGTTCGCGGTCACCATCGCCGACCACGGCCGGGCCCGGGTGCTGGTGGCCGGAGACGTGGTCCAGATCAACGGCAAGCGCCCGCCGTACGTGGCGGAGGCACGCCGGGACGCCAAGCGCGCCAGCAAGGCCCTCTCCGACGCGGTCGGCCTGCCGATCCCGGTCACCCCGGTGCTGACGTTCGTCGGCTCCGGGGTGATCAGCGTCTACGGCCTGCCGAAGGACTGCCTCATGGCCACCCACCGCGAGCTGGACCGCCTGCTCGTGGCCGGCGGGAACCGGATCAGTCCGGCCACCGCCGAGAAGCTCTCCCGCGTCGCCCAGGCGCCGGCGACCTGGTTCAACGGCACGTACCGTCCATCCGCCGACTACCGGTGGTATGACGAGGGCCGAACGGCCGCTGACAAGCGGGCCGCCCGCCGGTAACGTCTCCGGCGACGCCACGCGGCCCCCGGCACCGCCCCCGACTGGTTCCGTCGGTCCGCGCCGTCGCCGGCCGCCCGGCAGCCGATGCTTCCGCCGCACCGACCGGCTAGCGTGGACAGACCGTCGGTGTACATAGGAGGCGCGGTGGCCCACGTCGAACTCTCACTCTCGGAAGTGTTCGCGCCCGCGGCATCCACCGAGCAGGAGTCCGACAACTTCGGGCAGTGGTCCGGCATGGTCTCCCGGGCCGCCGAGCCGTGCCTGCTGATCGACGCCGGCACCACTGTGGTGGCGATCTCCTCGTCCGGCTGCGACCTGCTCTGCCTGGGCGCCCCGGAGGACGTCATCGGCCTGCCGCTGCTGGAGGGTGGCCTGCGCCTGGTCGACTTCACGGCCAGCCCGAGCGAGCTGACCGAGCAGGAGACCGACAAGATCCCGCCGTTGCTGGCGCTGCACTCCGGGCGGCTCGCCCGCGGCCTGCTGCGCGTGCAGGGGCCCGGCTCCGACGCCGGCCGGACGGTCGACGCCATCTCCACGCCGGTGCTCACCGACGGCGCGGTGGCCGGCTCGCTCACCTTCCTCTCCGCAGTCTGACCGGCGACGAGAGCCACGCCCTTCACCCGGGCCGGTCATCATCCTACGATGGCCTCGGCCCCACCACACGACGACACCCCTCGATGCCCGAGGACGCCCCCGTGCCCCGCACCCCACAGCCCCGACGCCGCCACCGCCCGCTGGCGCTGCTGACGCTGCTCGCCCTCGCCGCCTGCGGCACACCACCCGAACTGCGCGCACCACCACCCGCCGCGGCCACGCCCGTACCGGCCCCGACGGCGTCCGCCACGCCGACCCCGAGCGCCACCCCCACCCCACCGGCGCCCGTCCTCCCGCCCACGCTCTCCCCGTCCGTGCCGTCGTCGGCGGTGCCCTGCCGGGGGCGGCCCTCCGGCGACCGGATCGTCGCGCTGCTGCGCGGCTCCGCAGGCGTGCTGCCCCGCGACGTCCGGGTCACGGTGGCGACCGGTCCGCTCTGCGCCGACGGTTGGCAGTACACCGTGCTGACCGTCCCCGGGCACGAGGAGTTGCAGGTGGTCACGCGCGGCGAGACCGGCACGCCGAGGCTGGTCACCGCCGGCACCGACGTGTGCGGCATCGAGGTGCGGACCGTGGCACCGGCCGGCATCCGTACCCTGGCCTGCGACGGCACGCCGGGTGCGTAGGCTGGTCGGCATGCCGGGAACACCGCCGACCCGCTTCGTCTACCTGGGCCCCGAGGGCACCTTCGCCGAGCAGGCGCTGCGCACGGTGCCCGCCGCCGAGCGCGGGGACCGCACACCCGCCCGCAGCGTCGGCGAGGCGCTCGACGCGGTACGCGCCGGAGAGGCGGACGCGGCACTGGTGCCGCTGGAGAACTCCATCGGCGGCGCGGTCGGGGTGACGCTCGACGAACTGGTCGAGGGCGACCCGCTGGTGATCACCCGCGAGGTGGTCCTGCCGGTGGAGTTCGTGCTGGCCGCCCGCGCCGGCACCACGCTGTCCGACGTCCGCGCCGTCGCGGCCCACCCACAGGCGTCCACCCAGTGCCGGGGCTGGCTGCGGGAGCACCTGCCCGACGCCACAGTGGTCGACGTGCTCTCCAACGGCGCCGCCGCGGCCGGGGCGGCCGGTGGCGAGTACGACGCCGCCATCTGCGCCCCGATCGGCGCGAGCCGGCACCGGTTGGCGGTGCTCGCCGACAAGATCGCCGACCACT
Organism: Micromonospora sp. NPDC048887; assembly: GCF_040649715.1. NCBI lineage: Bacteria > Bacillati > Actinomycetota > Actinomycetes > Micromonosporales > Micromonosporaceae > Micromonospora > Micromonospora sp. NPDC048887. The sequence continues at coordinate 85,244 of NZ_JBEZGA010000012.1, read as the reverse complement.
CGGACGCGGTGACCCGGTTCGCGCTCGTGGCCCGCCCCGGGCCGCCCCCGCCGCCCACCGGCGACGACCTCACCTCGCTCGCGGTGTTCCTCGCCCACGACCGGGTGGGCGCGCTGCTCGCGGTGCTGATGGAGCTGGCGGTACGCGGCGTGAACATGACCCGGATCGAGTCCCGCCCGACCGGCGAGGCGCTCGGCCGCTACGTGTTCTTCCTGGACTGTGCCGGGCACGTCGCCGACGTACGCCTCGGCGAGGCGTTGCAGGGGCTGCGCCGGGTCTGCGCGGACGTTCGGTTCCTGGGGTCGTACCCCCGGCACCGCTGGAGCACGGCGGCGGGTGACCAGCAGACGCCGGTGCCGCCGGGGCTCACCGACGCCGACTACGCCGACGCGGCGGCCTGGGTGGCCCGGCTGCGGGCCGGTGAGCTGAGCTGACCGGCCCGGGGCGACCTCGGCGGACGCCCCGGGCACCGGGCGGTCACTGCAACAGGCCGCCGAGCACGCCGCCCTGCTGCTGGGAGCCGCTGCCGGCCACCGGAGGCTCCTCCGAGGGCTGGACCACGACGAAGCCCTGACCGGCGAAGCTCATCGTGAACGCCTCACCGGTGCTGCGGCCGAGCAGCGTGCCGAGGCCGAGCTGCTCGGCGCGGTGGTAGCCGGTCTGGAGGTTCGCCGACCAGCAGACGGCCGCCTGCGGGTCCACGTACGTCGGGGCGTCCACGTTGAGCACCACCGGAGTGCCCTTTGTGGTGATGGCGATCCGGCCGTGGCCGGTGAAGACGCAGTTGAACAGGCCGGACGAGGACGCGAAACCGGCACCGCCGACCATCTTGATGTCGTACTGGAGCGTCGAGTCGAACGCCAGCACGCTGGAGCCGTTGATGGACAGCGCGTCGCCGGGCTCCAGGTCGATGACGTGCACGTCCTTGGCGAAGTCGGCGAGGAAGACGTCACCGCGCCCGGAGACCTTCATCAGCGGCACGCCCTCACCGGTGAGCCGCTGCTTGATGAACTTGCCGATGCCGCCGGAGCCGAGCGCCTGGAACTGCACCTGCCCCTGGTAGGCGACCATCGAGCCGACCCGGGCCATCGCCTCGCCGTTCAACTCGATCTTCAGCATCTTGGAGTTCTGCAACCGCATGCCCGGCTGCTGGGACTCCTTCTCAAGGTTCTCCGCGGAGAACAGCGCGCTGCGCATGGGTTTTCCTCCTGCATCAGGATCTGCCTGATCCGCAGGTTAGGGGACCGGCGCAACCGCCGGGATCAGCCGGGCGGGGACGTGCCGGAGGCCGGTCAGCCCCAGCCCAGGGCGTGCAGGCGCTCGTCGTCGATGCCGAAGTGGTGGGCGATCTCGTGCACCACTGTGATCGCGACCTCGTCGACGACGTCGTCGTCGGTGTCGCAGATCGCCAGGATCGGGTTGCGGTAGATCAGGATGCGGTCGGGCAGCACGCCGGAGTAGTCCCAGCCGCGAGAGGTGAGCGCGTGCCCCTCGTACAGGCCGAGCAGGTCCTCACCCGGCGGCGGGTCGTCCTCCACCAGGATGACCACGTTGCTCATCAACCCGAGCAGTTCCTCGGGTACCTCGTCGAGCGCCTCGCCGACCAGTTCCTCGAACCGGTCCCGGCTCATCTCCACGGCCACGCGGCCCGGTCACTCCCTCCGGATCGGGCACACCGCACGGCGAGGGCGTCCCGCAGGACACCCCCGCCGTGCCGTACGCGATGTCAGGCCAGACGGGCGTTCAGCGTGATCTGCGCGCCCGGCGACAGCAGCCGGGAGATCGGGCAGTTCTCCTTGGCCGCCTCGGCGAGCTTGGTGAACTCGGCCTGGTCGATGCCCGGAACCTGCCCCACGGTCTCCAGGTCGATGCGGGTCACTGTCATGCCGGCGTCGGTCTTGTCGAAGTGCACCTTGGCGGTGGTCTCCACCGCCGTCTCCTGGGCGCCGGCGTCGGCGAGCTGCTTGGAGAGGGCCATCGAGAAGCAGCCGGCGTGCGCGGCGCCGATCAGCTCCTCGGGGTTGGTGCCCTCGCCCTCCTCGAAGCGCGACTTGAAGGAGTAGTTGCCGGACAGGCCGCCCTTGCCGGTGCGGACGGTGCCGGACCCCTCGGTGAGGTTGCCCTGCCAGCGAGCGGATGCGGTACGGATAGGCATGGCACCGACGCTAACCGAAAGCGGGCCGCACCGCACCGGACCTCGGGTCGCGATCCCGGCCGGCGGGCGCGGGCTGTGCCATGATTCGACCCAGGCCCGCGTACGGGAAGGGTGGCCATGTCGCAGGATCTCCCCGTTCCCCGGCAGGACAAGCGGATCCCCATGCAGGACAACAGGTCCGACGACACCACGATCGTCGAGTGGGGCGACGCCGAGCCGGAGTCGTCCGGCCGGGCCGGGCGCTCGCTAGCCGCGCTGAGCCGGGACCGTCGCCTGCCGACGGTGCTCACCGGGCTCGGCGCGGTGGCCGCTGTCGCCTCGCTGATCGGCGAGTGGCTGGTGATCGCGGTGCCGGCCGAAGTCCGGGGCGGCGAGACACCCACCCGGCTGACGAACGGCATCTCCGACATCGGCGGGTTCGGGACGGCGTACCTGGTGGGTGTGCTCGGGCTGTCGGTGGCGGTGGCGCTGGCGCTGCGCGGCACCCCGGCGGTACGGCAGCAGGCCCGGCTGGCCGGGCTGGGTCTTGCCGCGGGCGTGCTCGGGGTGCTCGTCGCGACCGCCGCCTCCCTCGAACAGATCGCCCGGCGCATCCTGTTCTTCGTCGGTGAGCAGCGCCTCCAGGTCGAGCACGGACGCGGCCTGGTCAGCGCGTTCGTCGCCGTCGCGCTGCTGGCGGGCGCGCTGTACCTGGCCGGCCGGGCGGCCGGCGGTGTGACCGGCGACGCGGAGCCGGACGGGGAGCGGCCCGGCCGTGGCCGCCGGGCGGACGAGGACGATCTGCCCCCCGCCCCGGCGGACCTGACTGTGCAGCCCACGACGCCGTTCGCCGACCCCGACCGGTCCCGCTGAGCCAAGCCCCGGCAGGGCGTACGCCGGCCACCGGGGCTTCGCCGCCGATTCGCCGGAAAGCCGTGGTTGCCGCCCGTCGCGCGAGATACGGTTGCTGCCCGCCGTCCCATGGTCGCGGCACCGAGGACCTGGTCGGCCGGCGTGACGGCGGCGGGCGAAGGAGGAACCATGACCCGCCCGGGACTGCCCAAGCTGATCGCCACCGACCTCGACGGCACGCTCGTCCGCAGCGACGAGACCGTCTCCGCGTACACCCATCGGGTGCTGGACCGGGTGCGGTCCGCCGGGATCCCGGTGGTCGGCGCGACCGGCCGCGGACCGCGCCTGACCGAACTCACCCGCAACGACATCCGGGCCGCCGACTTCCTGGTGATGGCCGGCGGCGGCCGGGTGGTGGACCAGAGCGACCCCGAGGGGCCGCTGGTGCTGCGCGACGAGCGCCTGCCCGGTGAGGTGCTGGCCCGGATCCTCACCGACCTGGAGGCGGCGGTCGGTCCGCTGACGGTGATGGTGGAGGCGTCGGACGAGCACGACGCGCCGCTGTGGGGCGACTACCACCCGAGCTGGCCCTACCCGGACCGGTTCGAGGCGCGCAGCCGGATGGAGTGCCTGTCCTGCGACGTGATCAAGGCGTTCGCGCGGACCGCCGACCACCACGTCGACGAACTGCTGGCGGCGGCCCGCGCGGTCGTGCCACCGGAGGTTGCCACGCTCACCCAGGCCGGGCTCGGCTTCATCGAGATCTGCCCGCCGCGCACGGACAAGGCCAGCGGGCTGAGCGTGGTCGCCGAGCGGCTCGGCGTGGACCCGGCCGACGTGCTGGTCTTCGGCGACCAGCCGAACGACCTGCCGATGTTCGGCTGGGCGGGGTGGGCGCGGGTGGCGGTGGCGAACGCCCACCCGGAGGTGCGCGCCGCGGCGGACGAGGTCACCCTGCGCAACGACGACGACGGCGTGGCCGTCTACCTGGACCGACTACTGTCCCGGTGATGCAGGAAACCCCTCGCCTCGTCGCCAGCGACATCGACGGCACGCTGCTGCGCGACGACCGGACGCTCAGCCCGCGTACCGCCGCGGTGCTGGCCCGGGTCGCCGCCGCCGGCACACCGGTGGTCCTGGTCACCGGCCGTCCGATCCGCTGGCTCCAGCTCGTGTACGAGCAGCTCGCCGAGCCGCTGCCGGCGATCTGCGCCAACGGCGCGGTGGTGTACGACCCGGACACCGACCAGGTGCTGCGGGCCGACCCGCTCGCCCCGGAGTTGCTGGCCGAGGTGGCCCGGCGGCTGCGGGCCGAGGTGCCCGGCGTGAGCCTCGCCGTGGAGATCGTGGACAGCCGGCAGATGCGGCACGAGGCGGACTACCCGCTGCGCTGGGACGCCGACCACGACGCGATCCGGGCAGTCGAGTCGCCGGAGGAGCTGCTCGCCGCGCCCGCGGTGAAGCTGCTGGCGCGGGCCGGTGAGCAGGACCCGGACGTCTTCGTGCGGGTGGTGGCGGGCGCGCTGGAAGGGCTGGCCGAGGCGACGCACTCGTCGTACAGCGGGCTGATCGAGATCTCCGCCGCCGGCGTGACGAAGGCGGCCGGCCTGGCCTGGTACGCGGAGCGGCTGGGCGTCGACGAGCGGGACGTGCTGGCCTTCGGCGACATGCCGAACGACGTGCCGATGCTGGCCTGGGCCGGGCGGGCGGTGGCGGTCGCCAACGCCCACCCGACCGTACGGGAGATCGCACACGAGGTCACCGGGCCGAACACCGAGGACGGTGTGGCGGCGTACCTGGAGAAGGTCTTCGGGGTGGACTGAGCGGCCGGGGCGCCTCACGCGCCCCGGCCGGCGGGTCACAGGTACTGGCCGGGCGCGTGGCCCTCGGCGCTCCCGGGCATCCCGGGCATGCCCGGGATCACGCCGCCCGGGCCGCTGGGCAGCGCCTGACGGCCGGAACGCATCTGCTCCAGCTGGACGCGGGCGGCCATCTGCTGGGCCACGAGCGCGGCCTGGATGCCGTGGAACAGCCCTTCCAGCCACCCCACGAGCTGGGCGTGCGCGATGCGCAGCTCGCCCTCGCTCGGCGTCTGCTGCTCGGTGAACGGCAGGGAGATCCGCTCCAGCTCCTCGCGCAGCTCGGGGGCGAGGCCCTCCTTCAGCTCGACGATCGAGCGTTCGTGGATCTCCCGCATCCGGTTCCGGCTGGCGTCGTCCAGCGGCGCGGCCTTCACCTCCTCCAGCAGCTGCTTGATCATGCTGCCGATCCGCATCACCTTGGCCGGCTGCTCGACCAGGCGGGTCGGGTCCTCGCCCTTGCCCTCGTCGGTCTGCACCGTGCCGACCGGGCGGCCGTCCGGCCCGACCACCACCACGGTGCCGGGGATGCCATCGTTGCCCTGTTCGTCGTGTCCGGCAGAGTGCGCTTCGGTCATGGCACCCATCTTTACCCACGCGAACCAGGTGCACGCGGCCGGACCTCCGGGGCGCTACCGTCGCCGCATGCTCTCCGACCCGCGTGAGGTGCTGACCCGCCCGTCCCCGCCCCCGAATGCCACAGTCGCCTACGGCGACCACCCGGACCAGTGCGCCGACCTGCGCCGGCCGGCCGGCGACGGGCCACCCCGGCCGCTGGTGGTCGTGGTGCACGGCGGCTTCTGGCGGGCGGAGTACGACCGTAGCCACACCGGTCCGATGGCGGCGGCGCTCGCCGCGCTCGGACACCCCGTCGCGCAGATCGAGTACCGCCGGACCGGCCGGCCGGGCGGTGGCTGGCCGCACACGCTCACCGACGTCCGCGCCGGGATCGCCGCGCTGCCGGAGCTGGCCGCCGCCGCGCTGCCCGGCCGGGTGGCGCCGGTGCCGCCGATCCTGGTCGGTCACTCCGCGGGCGGGCACCTGGCCCTGTACGTGGCCGCGCAGGCCCCGGAGACGGTCGGCGGGGTACTCGCGCTGGCACCGGTTGCCGACCTCGCGCAGGCGTACCGGCTGGACCTGGACGGGGGTGCGGTGGCCGCGCTGCTCGGCGGCGGCCCGGAGGAGGTGCCGGACCGGTACGCGGCGGCGGATCCATCGGCATTGGTGCCCGTTCGCACACGTACGGTAGTCGTTCATGGTGAGGCGGACGTCCAGGTCCCGGTGGCGATCAGCCGGTCCTGGGTGGCCGCCGATCGGGCCGCCGGCGGCTCCGCCACGCTCGTTGAGCTGCCCGAATGCGAGCATTTCGGACTCATCGCCCCGGGCTCCACCGCCTGGCCCCTGGTCATCAAGGCGTTGCGGTCGCTTCACGATGATCTTCAAGGCATTGACGCAGCGTCGCCGAGCAGGTAGAACGCCGAAGGGGTGTGCACCATGGCCACCCCGTCGGGAAGGAAATCGGTGGCACAGATGAACCGCAGGCGGGCGCTGCAACTGCTGGCCGCGCTGGGTACCACCGGACTGGCGGCGGGCTGCGGCTCCGGTGACGACGACTCCGGAGAGCAGGCCGGATCCGGCAGCCCGATCAAAGTCGGGCTGATCGTGCCCGGCAGCGGGGCGAACAAGGCCATCGGCGACGAGATCACCAACGGCTTCCAGCTCTTCCTCAGCATGCGCGGCCAGCAGATCGCCGGCCACCCGGTCACGCTCGTGACCGCCGAGGAGGGCGACACCGCCGCCACCGGCAAGGCCGCCGTCGACCGGCTGCTCAAAGAGGGCGTGCTCGCGCTCACCGGCGTGGTCAGCCCGACCGTGATGACCGGGATCAAGGACGCCGTCGAAGAGGCCCGGGTGCCGCTGCTCGGCTCCAACGCCTCCCCGTCGACGCTCCAGGGTGTGGTCTACATCTGGCGCACGTCGTACGTCCTGACCGAGCCCGGCGAGGCGCTCGGCGAGTACCTGCGCCAGAAGCTGGACGCGTCGAGCCGGATCGCCATCTTCGGCACCCGCGGCCCGGGCAGCCAGGACGTCGTCGAAGGGCTGCGGCGCGCGTACGAGCGGGGCCGCCGGCTCACCGAGGACCCGATCTTCACCGACGACGACCCCAACCCCTCCCGGACGCTCTACTCCGGGCCGATCCGCAAGGCGCTCGGGCGCAAGCCGGACGCGGTCTTCTGCCACTACTCCGGCGCGCAGGCCGTGCAGTTCGTCAAGCAGCTCTACGCCCAGGGCTACCGGGGACCGATCTACGCCCCCGGGTTCCTCACCGAGGGCACCGCGCTCGACCAGCTCGACGACGGGGAGAAGGGCCGCGAGCGCAAGCTGATCCAGTCGTACGGCATCGAGACCGCGCTGAACTACTCGGCCGACCTCAACAACACCGCGAACCGGATCTTCGCCTCCGCGTACCGGAAGACGTTCAACTCGGCGCCGACCACGTACGCGATGGCCTCCTACGACGCCGCGCTGGTGCTGGACAAGGCGATCCGGCTGGCCGGGGCTAACCCGTCGCCGCAGCAGGTCAACCTGGCGCTCGGCAAGATCGGTCAGGTGGACAGCCCGCGCGGCACCTGGCAGTTCAACCAGACGCGTACCCCCCAGCAGAAGTGGTACCTGCGCCGGGTGCAGACCGACGGCCGGCTGCTCTCCAACGTCGTGATCAACGAACTGGCCACGCTGGGCTGACCGGCGCCCGTACACGTCGAAGGGCGGTCTCCCCGCGGGGAGACCGCCCTTCGTCCGCGCCGGCTCAGTGCCGCAGCTCGGCGACGCAGCACTTCACGCTGCCGCCGCCCTTCTTCAGCTCGGCCAGTTCCACTCCGACCGGGTGGTAGCCGGCCGCCTTCAGCGTGCCGGCCAGCCGGGTCGCCTCGTTGTTCAGCACCACGTTGAGCCCGTCGCTGACCAGGTTCAGGCCGAACGCCAGCGCGTCCTCGTCGTCCGCGACGATCGCGTCCGGGAAGAGCTGGGCCAGCACCTGCTGGCTGGCGTGGGAGAAGGCGCCCGGGTAGTAGACGATGTTCTCGTCGTCGATCGAGGCCAGCGCGACGTCCAGGTGGTAGAAGCGCGGATCGACCAGGTGCAACGAGACCACCGGCCGGCCGAGCGCCTCCTGCGCCTGGGCGTGCGCGGCCGGCTCGGTCCGGAAGCCGTAGCCGGCGAGGATCAGGCCGCCGTGCGCGTCCGGCAGGTACGCGAAGTCACCCTCGCCCTCGTTCGTCTCGCTCGGTGCGATGAACCGCCAGCCCCGCTCCTCGTAGAACGCCCGGTGCGCGGCAGCCTCGGCGGACCGCTGCTCGTGCTTGAACCGGGCGCCGTAGGCGGTGCCGTCGACCACGAAGGCGCCGTTCGCGGCGTAGACCATGTCCGGCAGGCCCGCCTCGGGGGTGAGCAGGTGCACCTCGTGCCCCAGCCCGACGAGCGTCTCCCGCAGCCGGTCCCACTGCTTGACCGCCAGGTCGGCGTCGACCGGCGTGGTCACGTCCATCCACGGGTTGATCGCGTATTCGACCGTGAAGTGCTCGGGCGAGCACATGAGATATGTCCGCTTTCGCGGGACTCGCTGCTGGTTCACGGTCACCAAGAGTAGGTACGGTACAACTTTGGTAACAGCCAAAAGCATTGCTTCCGGGGAGCAGAACGTTGCAGATTGACGCGGTTGACCAGCGAATCATTGCGCTACTCGTCGCGGATGCTCGCGCCTCGTACGCGGACATCGGCAGCCGGGTGTCACTCTCCGCCCCCGCCGTCAAGCGACGGGTCGACCGCCTCCGATCCGCCGGGGTGATCCGGGGGTTCACCGCCGTCGTCGACCCGGCCGCGGTCGGCTGGACCACCGAGGCGTTCGTCGAGCTGTTCTGCGCCGGCCGGACCACACCGGCGCAGATCGGCGCCGCCGCCCGCCGGCATCCCGAGGTGGTCGGCGCGTACACCGTCTCCGGGGAGGCGGACGCGCTCGTGCACCTGCGCGCCGCGGACATCTCCCACCTGGAGGAGGCGCTGGAACGGCTGCGCGCCGAATCGTTCGTCACCTCGTCCCGCAGCACCATCGTGCTCTCCCGGCTGGTCGAGTCCCCGGGCGTCGGGCCGTCCACCCCTTGACCTCAACCTCGCTTCATGTCGTGCACTCGTGTCCGGCGGAAGACGAGGAGGCGGTATGCGTGCGGTGTGGCTGCGGGAGTTCGGCGGACCGGAGGTGCTCGTGCCCGGGACGGCACCCGACCCGGCACCCGGACCGGGCCAGGTGCTCGTCGACGTGGCACACGCGAACATCACGTTCGTCGAGACGATGTTCCGGGCCAGCGGCTTCGGGCCGTTCGGCGCCGAACTGCCGGTGATCCCCGGCAACGGGGTCGGCGGCACGATCACCGCGCTGGGACCGGACGCCGACCCGGCGCTCGCCGGCCGCGTCGTGGTCACCGCCACCGGCGGCACCGGCGGGTACGCCGAGCGCGTCGTGGTCGACCAGGCCGCGCCGGTCCCCGTACCCCCGGGGTTGCCGCTGGACGCGGCGGTGGCGCTGATGGCCGACGGCCGGACCGCCCTCATGCTGGCGCGGGCTGCCGGGCTGCGGCGGGGTGACCGGGTCCTGGTCGAGGCGGCGGCCGGTGGCGTCGGGTCGCTGCTCACGCAGTCGGCGGCGGCGGCCGGGGCGACGGTGGTGGCCGCCGCCGGTGGCGCCCGCAAGGTCGACCTGCTCCGCGCCGCCGGCCTCGACGTGGTGGTCGACTACCGGCAGGCCGGCTGGACCGACCGCGTCCGGGACGCCGTCGGCGCGGTCGACGTGGTGTTCGACGGCGTCGGCGGGTCGATCGCCCGGGAGGCGTTCGGCCTGCTGGACCGCGGCGGGCGGATGCTCAGCTTCGGGCTGGCCGGCGGCACCTGGGCGGACATCCCGGCCGAGGCGGCCGCCGCACGCGGCGTCACGCTGCTGAGCCCACGACCCGGCCCGGACGAGCTGCGCGCCCTCACCGAGGCGGCGCTCGCCGAGGGCGCCGCCGGACGGCTGCGCCCCCTGATCGGGCAGCGCTTCCCGCTGGACCGGGCCGCCGCCGCGCACGCCGCGATCGAGGCGCGGGAGACCGTCGGCAAGACCCTGCTCGACGTACGCTGATCCGGCTCAGAGGTACATGCCGGTGCGGTGGTCCTCGGCCCGGGCCGGCTTGTCGCCCTCGCCGAAGAAGCGCTTGCCGCCGAACTCGCCGTGCAGACGGTCGTCCAGCTCGTCGGCGAGACCGGTCATCACCTGCACCGCGAGCATCAGATGGGTGGCCTGGAAGTTGCGGCCGAAGACCGGGATCGACGCCCACACCGTGTCGTCGGCGCAGTAGAGCCGGCCGATCGGCATCCGGTTGGTCAACTCGGAGAGCTTCACATACAGGCGCTCGGTCGGCTCGACCTCGGTCAGCACCGGCGAGAAGACGTCCACCAGCGGCGGGTTGTCCCGCACCCGGACGAAGACCATGGCCGACCCGGCCCGGATGTTTATGTCACCGTCGGAGTCGACCTGGAGCTTGTCGGACGTGGACTTCAGCATCGTCGACACGACGGTGCGGACCCGCTCCGCCAGCGCCAGCACGTCGTTCTCGCCGGCCTGGGCGGCCGCCGCCGCGGCCAGCGCCTCGTCCAGGTCGGCCTCGACGTCGCGGTCCGGGCCGAACTCGCTGCGAGCGGTGCCGAGCGGTTCCACAGGCAACGGCTCACCCTCGGTGTCGTGCACCAGGTAGACCAGGAAGGCGGGATGCGGGGCGCCGTAGACGTCGCGCAGCGTCCGGGACAGCACGGCGGCCAGCCGGGTCGCCTCGTCGGCGCCGCAGTCCAGCCCGAACTGCTCGCCGGAGCCCGGCACCACACCCGGCGGTGACCAGCCGAGCGCCACCATGTCGGCCACCGCCGCCCGGTCCAGCCGGTAGCCCTGCGGCAGCGTGGCGTTGCCGACCGCGCGGGCCGAGAGGCGTCCCTCCTCGCCGGCGTCCACGCTCACCGAGTAGACGGCGTCCCCCGTGCCCGAGGCGGTCGGGTCGAGCGTCACCTCCAGATGCCCGCCCGTGGGCAGCCCGCGCAGCCGGTCGGCGAGCGCCCGGGCGAACTCGCGCCAGGCCTCGGTGACCTTGGCGCGGAGATCAGCAGTGGTCGGCTCGTCGAGCAGGATCGGCTCGTGGTGCTCCGGCGTGGCGCCGGTGGCGTGGTGCTCCGGCGCCGAGGGGTGGTCTGCCGTCATAGATCGCCTCCGTCCGTTCCCGCCACCCTACCCAGGCGCGAGGGGGACCGAATCCCGCGCGAGGCGCTATTCCTTCGGTGTGGAACCGCCCAGGTCCACCGGCCAGGAGCCGGCCAGGGCGATGAGCCGCTCGGCCGCCGCGGCCGGGTCCGCGCCGCGCCCCACCGCCACCCCCAGCAGGTACGCGGTGACCGGCGCACCGGGCCGGACCACCTGGTGGGCCACGTCCCGGGCCACGTCGAGCACTGCCGACACGGGCACCCCCGCCGGGTCCAGGTCCAGTTCGGCGCAGACCGCCGTCACCCAGTCGTCAAGCACCGTCATCTCGTCCACTCCTCCGCCCGGCGTACGTCCTCGTCAGTGTCGCAGTCGAACCAGGGCGGCGGCCCTGAGCCGGACCAGGACACCTCCCGTACCGGAACCCCGGCGAGCAGCCCGCGTACCGGCGCACCGTCGAGCGAGCCGTCGCGCGTCGCGGCGAGCCGGTCGAGGGCGGCCCGCAGAGCGGGCACCCGCCAGAGGGCACAGAGGTGCTGACGGCGGCCGTCCCCGTCCACATAGCAGGCGAGCGCGACGGCGGGCCCATCCAGCGCCTGCCGTCCGGCGGCCAGCGCGTCATCCGGCCCGGCGATCAGGGCGTCTTCCGGCCCGGCGGTCGGGGCGGCGAGGGCGCGTCGCAGCTCGGCCACCGCCGCGGCGGTGAGCAGCGGCAGGTCGGCGGCGAGCAGGGCGACAGTCGTCGTACCCGGGTCGAGCAGCGCCAACCCGGCCGCCGTGGCGGCCACCGGACCGCCACCGGGCGGCTCCTCCCGGGTCGTCCGGACTCCACTGGGCACCGGGCCGGACGAGCCGACCACGATCCGCTGGTCCGCGTCGGTCACGGCGTCCAGGACCCGGTGCAGCATCGGCCGGCCGCCGACCGCACGGGCCGGCTTGTCCACCCCGCCCATCCGCCGGGCCGCGCCACCGGCGAGCAGGATCGCCGCGTACCCCGTCACCGCCTCACAGTAGCCACAGCCACAACCGCCGCTTCCCCACCCGGGCCGGCGCCCGGCGTTGTCCGGCGTTCATCGACTGTTCCTCACCGAAGTGGTGGGGAATCCAGGCCTCCGGTACCGCCACTTCACCGAACTGGTATCGATCATCGGGCCGAGGGCTGGCCGGGGCCGGCCGAGGGCCGGGGAAGGCGGGAAGACCTGGGGCGACGTGCGGGCGGCGGGGTGCCCGGGGAGGATGGCGGCATGGGACGGGCGACGGATCGGCGTGGTGTGCTGCGGATCGACCTCGGCGCGGCCGGGGACGGCAGGGGGCGGATCCGGCGGCAGGACACCCTGGCCGTGGAGGAGCCGCTGGAGATCCGCGTCGGTGCGGCCGGTCCGGGCCGGCGCCGGCCGCTGGCGGTGACGATGCGTACGCCCGGCGACGACCTGGACCTGGCGATCGGCTTCCTGCTCACCGAAGGGCTGATCCGGTCGGCGGAGGACGTGCACACCGCGCAGCTCTGCGCCGGGGTGGAGACCCCGAACACCTACAACGTGGTCGACGTGGTGCTCTCGCCCGGCGTGCCCGAGCCCGTCACCGACCCGTCGCGCAACTTCTACACCACCAGCTCGTGCGGCGTGTGCGGCAAGGCGAGCATCGAGTCGGTGCGGACCCGCTCGCAGTTCCCGGTGCGGGACGACCCACTGGTGGTCACCGCCGAGCTGCTGGCCGGGCTGCCGGACCGGCTGCGCGCCGCGCAGCGTGCCTTCGACCGCACCGGCGGCCTGCACGCCGCCGGCCTCTTCACCGCCGACGGGGAGCTGGTCGTGCTGCGCGAGGACGTCGGGCGGCACAACGCGGTGGACAAGGTGCTCGGCTGGGCCACCCGGGAAGGGCGGCTGCCGCTGGCCGGGCATGTGCTGCTGGTCTCCGGACGGGCCAGCTTCGAACTCACCCAGAAGGCGTGGATGGCGGGTGTGCCGCTGCTCGCGGCGGTGTCCGCGCCCAGCACGCTCGCGGTCGAGCTGGCCGAGGAGGCGGGGATGACGCTGGTCGGCTTCCTGCGCGGGCCGACAATGAACGTCTACACCGGCGCGGCGCGCATCGGCTGACCGCTCACCGGGGCGTGCGTCTCGGTGCTGACCGCTCAGCGGGCGCGCACGGCGGCGGGTGGCGGCTACCGGCGTGGCCGGCGTCGGCGGCGTCGCAGGACCGCGCCGTCGTCGGAACCGGGCCACCCGTCCAGCGCGGACGGGGCGACTCCGCGCCGGAGCGCCTCGTCGAGCAGCACCGCGAGCGAGTAGCCGGGGTGGGCGGACAGCACCCGTTCCAGGGCGACAGCCGCGAGGGCCCCGTGTCCGGCTCGCCAGGCGGCGAACGCGAGCAGACATCCCGGCGCGGCGGTCAGGTCCGGCTCGGCGCGTCGCAGCACGTCCGTCCAGAGGCTGATGTCGTCGTCCCGGCCATCGGTGCGGGACCAGGCGTGGTCGCGCACCGCCACGTGGGCGAGGAGCACCGTCAGCCAGGCCACCTCGTCGTCGTCCAGCCGCTCGCCGCGCCGCTGCCTGCGGAACGCGGCTCGCACAGCCGCCGTGCCCGCCGTCCGCACGGCCCGACGCTCACCCCCCGATCCGGCTCTGTCCGCCGGAACCGACGGCTCGCCGCCCGGACCCGCACCCTCGGCCGGAACCAGCGACACCTCGTCCGGCGCGGGACCGTCCGCCAGGACCGGCGGCTCCCCGTCCGACGCGGGACCGTCCGCCAGGACCGGCGGCTCCCCGTCCGACGCGGGACCGTCCGCCAGGACCGGCGGCTCCCCGTCCGACGCGGGACCGTCCGCCAG